>NZ_JBANSN010000009.1:0-172324 GCF_037070215.1 Vreelandella arctica | reverse complement strand
CGGCGATTCCGGAAAACTGCCCAAAATCGGTCACGATAAAACGGAATGCGCGGTCACCATCATCCAGAACAGACGGTCACGTTCAAACGGAATGGGCGGTCACGATAGGGCGGAATACGCACCCAGAGAAGTAAGTGATGAAGCTGCTCAATAAACCTAACAAGCGCATGTTGCCGGACTGATTTTCCGCTGCGCTCCAAACCAGCCACAAATGCAGGCGTTATATCAGCATTCCCTCAACGTCCGGTCTTGGCCGAGGCTGTGTGAAAACTGTTAAGCCGTCCAGAAGTTGACGCCCGTACGCGAAATCTGGAGAAATTTCGCAATGAAGATGACTCAAATTTAGCGAGGGAGCGCGATTTTTGATCATTTTTTGGCCGGACCGAGGCTCTTCAAGCGTTTTCACACAGCCTCGGCCGATAGCTGAATTACCCAGCATCTCACTCACCACCAGAGGTGCACAAAACTGGTAAGGTTAAGTGCATTTATGTGACTGCTTACCAAGGATTTGGCATGGCGAATTCCCAACCATTCATTACGTCGATGCGTTTCTACGACGACCACGCCCATCAATTGTTTGACCAGTACCAGTCGCTAGGCTTTGAAAATGTCCATGGCGAGTGGCTGCATCAACTCCCTGAGCAAGTCGGCTTAGCACTAGACGTTGGCGCTGGAAGCGGGCGCGATGCTAAAGCGCTTGCAGAGCGTGGTTGGCAGGTAATGGCAGTAGAGCCAGCAGAAAAGCTGAGAACGTTAGGGCAAATGTATACGCAAGAAAGGGATGTCAGTTGGATTGACGATACTTTGCCTGCTTTAAATTGCATCCGTCAGCTTTCACAGCGCTTTCAACTGATTCTGGTATCAGCGGTGTGGATGCATTTACCACCTAATGAACAGCAACGTGCTTTGCGGGTTCTTAGCTCACTGCTTGCGCCGGGTGGGCTTATGGTAATCACCTGCCGTGAAGGCCCGGATAGCAATGAGCGTCAGTTTCATTCGGTCAACATGAGCATGTTGGATAGCTGGGCTCGTGATTTGGCGTTACTCCCCGTGCAGGCAAGTCATAGCGACGACCAACTTGGGCGCCAGGGTGTTGCTTGGCATCTACGTGTTTTCAGGCTACCTGATGATGGCACTGGGGCACTGCCTTCCCTTCGGCATATTATCGTTAATGACGACAAGGCATCTTCTTACAAGCTCGGTTTGCTACGCACGCTGACACGCCTTGCCGATAGCGCACCTGGCATAGTGATTTCACGAACAGAAGAATGGGTGACGGTACCTCTGGGAGCAGTAGGGCTCTTCTGGATGAAACTGTACCGTCCCTTATTGATAGAGCGTGATTTGCGCCAATCTCCCGGCGAGAAGGGGTATAGTTTCGCTAAGGATGATTTCTATCGCTTAAAGCAACTATCGCCACATGATCTGCGCATTGGCTCAGCCTTTTATGATCCTCAATGTGCTGCCACCGTCATGCGAGCAATCCGCGATGCCTGCCAAACAGTTCTAAAGATGCCTGCTCACTTCACCACCTGGCCCGGCAGCCAGCGGCCTGTATTTGATGGAAGTTATCAAGGGCTACGCATCCGCGAACAGGCCGTTCGACTTGATAGCGCCACGCTGGCTTCTTTCGGAACATTTCGTATCCCTACCTCACTATGGGACTCTATGAGCCGCTACGCCTGCTGGATCGAGCCCGCCATTGTTCATGAGTGGGCTCAGTTAATGCAGCGGTATGACGCCACTTACGATATCGGCACATTACATCTCGCCTTGCAGTGGCAAGAAAGTCGCCGTGACACACAGCAGGCGCGTCAACTGGTCAGTCAACGTTTACATGAACCGGCTCCACTGTCTTGCGTCTGGTCACAAAATGATTTGCACAGGCAAAATTACGCTATCGACCACTGCTTTCCCTGGTCGCGCTGGAACAACAATGATCTATGGAATTTGCTGCCAGCGACAGCAAAAGCCAATCAATCCAAATCGGATCGACTGCCTGCAGCTCAAGTGATGCAAAAGGCTAAACAGGACATTATGCACTGGTGGCAATATCTCGATGCCAGTACAGTCCGTCAGCAATTTCGTGATGAAGCTGCCGTAGCACTGCCGCTTGCCACGCCAACGTCTTCTCTGGATGGAATTTTTAACAGCGCATTACTACAACGCCAACGATTGAAGGCAAATCAGCAACTTGCGGAATGGATGGGGGTGCGCTAATAAGCCTGTGCCACACCTTGTGTCAGGTAAGAGCTAAAGGTCATTAGCTTGATGACAGGTATTAGCTCAAATGTTGACGAGCTTGGCACACTGATGACACAGAATTGACACACGCAAAACAAAAGGGCTTACGCGTTAACGTAAGCCCTTGAAATTATGGCGCGCCCGGCAGGATTTGAACCTGCGACCCTCGGCTTCGGAGGCCGATACTCTATCCAACTGAGCTACGGGCGCTTGTGGGTGCGTATCGTAACCGTGCGGGGCGGCTGTGTCCAGCCGCGAAGCGGTTTTGCGGGCTTGCTCAATTGACCCTTTTCCCTTCTCTAGTGCATGCTTTGGAAGCACTTCTGCACCTTAGAAAAATCGGGAACACAATAATATGAAAACATTTGCACGTAGCACGCTGGCGCTGGGCATCTCACTGGCGCTGGTCAGCGTCGCGAACGCCGCTGATTTTGCTGATATGGACCCTGTTACCCTGCGCCTGGCCCACGTGGTCAACGAGCAGGATGGTTTCCATATCGCAGCCACCAAGTTTGAAGAGCTGGTGGAAGAGCGTACCGAGGGCAAGGTCGATATCGAGATTTTCCCCAACGCCACCCTGGGTGATGAACGCACGCTGCTGGAAGGCATGCAGATCGGCACTGTGGATATGGGCGTAATCACCAACGGGCCGGTGGCCAACTTTGTGGAAGAGATGGCGGTGTTTGAACTGCCGTTCCTGTTCCCCTCCCCAGAAGCCGCTTACGAAGTGCTCGATGGCCCGATTGGCCAGGAGCTGCTCGATAAGCTTTCTGAGGTGAATCTGAAAGGCATGGCGTACGCCGAACGCGGTTTCCGTAACCTGACCAACAGCGAGCGCGCCGTAAACTCGCCGGAAGATCTGGACGGCTTGCGCATCCGCGTGATGGAAAACCCGGTTTACACCGACACCTTCCGCGAGCTGGGCGCCAACGCGATTCCCATGGCGTGGACTGAAGCGCTTACCGCCATGCAACAGGGCACCATCGACGGCCAGGAGAACCCAGTGAACGTGATTCACTCGTTCAACCTGGATGAAACCCAGAACTACATGACCCTTTCGCGCCACACCTACGCGCCGGCGATTTTTGTGATGGGCATGCCTGCGTGGAGCCAACTACCGGAACAGGCGCAAGAGGTACTGCTTGAGGCCGCACAGGAAGCCGCCGAGCACGAGCGCCAGGTGAACGCAGAGATGGAGAGCGAGCAGCTGCAAGCGCTGAGCGATGCGGGCATGGAGATTAACGACGCACCGGATATGGAAGCCTTCCAAGCCGCCGTCGCGCCGGTATACGAGAAATACGGCGAACAGTTCGGTGATTACCTGCCGCGCATCCAGGAGGCGCTCAAGTAAGTGACCACCACGACTCAACCGCTGTTAAAGCTGCTGCGTCGAATCGAGCTCGGGCTGGATGCCATCATCCAGCCCGTGGTCTTTGCGGGCATGGCGGCGCTGATTGGGGTGATTACCCTACAGATCGTCTCGCGGGTGCTGTTCACCGCCGTCGGCTGGACGGAAGAGGTCGCCCGCTTTCTGTTGGTGTGGATCACCTTCCTAGCCGGGACGCTGGCGTTTCAGCGCGGGCGACACATCGCCGTGACCTTTGTGGTGGATGCCCTGCCCGGCCGCCTGCGCCAAATCGCGCGCATTGCTGCGCTGCTGATTGTGCTGGCGTTTATGATCACCCTGATCGTGATCGGCTACCGCTATATGCAGGTGCAGAGCTTCCAGAAATCCGCCTCGCTGCGGCTTTCGATGACCTACGTCTACGCGGTGATGCCGATCTGCGCGGCAATCATGGCGTGGTATTCGCTGGTGGATATCATTGAATTGCTGCTGGGCGACGAGACGACCCACGCTCAGGAGGAGCCGCTATGACGCTGCTGCTCTTCGGGCTGTTCTTCCTGTTTATGCTGCTGGGCGTGCCGATTGCCTTTGCGATTGGCGCCAGCACGCTCTACGCCCTGCACCAATCCGGCGTGCCACTAATGGTGGTCACCCAGCAGATGTTTCAGGGCATCAACTCCTTTGCCCTGGTCGCGATACCCATGTTTATCCTCGCCGGGGATTTGATGGCCCAGGGCAAGGTGAGCGAAAAGCTGGTTAGCTTTGCCGATTCGTTAGTCGGTTTTATGCGCGGCGGGCTGTCGGTGGTCTCGGTGATGGCGGGCATGTTCTTTGCGGCGATCTCCGGCTCTGGTGCCGCAACCACGGCGGCGGTGGGTTCAAGCCTAGTGCCGGAGCTCAAGCGTAAAGGCTATGACCCGGCCTCAGCGGCCAGCTTGATCGCCGCCAGTGGCACCATCGGGGTGGTGATCCCGCCCTCGGTGCCCATGATCATCTACGCGGTCATCGCCCAGCAGTCGGTTTCCAAGCTGTTTTTAAACGGCTTTTTGCCGGGTTTGGCGATGGGGCTAGGGTTAATGGCCATTGCGATTGCCCAGGCCTACAAGCGCCAATACCCCAAGGGTACACCGCTGTCGTTGGCCACCATTTGGCATACCTTTAAAGATGCCAGTTGGGGGTTAATGACGCCGGTTATTATTCTCGGCGGTATCTTCTCGGGGATATTCACGCCTTCAGAAGCGGCGGTCGTGGCAGTGAACTACGCCATGCTGGTGTCGCTGTTTGTCTATCGTGACCTTAACCTAACCCAGATTTACAAACTGCTGATCCGTTCGGCGATGACCACCGCGGTGATTATGCTGGTGATTGCGATGTCGGCGGTGCTGAGCTGGACGCTCTCAAGCTGGCAGGTGCCGGGGGCGATTGCCCAAGCCGTGCTGTCGCTCTCCACCAATCCTTACGTGATCATGCTGCTGATCGTCGGAATTATTCTGCTGACTGGGGTATTCATCGAAACCGCCAGTGCGCTGATTATCCTCACCCCGGTGCTGTTACCGCTGGTGCTGCAGCTGGGCATTGATCCGATCCACTTTGGCTTGATTATCGTAGTGGGGCTCTCCATCGGGATGATTACCCCGCCGGTGGCGATCAATCTGTACGTGGCATCTTCGATTACCCAGCTGCCGCTGGAACGCATTACCCGCGCCATCATTCCTTACCTGCTGGGGTTGATCGGGGTGTTGCTGCTAGTCGTCTACGTGCCGATTTTATTAGGCTGGTCAGGTGGTTAGCCACGCGCTTTCTGAGGGCGGTAAACGCAACGGGGCTTGCCACTTGGCAAGCCCCGTTTTTTACTGATGGCTAAGCAACCGTTAGAACGCTTCCCACTCATCCTCTGCCTGATGGCTAGATGACGGCTGTGACGAAGGTTTTGCAGCAAGCGCTGGGCGTTTCAGCCCGTTGGCATTGCCCCGCTGGGAGGCAGATGGCGAGGCCAGCGCTTGGTGCCGCGGCGTGGGCTCATCGTCACCTAGCACAAAGGAGTTGATTAGCTGGTTCAGGTGCTCCGCATGACGACGCATGTTAGCGGCGGCGGTAGTCGACTCTTGCACCATGGCCGCGTTTTGCTGAGTCATGGTGTCCATCTCTGCCACGGCGGTGTTGATCTGTCCGATGCCGCTGCTCTGCTCTTTAGCACCGGCAGTGATTTCGCCAATCACATCGGTGACTTTCGCTACACTGGAAACGATTTCGCGCATGGTATCGCCAGCATTGCGTACCAACTTCGCGCCGGAATTCGTGTGCTGCACAGAGGCATCGATAAGCGTCCGGATCTCTTTGGAAGCATCGCTTGAGCGGCTGGCCAAAATGCGCACTTCTTGAGCAACGACGGCAAAGCCGCGGCCATGCTCCCCTGCCCGCGCAGCCTCTACCGACGCATTAAGCGCCAGAATATTGGTCTGAAAGGCAATCGCGTCGATCATGCTAATGATGTCGCTAATGCGCGATGCGGAGTCGTTGATATCCTGCATCGTCGTTTCGACCTGCCCCATCGCGGCCTCGCCTTCGCGGGCGACTTCAGCGGTGGAGAGCACTAGCGTATTGGCCTGCTGGGCATTGTCAGCGCTGTGATTGACGTTGGAGGTAATCTCTTCCATGGAGGCGGAAGTTTGTTGCAGATTAGCCGCCGCCTGCTCGGTGCGTGTGGCGAGTTCTTCAGAGCTTTGCGAGATTTCACCCGCTGCCTGATGCACGCTAAGCGTGCTGCTGCGCACGTCACGTAGCGTCTCCTGCATGCGTGCCACGAAGGCGTTGAACTGAATGCCCAACTCGCCAATTTCATCACTGCTCTCGACCGTTAACCGGCGGGTTAGGTCACCGCGCCCTTGGGCGATATCGTGCATAGCCGCAGAGGTGCGCTTGATAGGCCCTACGGTGCGACGCACCAAGCCGTACGTCAGCAGAGCAATGACAACAAATAGACCCAGTCCCAACAGGGAAGAGAATATAATACTTTGGCGCAAATCGGCGGCAGCCGCGGCTTCAAGCTCGGCAACGGCGTCGTCGACATCGGTCATATAAACACCAGCGCCGACTATCCAGCCCCACTTCTCTAGTTGATCAATGTAAGAGTGCTTAGGCTCTGGTTCGTTGGTGCCAGGATACTCCCACGGGTATTCGTAAAAACCGCCGCCCCCTTGGCCCACCGAGATAAAATCACGCACGATATAAGTACCGTCAGGCGCCTGTAAGTCGTTTAGATTGGTGCCTTCACGCGCAGGCGAGAGGGGTAACACCACATTGGTGCCGTCAAACTCATAAACGAAGATGTAGTTTTCACCTTCAAAACGCATCGCGCGCAATATTTCTGCAGCGCGTGCTTTGGCTTCACGGTCGTTCGCGCCAGCTTCGGCATAAATAGGGGCAATCGCGGTGGTCGCCATTTGTACGATGTCACGTACCGACGCTCGACGCTCTTCAATCAACAGCTCTCTCTGTTCGGCTAGCGTGTCATTGGTATCTTGGGTAGTGCTAAAGGCGTTAAACCCCACCAGCGCCACGGTCACGACCAAAAGAGGGAGCAACACCAGTATCAACACCTTGGTTTGCAAGCCAAGACCTGACTTAGGGGGAGCCGTATTAGAAGGGATAGGCAAAGTGGGCATTGTGTGTCTTCCAGGTTCGATCTTTAGAAAGGGTTTTAGTAAAGAGATGGAGTATATATCGACTTACTATGTGTCAACTTTAACCACTTTTTTGGTTTTTTTACTTTATAGGCAACTATTTAGCTAAAAAAATTGCGTACCATAACCTAGATTAAGGTAAAAGCACCCTGATCCATTCATGGTGGGGGAGTGGTGGCCAGGGATGGCCCGTTTTAGCAAGAAGCTAACACATGTTCTTCGGTTGCCTTGACCTTTTCTACCGCCTGGTCAGGGCGACCTTTTTATTGCTAATGTCTTTTTCCCTCTTTTAATAACCTCGTTATCTAATCTCGATCTGACATCTCCTGACGTCCTTGTTATTTGCGCTTGTTACTTGCTTTTGTTACTTACTTGCGCCAGCAGCGTATCATGGCGCTAGCGTACAAGGAGAACGGCAAGCCATGGTTCAAAATTCCTCGTTTATTAGTGCTGCCCTGCTCCTGATCCCTAAGTTGGTACTCTTTGCTTGGCGTGTATTACGCAATTTTCTCAAAAACCACGGCATTCTACTGGCGGGCGGCGTGGGCTATAACATTTTGCTCTCTATCGTGCCGCTATTTGCGCTGCTCGTGGTGCTATTAACCCAAGTGGTCGATCAGCAGCATCTGCTCAACGTGCTGGCTATTCAGGCCCGCCACATGGCGCCCGCCCACGCTGAAGTACTGCTGGATGCCGTACGCAGCCTGCTTGAAACCCGTGATGTGATCGGCATTTTGAGCTTTCCTATTCTGCTACTGTTCAGCTCATTTGCCTTTCGCATGCTTGAAGATGCCCTAGCGATTATTTTCCATGCGCCGGATAGCCCGCATATCAAGCGCAGCGTGTGGGTGTCGGTGATGCTGCCTTACGCTTTTATGGTGGTTCTCGGGGCCGCACTAATGGTGTTAACCCTGGTCGTCACCCTCGCCAGTTCGCTAAACACACTGGTCATGCTGCTTTTCGACCGCGAGTTGCCCTTAGCGGGGTTGTCAGAACCGGTGCTTAACCTAGCCAGTTTCATCGGCGTTTTCTTACTCTTCAGCGCCATCTACAAAGTGCTTCCGGTGGTCAAGATCGCTTTACACCGAGCGATAGTGGGTGGCTTCGTCGCGGCCTTAATGTGGGAGGGAGTGCGGCTAATATTGGTTTACTATTTCGTCAATCTGTCTTTCGTCAACGCTGTTTACGGCTCGCTGGCCACCCTGGTAATCGTGCTGATCAGCTTGGAAGTGGGCGCAATCATTTTACTGCTTGGCGCCCAGGTGATTGCCGAACTGGAGCGCAACACCCGCCTTGGTCTGCCATGGCACATCGACCCAAGCCGTCAGCCGGTTACCCGGGTTGATTGAGCAACTCTGGCGCGGCTGAGCTAGTCTTTAAAACGCTTACTGCAAAACGATGCTTAAAAATACAATGCTACAAGGGGTGAGAACGATGACGTTGTTCGATCTAACCGGCCGCACGGCGCTGATTACCGGTTCATCCGGCGGGCTGGGGCTTGCGATGGCTCGCGGGCTGGCGCAGTCAGGCGCTCAAATTATTATTCATGGGCGCAATCAGGACAAACTTGAAGCCGCACGCAAGACGCTCTCTGAGGAAGGCCATAAAGTGCTCACAACATCGTTTGATGTTGCTGACGAGGACGCCATTGAGCAGGCCCTTGAAGCACTGAAAAATGATGGAATCAGTATCGATATACTGGTCAATAACGCAGGTATGCAGCTCCGCCGCCCGCTGCTTGAGGTCGAACACGACCAATGGGATAAGGTCATCAACACGAACCTAACCAGTACGTTTCTACTGGGCCGTAATGTTGCTCGGCAAATGATTGAGCGCGGCAAGGGCGGCAAAATCATTAATATTGGCTCATTGATGAGCTCTGTTGCGCGGCCGACAGTGGGCGCTTACACCGCTTCTAAAGGCGGCGTCCGTTTGTTGACTCAATCCATGGCAGCGGAGTGGGCAGAGCACGGCATTCAAACCAATGCCATTGGCCCAGGTTACATGATGACGGAAATGACCCAGCCGTTAGTCGACGATCCAACATTTAATAACTGGCTGATTAACCGCACCCCTGCCAAGCGCTGGGGCGTGCCCGAAGACCTCGTGGGTACCGTGGTGTACCTCGCCTCACCGGCATCGAACTACGTGAATGGCCAGATCATTTATGTGGATGGCGGCATGCTGGCAGTGATTTAGTCGCCACCTCATTAACCGCCACCCATAAACCTAAAAACCGCCATTAGCTGGCGGTTTTTTTTGCAAACACTTAGCAAGCTTTAGCCGGTCTTCTCGGCGTGCTGCGGGCGCCGCTCATCCAGCATTCCTTTATCGAGAATAAAGCGGATGATCTCTTCAAGCCCGACCCCGTCATATAGGTTGGTAAATACGAAGGGACGCTCGCCACGCATTTTCTTCGAGTCACGTTCCATTACGTCTAGTGAAGCGTGCACATACTCGGCGATATCGATCTTGTTGATAATCAGCAGGTCTGATTTGGTGATGCCTGGCCCACCTTTACGGGGAATTTTATCGCCAGCGGAAACGTCGATCACGTAAAGCGTCAGATCGGAAAGCTCGGGACTAAAGGTCGCCGAGAGGTTGTCACCGCCCGACTCCACCATGACCAACTCCAGCTTCGGGTGCCGCGTCTGTAGCTCGTCGATGGCGGCCAGGTTCATTGAGGCATCTTCACGAATGGCAGTATGCGGACAGCCGCCGGTTTCCACGCCCAGAATACGATCCGCCGGAAGAGCATCGTGCTTGAGCAGAAAGTCGGCGTCTTCGCGGGTATAGATATCGTTAGTGACCACGGCGATGTCGTAGTAATCCCGCAGCGCTAAACAGAGTTGCTTGAGCAGCGCAGTTTTGCCGGAGCCTACCGGGCCACCCACACCAACGCGTAAACAGTGAGTCATTGTTCTCTCCTCGTTAACTTCTAAACAGGCGTGAATATTGAGTTTCATGCAAAGCGCTGGCCAGTGCTAGGCCGGGTAGCACCGGGCCTAACTCGTCATCATCCAGCGATAGCGCTTGATTAACGGCATCCACTAGCGCTGGGCGCAGTTGCTCAATTACGCGCTGGGCGGCGGTGTGACCCAGAGGAAGCGCTTTACAGGCCACTGCCAGTTGGTTCTCTAACCACGCCCAGGCAAAGCCCAGCAGGGTTTGGCGCACGGATACGCCTCGCGCATGGGCCGTAAAGGCAAACAGCGTGACGTAGCCTGCGTGAACCGGCAACAAGGGCGATAGTAAGCCCTCACTTGCCAGCGCTTCTTCTTTTGGCAATAAATCCAAGCTGCTCAACAAGCGTTTAAGCGAGGCGCCCAAACGGCTGTCTTCAGCGGCCAGCTCGGCGGTTTCCCGGGTGGCGGCCAGCCAATCATCCCATGCGGCAATTGATTGACTATCCGCTTGGTCGAACGCTTCATGCAATCGCGCTAGTACAGGCAGCTCGCAGCGGGTTAGGCCATCTTCCAGTACGCCACTTAACCATTCGGCAAGACTCGCCTCATCGCGCACCCAGTCCAGCTCGAAGGCGCTTTCCAGGCCTTGGGAAAACGCAAAGGCCCCAATCGGCAGCGCGGGGCTAACCAACTGCATCAGCCCCAGCAGCGCCAGCTCGTCGCTTTGTCTTTCTAGTGCGTTAAGCTCAGTGGGCATGGTAGTGCTCATGCGAGTGGTCATGATCGTGGTCGTGTGGATGGCCATGACCGTGGGAATGCGCATGCTCACCGCCCACTTGGTTATAGGCGCCTGGCTCCGGATCGAACGTTGCGTTGTGGTGCTCCAGTTTGGCACCCAGCAGCTCGGCGAGTTCTTCCAGCACGTGGTCTGGCGGGAAGCGCACCCAGCCGCCCTTTTCGTCTTCACCCAGCGCCAGCTGTACGTGGCGATTGCCCAGATGATAAGCCAGTCGCGCCAGGGGTAAGCCAGTACTCACTCGCGCGGTAACCACCGGCTCAACGGCGGCACAGACACGCACCACTTCACCGCTTTCGGCTTTCAAGCCTTCGCCACTGCGCAGCACCGGGCCACGATCCAGAAACAGCCCCAGCTCGCGGCCGCTATCGCTCTTGGTTTTTAAGCGCCCGCGAATGCGCAGCTCGAAGGGCAGCGTGAGTGTGTCGCTAGCGGCGCTCTCCTCTACTGGCCCTAAACGTTCTATCAGTTTTAGCATTGCTATCGTCCCTTCGCTGTCTCTGCGGCTATGCCGCGGGTAGGCCTACGAGAGGGCGCTGTGAATACCTCCCTGTACGCTACTTTTGCCATCCATGGCAAAAGACCCTCTCTACGGCCTACCCCCGTCATCTCTACCTAATGGAATAGCCCTAATTAAAACAAATGATACCGCTGAGCCAGCGGCAGCTCGGTGGCGGGCTCGCAGGTTAAAATTTCACCGTCGCAGCGCACTTCGTAGGTTTGCGGGTCGACGGTCAAATCGGGGCAGGCGTCGTTGAGTTTCATATCCTGTTTGCGCACTTGCCGCACGTTTTTACACGCCGCTAATTCGCTATTAAGCCCGAGAGTCTCTTTAATGCCTGCATCTAGCGCGGCTTGGCTGACAAAACTGAGCCGGGTTTGGCTCGCTGCACGGCCAAAGGCACCAAACATATAACGGTAGTGGACCGGCTGCGGCGTCGGAATCGAAGCATTGGGGTCGCCCATGGGCGCCGCTGCAATCATGCCGCCTTTGATCATCATCGCCGGTTTCACGCCAAAGAAGGCCGGTTTCCACAGCACCAGATCCGCCAGTTTACCCACTTCGATGGAGCCTACTTCATGGGCGATACCGTGAGTGATCGCGGGGTTGATGGTGTACTTGGCGATATAGCGCTTGGCGCGCAGGTTGTCGGCGCCTAGGGCTTCGTCTTCTGGTAAGAAGCCGCGCTGCACCTTCATTTTATGCGCCGTTTGCCAGGTGCGGCAGACCACTTCACCGACCCGCCCCATGGCTTGGGAATCCGAGGCGATCATCGAGATCACGCCCAGGTCGTGGAGGATATCCTCGGCGGCGATGGTTTCGCGGCGAATGCGTGAATCGGCAAAGGCCACGTCTTCGGGAATATTGGGATCGAGGTGGTGGCACACCATCAACATATCGAGATGTTCATCGATGGTATTGACCGTATAGGGCCGCGTTGGGTTAGTCGACGATGGCAGTACGTAAGGTTTGGAACAGGCGGTGAGAATATCCGGTGCGTGACCGCCGCCAGCGCCTTCGGTGTGGTAGGTGTGAATGCAGCGCTCTTTAAACGCGGCCAGGGTATCTTCCACAAAGCCTGATTCGTTCAGGGTATCGGTGTGGATCGCCACCTGCACATCGTAGGCATCCGCCACGTTCAGGCAGTTATTGATCGAGGCAGGTGTGGTGCCCCAGTCTTCGTGCAGCTTGAGGCCCATGGCGCCCGCTTCTAGCTGGGCTTCCAGTGCTTCCGGCAGGCTGGCGTTGCCTTTGCCTAGCAGGCCAATATTCATCGGCAGGTCGTCCACCGCCTGGAGCATTTTGCCAATGTGCCAAGCGCCTGGCGTGCAGGTGGTGGCGTTGGAACCTGTCGCCGGACCTGTGCCACCGCCGAGCATGGTGGTCACACCGCTCATCAGCGCTTCTTCGACCTGCTGGGGGCAGATAAAGTGGATGTGAGAGTCGATGCCACCTGCGGTGAGTATCTTGCCCTCACCGGAAATGATTTCGGTGCCGGGGCCAATCACGATCTCCACATCGGGCTGTACGTCGGGGTTGCCCGCCTTGCCAATCGCAGCGATGCGACCTTTCTGAATGCCCACGTCGGCTTTGACGATGCCCCACCAGTCCAAAATTAGAGCATTAGTGATGACCGTATCCATGACCGTGTCGTCAGCGCGCTGGCTTTGGCCCATGCCGTCGCGGATGACTTTTCCGCCGCCGAACTTCACTTCATCGCCGTAGTGGGTGGCGTCTTTTTCGACTTCGATCCACAGCTCGGTATCGCCCAGGCGCACGCGGTCGCCTACTGTGGGGCCATACATGTCGGCGTAGGCTTGTCGGCTGATCTTGTTGGTCGGCTTCATTTTTTATCCCCCTCTAGCGCGCCCATCACATCACCCCGGAAGCCGTAAATTTCGCGCTTACCGACAAATGGAATCAGCGTGACTTCACGGGTTTGGCCGGGCTCAAAGCGAATCGCCGTGCCTGCGGCCACGTCCAGGCGAAAGCCTCGGGATTTTTCGCGGTCGAACACCAGCGCCGGGTTGGCTTCGGCGAAGTGGTAGTGGGAGCCGATCTGGATCGGGCGGTCGCCGGTATTGGCCACTTCGACGCTAATTCGCTCACGCCCCACACACAGCTCGATATCACCCTCTTTTAACTGGTACTGTCCTGGAACCATTGGGCCGGGAATCATGATGCTCTCCTGGTTGCTGACAACTAGTTGATAGGTGTGTGGACAGTGACCAGCTTGGTGCCGTCTGGGAAAGTGGCTTCCACTTGCACTTCGTCGACCATGTCAGCCACGCCCTCCATCACATCGTCACGGCTAAGAATCTCGCGGCCGTAGCTCATTAAATCAGCCACACTGCGGCCATCCCGGGCGCCTTCCATTATTTCAAAGCTGATCAGCGCCACCGCTTCGGGGTAGTTGAGCTTCAGCCCACGTGCCTTGCGACGCTCGGCCAGTTGGGCGGCAGAGAAGAGCAGCAGCTTGTCTTTGTCTCTTGGGGTTAATTCCATGGGGCGTTTCTCCAGCAAACTATTCGATTAGGTTAACCAAATACGCGGTGTGTGGGCGTCTCGCTCGATCCATAGGGGGCGCAAAAGTTGCCAAGCCTGCTCGCATAATGCCCAGGCTTCATTACGCGAGTTACCCAAGTAGCGTAATAGCAGCACGCCATGGCGGACGGTCACCGCCCAGCGTGTGTTATCCGGCAGCGCTTCACGCAACGCTTCAATCGCCGCAAGTGCATCTTCAATGCCTACCGCCCAGAGCGTGGCCTGCACCGTGGCACCACCCTGCCCCCAGCGCCCAATAAAGCGTGGGTGAAGTGGGTCTAACGGCTGGCGCTCTAACCACAGCGGCTTGCCGTCCAGGGTTAAGCGGAAGTGTTGCTCAATGCGGCCTGAAATGTAGGGTAAATCGCTCGCCGGGCGGCCTAGCGCCATCACTTCCCAGCCCAGGCAGCGGGCACTGCCGTGCAGCTCGATATGGGTGCGCTGTTCGCCCTTGGAGCCATCAAAGGCGATGGTCTCCTGGGGCAGCCACTCCAAAGTGGCGCCATCCTCAACGCTTAACCGGGTGTGCTGGGCCCACGCCACGCCCTGGCTGTCGGCTTTATAGAGTTTATTGGCGGCAGGCGTTGTGAGTAGCGCATGGGCACCGCCCTCGACATGCACGTTAATAGTGAGCGCATCGCCGCTGACCAGCCCGCCCGGTGGGTGCAGCACGTACACATGGCACGCCTCACTGCGGCCTTCCGGGTAAAACGGCCGCTGCACCCGCAGCGGGCCTTGGTGGCGCGCCTGTACCATGCGGGTAACGCCATCGCGATGAGCAAAACGCAGATCTAGCGATGCCGCCCAGTGGCGGCCTTGATCGAAGCGGTGGCCCGATGGCGAGTCGGGCGGTATTGCGGCTGTCGTAACGAGTGGGCTAAGTGCGGTCATACCGTCAAATGTTGTTTAATGAGTTCATTGGAAAGCTCGCTGATATCGCCTTTGGCGACCGGCCGACCGCGATCCATAATTACAAAGCGGTCGGCGTACTTGCGGGCAAAGGGTAGCTTCTGCTCCACCAATAATACGGTCAAACCGTCTTCATTGATCAACTGACGAATCACCTGGCCGATCTGGGCGACGATATTGG
Organism: Vreelandella arctica; assembly: GCF_037070215.1. Classification (NCBI taxonomy): domain Bacteria; kingdom Pseudomonadati; phylum Pseudomonadota; class Gammaproteobacteria; order Oceanospirillales; family Halomonadaceae; genus Vreelandella; species Vreelandella arctica. The sequence goes on along the minus strand of NZ_JBANSN010000009.1, from coordinate 157,214 downwards.
GCTGAATGCCCTCCCCCGGTTCGTCCAGAATCAGCAGTTTGGGTTCAATCACCAGCGCGCGGCCAATCGCCAGCTGCTGCTGTTGACCACCGGATAGATCACCGCCACGGCGGTTTTTCATCTCCTTGAGAACTGGGAACAGCTCATAGACGCGCTCGGGAATCTTTTTCAGCCCGTCGCTGCGGGCGGCAAGGCCGGTGCGCAAGTTCTCCTCTACAGTCAGCAGCGGAAATATCTGTCGTCCTTGGGGCACATAGCCAATCCCCAACCGTGAGCGCGCTTCAATGGCTTTTTTAGTCAGCTCGATCTCGCCTGCCTCGGCGGTGTAGCGCAGCTCGCCACTTTTGACGGCCACCTCGCCCATCACGGCTTTCAACAGTGTCGTTTTACCCACGCCGTTTCGGCCCATCACACAGGTGCACTGGCCTGTGGGCACGTCCAGATCCAGATCCCACAGGGTGTGGCTTTCGCCGTAGAACTGGTTGAGCTTCTCAATGGCTAGCATTAGGCGGCCTCCTCGTCATCGGCACCCAGGTAGACTTCAATGACTTTGGGGTCGTTGGAGACTTGATCCATGGTGCCTTCCGCCAGCACGCTGCCCTGGTGCAGGACGGTCACCTGGCGGGCAATGGAACGCACAAAGCCCATATCGTGTTCCACCACGACTACGGACTGCTTGCCAGCCAACCCGGTGAGTAGTTCGGCGGTGCGCTCCATCTCCTGCTCTGTCATACCCGCTACCGGCTCATCCACCAGCAGCAGGCGCGGGCGCTGCATCAGCAGCATGCCGATTTCCAGCCACTGCTTTTGGCCGTGGGAAAGAATGCCTGCGGGCTGATGGCGCAGTGCCGTCAGGCCGATGGTTTCCAGCACTTCGTCGATGCGGTCTTTGATCTCGCCGGTCATGCGGGCGGTCAGGGTGGGAAATATCCGCTTGTCGGCGGCCATGGCCAGCTCCAGGTTTTCAAATACCGAGAGCGCTTCGAATACCGTGGGCTTTTGAAACTTGCGGCCAATGCCCAGGCTGGCGATATCGGGCTCGTTCATGTGCAGCAAATTATGACGGCTACCGAACCACACACTGCCGCTATTGGGTCGGGTTTTGCCGGTGATGATATCCATCATGGTGGTCTTGCCCGCCCCATTAGGGCCGATAATGCAACGCAGCTCACCGTCGTTGATGGTCAGGTTGAGGTTATTAATGGCTTTAAAACCATCGAAGCTCACGATCACATCTTCCATATAGAGAATCGGCCCGTGGCGAACGTCCACCGGTGAGGCCTGGGGCGCCATAAAATCGAACACCCGGTCACGCTGGGACAGCGATTGCAGCAAACTCATGCGGAGGCCTCCTTGGACGTGTGTTGATGGTCAGGATCCGTCGTTTTATCGTCGCGCTTACGGCGCTTGAGGTAGCGAAACAGTCCCGCCACACCCTTGGGCAGAAACACCGTGACCAGTACGAACATCGCGCCCAGAGCAAACAGCCAAGCATCGGGCATTACGCCGGTAAAGATGGTTTTGGCGTAGTTGACTAGAATGGCACCAATCACTGCGCCATACAGCGTGGCGCGACCGCCCAGTGCGACCCACAGCACAATCTCAATGGAGAAAATCGGCGAAAACTCGCTGGGGTTGATAATCCCCACTTGCGGCACATAAAGCGCTCCCGCCAGGCCCGCCAGCATCGCCGAGACCACAAACACAAACAGCTGAAAGCGCTCGACCCGATAACCAAGAAAGCGCGTGCGCGCTTCGGCGTCACGGGTGGCCACGCTCACCCGGCCCAGCTTGCTGGTGACAATCGCACGGCAGAGGATGAACCCCAGCGCCAGCGCTATCCCGGTGGCCAGGAACAGCCCCAAGCGTGTGGCGTCACTTCGTAGATCGAAGCCGACGATTTCGCGGAAATCGGTCAGGCCGTTATTGCCGCCAAAGCCCATCTCGTTGCGGAAGAAAGCCAGCATTAAGGCAAAGGTCAGCGCCTGGGTGATGATCGACAGATACACCCCGGTGACCCGTGAGCGGAACGCCAAGAAGCCGAATACCAGCGCCAGCAGCCCAGGTGCCAGCAGCACCATGGCAAAGGCGAACCAGGCCATATCGAAGCCGTGCCAAAACCATGGCAGGCTGTCCCAGTTCAGGAACACCATGAAGTCGGGCAGTACCGGGTGGCCGTAGGTGCCGCGATCACCAATTTGGCGCATCAGGTACATGCCCATGGTGTAGCCGCCGATGGCGAAGAAGGCGCCATGCCCCAGGCTTAAAATGCCCAGATAGCCCCACACCAGATCCACCGCCACGGCGAGCAACGCGTAGCTTAAGTACTTACCGAACAGGTTAACGGTATAGGCGCCCACATGTAGCGGGTTCTCTGGCGGAACCGCTACGTGCAAGATTGTTACCAGCGCCAGGGCGGCTAACAGCACGCCGAGAAAAATCTGGGTGGAGCGTTCGCTGAACGGGCGTGTTAGCCAAAAATTCGTCGATGATTCAGTCGTTAATGACATCGTTTAGCCCTCCGCAGCCCGGCCCTTCTGCGGGAAGAGTCCACGCGGGCGTTTTTGAATGAATAGGATGATGAAGACCAGCACGATAATTTTGGCCAACACCGCGCCAGCCCAGGGTTCCAGCACCTGATTGATGACCCCCAGCGATAGGCCAGCCACCAGCGTGCCCCATAGATTGCCCACACCGCCGAACACCACCACCATGAAGGAGTCGATGATGTAGTTCTGGCCCAGGTTGGGGCCGACGTTGGTGAGCTGGGAGAGCGCGACCCCGGCAAGACCGGCCACGCCGGAGCCCAGTGCAAAGGTCATGATATCCACGCGAGTGGCGCGAATGCCCATGGAGCGCGCCATGGCGCGGTTCTGGGTCACGGCACGCACCTCTAGCCCTAGCCGGGTGCGGCGCATGATCAGCATCAGGCCTGCAAACACCACCAGCGCAAAACCGAGCACGTACATGCGGTTAAGCGTTAATGACAATGCATCGTTCACCACTAGTGAACCGCTCATCCACTCGGGGGTGATGACGGTACGGTTGAGCGGTGAAATCACCGTACGTACCAGCTGCTGCAAAATCAGGCTGATACCGAAGGTCGCCAGCAGGGTTTCCAGCGGGCGGCCCTTGAGGAACTGAATCACGCCGCGCTCGATCGCCACGCCTGCCAAGGCGGCGACCATAAAGCCTGCGGGTATCGATAGAATCAACGCCAAGCCCGGCTGGCCGGGCAGCAGTTGCTGCATCGCCCAGGTGGTGTAGGCGCCCAGCATCATCAGCTCGCCGTGGGCCATGTTGATCACGCCCATGACGCCAAAGGTAATTGCTAGGCCAATGGCGGCCAGCACCAGCACCGAGCCAAGACTCAAGCCGAAATAGAGCGTCTCCAGACCGCGATTGATCTTGAGCTGCTGCTCAATGCCCGCCAGGGAAGCGGCAGCGGCATTGGCGACAACGGGATCATCGCTATTGGCTGCCCGGCTCAACGCCACGCGAGAGCGGGGGTGAAGACTGCCGTCCAGCGCTTCAACCCCAGCCATTTCACCCGCTTCAGCGCGGTAGATCGCCACGGCCTGAGTTAGCCGGTAGCGCACCTGCTCGTCCTCTTCCTGTTCGATCAAGTCGTCGAGGGTGGGCACCAGCTCACCATCTACTTCACCTAACAGCCGCTCGGCCGAGGTACGGCGGCGCTCCACATTAGGCGAGTAGAGGTCAACGACCGCGATGGCACTGCGCAGTTGATTGCGCAGGTTGTTGTTGATGCCGATACGCTCCAGATCACGACGGGACATCTCGCCCAGCGCTTCGCCGGTCAGTACATCGGCCACCGGCCAGTCGCGGCCGCGGTTTTCCAATACCAGGACAAAGCGGCCGTCTTCGGTGCGCTGTAAGCGGCCATCCAGTAAGGCCTGCAGCCAGTCTCGTGCGCGCTCATCGTCGCTTTGCAAAATCGCGGTAATGGCTTCGCCTTTGGCGGTGTAGGACTCAACGTCCAGTGCTTCTAAAAGCTCAATTGCAGCACTGTCGTTGTCAGCGCTGCTGGCGGCGTCTGTTGATTGTGCCTGCGCGGTAAGGGTGACACCCAACAGCAGGAAGCAGAGCAACGCCAAGGAAAGGAAACGCCTCATGGGGTTCTTCCTTTGGTTATCTAAGAGGGAAAGATAGCGTGCTCCTTGCCGCGCCAACTATTAAAATCACGGCGCGGCAAGGGGGTTATGTTTTACTCAGCGAGTGCCGCTTCGGCTTCTTCTGCTGCGGTGCTGCCACCGCACGAGCCGTTCACGACGTTAAAGTTGCCGCACTCCATCGGCTTGCGCCAATCGGCAATCAGGTCACGCGAGCCAGGCAGGTAGTCCGACCAGGCATCGCCTGCCACGGTAGAGGGCGTCTGCCACACGATGTCGAACTGGCCGTTGTCCTGAATCTCACCGATCAGCACCGGCTTGGTGATGTGGTGGTTGGGCATCATCGCCGCATAGCCGCCGGAGAGGTTAGGCACGGTCACACCGATAATGGCGTCTTTAACGGTATCGACGTCCGTGGTGCCCGCTTTGCGAACCGCTTCGGCCCACATGTTGAAACCAATGTAGTGTGCTTCCATCGGGTCGTTGGTCACCGCCATATCGTCGCCGGTGTACTCAATCCAGGCATCGATAAAGTCGTAGTTGTCATCGTTATCGACGCTCATGAAGTAGTTCCATGCCGCCAGGTGGCCCACCAGCGGCCCGGTATCGATACCGGTAAGCTCCTGCTCACCTACCGAGAAGGCGATGACCGGAATATCGGCAGCGTCGATGCCCTGGTTGGAAAGCTCGGTGTAAAACGGTACGTTGGCGTCGCCGTTCACTGTCGAGATCACCGCAGTCGGCTTGCCCTCTTCACCGAAACGGCGAATTTCGGCCACGATGTTCTGCCAATCGGAATGACCGAAAGGCGTGTAGTTGACCATGATGTCCTCATCCGCGATGCCGTGTTCATCCTTGAGGAACGCTTCGAGGATACGGTTGGTGGTGCGCGGGTAGACATAGTCGGTACCGACCAGCGCAAAGCGCTCAATACCCACTTCATTGATCAAATACTCAACCGCAGGAATCGCCTGCTGGTTAGGTGCCGCGCCGGTGTAAAAGACGTTTTCTGACGACTCTTCGCCTTCATACTGCACCGGGTAGAACAGCAAACCGTTAAGTTCCTCTACGACGGGTAGTACCGATTTACGCGAAACCGACGTCCAGTTGCCGAAAATCACGTCCACTTCTTCCTGGTCTAGTAGCTCCCGGGCACGTTCGGCAAACAGCGGCCAGTTGGACGCTGGGTCAACCACCACGGCTTCTAACTGACGGCCCAGCAAACCACCGGCTTCGTTCTGCTGCTCAATAAGCATTTCGACTGTGTCTTTAAGGACAGTTTCGCTAATCGCCATGGTGCCGGAGAGGGAGTGCAGGATACCGACTTTAATCGGGTCATCGTCTTGAGCGATGGCCTGGGTGCTGGCACCCATGATGGCGGCGGTGAATAAAGCGGTCGCGAAACGGCCACTTGAAAGGAATCGTTGCGGGTGTGTCGAGCGTTTGAGAGTGTTCATTGTTAATCTCCTTGCACCCCTTATGATTGGGGCTTGATGGTTGGCTTCGCACTTGGGGTTGTTGTGTTAGCTCCCCCAATACGTCCACTAGCCATTAATACTTGCAAGGGATGCGCCAGATTGGCACAACGTTCACTTATACTTAACTAATCAGCCACTTAGATATCTTAAAATATTCCTAATTATCATCAAACGCACCAATATGAAGCGCAAAGTTGTTGTTGAAGCACCTTAACAATGCACCAATAAGAAACACTGCACCAACTCGGTACTTAGACTAGTCATATACAATTTAGAAACTTAATACTTACTCTTTAGTTACAAAAAACAGTAGAAAAAGAGCCTGTCCATCTTTCAGAGGTAATACTAATAAAAACGGGGCGCCGACTTTCGTCGGCGCCCCGTTGCTCAAGATGACTTCTCTAAGTATTAATCGCTTTCAGGCGAGCCTGACGTAGGCGTTGCCCCCTTCATCCCTCGACGCAGGAGAGGTCCCACAATATAAGGCAAGATCAAGCCCAATCCAGCAAAGACCCAAAGGCCGATAGCCAGACCGCTATCCCAAAGAATCATCCAGTCACCGTCGGAGATATCCATGGCATGGCGCAGGTTCTTCTCCATCTCAGGCCCCAGCAACAAGCCAAGAATCACTGGCACCAGCGGAATCTCAAGCTTGCGCAGGACATAACCACCCACCCCAAAGGCCACCATGAAGTAGAGGTCAAAGATGGTGTTACTGATCGAGTAGATACCCACGAAGGCAATCATCGTGACGATCGGCAGCAAGTACATCGGCGGCACGGACAGCAGCTTGACGAAGATGCCCACCAACGGAATGTTAAGGATCAGCAGCAAAAAGTTACCGATCAATAGCGCTGCGATCACGCCCCAGACGATGTCGGCATTCTGGGTGAACATCAATGGCCCAGGGGTGATATTGAGCGAAATCAACAACGCTAAGAGTACTGCGGTAGTACCACTACCCGGCACACCCAGGGTTAGCATGGGAACCAAAGCACCGCTCGAAGCGGCGTTGTTGCCAGCTTCGGGAGCAGCCACACCACGCGGGTCGCCTTGTCCAAAATAGCCTTTCTTACCCAACACACGTTTTTCAAGGGTATAGCTGATGAAGCTACCCAACGAAGCACCGGCGCCCGGTAGCACACCGGCAACAAACCCCAGCACCCCGCCACGGAAACTGGTGGGTAGAATTTCGCGGATATCTTTCCATGAGAGCGAAAGTTTGTTGACCTTCATCTTCTCCTTACCACCGCCTGCGCGCTCCTCAATAAAGAACAGCAGTTCGGAAATGGCAAACAGACCGACGATAGCAATGATGAAGTCCACGCCTTCAAAAAGTTCGAGCACCCCGAAGGTGTAGCGCTGCACGCCGGTATTGTCGATACCCACCGTGGCGATCATTAGGCCAATACTGGCGGCGACTACCGTTTTGATAGGGTTTTTGCCGGTGATGCCGCCTAAGGTAGCGAACGCCAGCAGGAAGAGCGCGAAATATTCTGCCGGACCGAACGTCAGGGCGAAATTAGCCAGCAGTGGCGCCAGCAGAATCAAACCAATAGTGGCGATTAGACTACCGATAAAGGAGGCTACGGCAGAGATTGCCAGTGCCTCGGAAGCCTTGCCCTTCTGGGCCATAGGATACCCGTCAAGGCAGGTCATCATGGCCGGTTCATCGCCGGGAATATTCAACAGAATCGATGAAATACGCCCACCGTACATGGCACCCGCATACACGGAGGTCAGCATAATCAGGGCAGTTTCTGGTGCGAGCCCCAAACTGAACGCTAGCGGAATCAGGATGGCCACACCATTGGCTGGGCCTAATCCCGGCAAGGCGCCGATCAAGGTGCCTAGAAAAGCACCCAGCAAGGCGAACATTAGGTTATGGGGCTGCAGAGCAACGCCAAAACCATCCATCAAATAACCTAGAGTTTCCATTAGTTCATCTCCAGGAATGACAACAGACCCAGCGGCAAGGCGAGATCAAGTGCAAAACTGAACAGGAAGTACACTACCACTGCCGAGACTGCCCCAGTCATGTAAGCATTGGTCGGGCGAGCCCCCATTCGCCAGCAAAGCGTCCCCACCGCCAACGTGGTGCTAATAATGAAGCCCAGCGGCTGAAGCAGCATGGCGTAAAAGATCAGCACCACCACGGCGATAATTAGCTCGACACCCGTACGGCTCCAAGGCCAGGCGTTGTCGGGATCAGGGCGTACAATCAAATAAAGGCTGGAAATTGCCAGCACCACGGCCAGCAACTTCGGAAAAGTGTCAGGGCCGACGGCTTCGGCCCCACCAAACGGCTCCGGGAACTGAGTCGCGGCCCAGCCGTACGCGACGGCCAGGACGATCATCAAGACCCCAAAGATGCGGTCGTTAAAGGTCATTATTGAATTAGCCCAATATCTTTAGAAAGCTGCTCAATGTCATTGATCTGGTTGAGAACAAACTCTTCGAACTCACCAGCGGTCATGTGAAATGGCATCAAACCGTTCTGTGTCATGACACTCTGCCACTCTTCACTCTGGTAAATAGTGTCCATGGCATCGGTCCAATACGTTTCAGCTTCTTCGGAGATATCCGCAGGCATATAAAAGCCGCGCCAGTTGGGGCCAAGGGCGTCGATGCCTTGCTCACGGGCGGTGGGGATGTCAGCCAAGTCACCAGGCAGACGCTCTTCAGAGAGGACCGCCAGGACGCGCAAGTCACCGGATTCCATAAACCCTTGGGCTTCGGTGATATCACCGGTAAAGGCGTCCACGTGACCACCGATCACCTGGGTTAATGCTTCGCCACCATTGTTGTACGACAGGTAGGCAATACGCGGAAGGTTCTCGACATCGGCTGCCTGAGCAGCGATCAGCACTTTGAGATGATCCCAGCCGCCTTTAGCGCTACCGCCAGCGAACTTGACGCTGCGCGGGTCTTCCTTGAGCGAGTCCATCAGTTCATTGAGGTCATCGATCTCGGAATCAGCGGCCACGGCGATAATCCCGTAATCCGCCCCTAGGGCACCGATCCAATTGACCTGATCGGCAGTCAACCCAGGGAATTGCCCTTGGGCCAGACGTGTGGTCGTGGCAGTAGAGGCTGCAACCAGCAGATGGTCGTCGCCAGCGCGCTTACTGACGGTATGGGCAAACGCCACACCGCCACCAGCGCCAGCCATGTTGATGGTTTGTACATTCGCCGGAACTAGATCAAGTTCCTGCATGACGTTCCCTACGCTACGGCAAGTAAAGTCCCAACCGCCGCCTGGGTCAGAGGGCGCGATACACTCCACCTTACCTTCTGGCTCGAAGGCTGAAGCGGTACTGGAAAAGGTGGTAACAGCCGCTAGCGGAAGGCTCAGCAGAGTTAGGAGTTTAAAACGAGTCATGGCGTTCTCCACGTATCAGTGTTGTTGTGTGGGTACGGTTGTATTGATGTTGTTATGTGAGGCGTCTTATTGTGAGACTGCACGCCGCGAACGTTAGAAGACCACTGCCCTGACCGACAAGCTTGTGCGCATAAAAGACAAAAAGTTCTTTATGGGCATTTTGTTCATTTTGTTCACGCCTGTTTGCTTGCAGTACGCACTTACAGAGCATCTAGCCATTTGTGTGCCGTTGCTAACAATCGGTAGCGTCGCTCGGGCCTCCCTACATCACCATAGCCCAGCTCGGCACTCACCGCCTGCTCAGCGACCAGGAACTCTAGATAACGCCGCGCGGTCGAGCGGCTGGCGCCCATGATGCGCGCCATCTGCATGGCGGTAAGCGAATCAGGGGCGGCAGCCAGTGAATCGATCACCCGCCGCAGCGTCAGCCGATCAATCCCTTTGGGCAGGGCTTGAGACAGGGTTTGAGTTTTAGCACGCGGGGTTTCGCCGGGCTTCAAGCGCGCCAGTACGTGATCCAACTCGTCCTGGTTCATCTCGGCACGGTTGGCCAACGCCTCACGCTCGCGTCGAAAGCGGGTCAGCATCTGGGTCATCCGCGCGGCCTCAATGGGCTTGATAAGATAGTCAAATACCCCACCGCGTAGCGCTTCGCTGATGGTTTCCACTTCCCGGGCGGCGGTGACCATAACGATATCCACATGCACATGGTCGCGACGAATCGCCCACAGCAGCTCTAAACCCTCAACGTCGGGAAGGTAGGCATCCAATAAAATCAACTGGATACTAGCGGCATGCTCCGCCATAAGCGCTTTAGCTTCGCTGCCATTGCGTGCCATACCCACTACATAAAAACCGTCGCTCTGTTCTATAAAGGCCCTGTGGATATCAGCAATGCGAAAATCGTCTTCAACGACCAAAATGCCGTACTGCCCATCAGACATTACTTTCCCCCTAGCCGTTGTGGTCACTGTTTTTGAAATTGTTGTTGAGACTGCTGCGCGCACAGCGAACGGTCGAGCACTGCAATAAAGCAGGCGCCACCCAGCTCACTCTCTTCCAGCGTCACTGCGCCGCCGTACTGGCGGCAGAGCCTGGCCACCAGCGCTAGGCCAATGCCCTGGTGCTTGCCAGTTTTGGTCGAGAAACCCTCCTGGAAAATCGACTCAGCAAACTGAGCAGGCACCCCCGGCCCGTTATCTTCCACTTCGATCAGTAGCTGTTCGCCCAAATCGGTAAAAAATAACCGCACTTTGGGCTCTTCACTCGGCCCATTCAGCGCGGCGTGACAGGCGTTGTCCAGCAAGTTACCCACCACGCTCATCATCACCTCTTGACCGGTGGGCGTTAGCGGGCAAGAGAGCGAGCTTTGCTCATCGATTTCCAGCGCCACGCCGAGCTCCCGCGCGCGGGTCAGTTTACCCAGTAGCGTGCCGCTAAGCACGGCGTCAGCCACATTGCGCATTAAAAAGCTCATCTGCGCTTGGGCGCGTTCGGTTTCCTGATGGATCAGCGACAATGCTTCCTCGATGCGCTGTAACTGCAGTAATCCGGAGATGGTGTAGAGCTTGTTGGAAAACTCATGGGCCTGGGCGCGCAGCATATCCACGTCACGACTGGCCTGGGTTAGCGCTTGGGAGAGATCGACTATCTCACGACGGCTACGGAAGGTGGCCACCGCTCCTTCAATCTCTCCTTCGTACAAAATTGGCACCCGGTTGACTACAACAGGATGATCACCCAGCCACATCTCCTGATCGAATTCCTGCTCACCGCGCCGGAGTACCTCCAGCAGCCTCGAATTGGGCACCACCTCACGGATGGGTTGTCCCAGCAGCACATGCTCGTCATCTAAGTTGAGAAAGCGCCGCGCCTGCTGGTTGACCAAAGTGATATGCCCTTCGCGGTTAACCGCCAGGATGCCTTCGTGGATCGACTGCAAAATGGCCTCTTTCTCCATCGCCAGCCGCGCAATCTCGTAGGGCTCCAGGCCTAGAATGACCTTTTTAAGGTGCTGTGATAGCCAATAGGCACCGGCAAAGCCTAGGCAGATCATCAGCGCCACCAATATCCAGCCAAAGCTGTTGTAGCGCGCCACGTCCATCTCGACGCGATCCATCATGAAACCGACGGACACCAAGCCAATAATATTGCCCTCTTCATCCCAGATAGGTGCTTTACCACGCATGGCGGTACCCAGTGAACCGGTTGCCTCGGAGACATAGAACTGACCATGGATCAGCGCCTGATCGTTATCTCCGCCCACCATCCGTTGTCCTATTCTTTCCGGCAAGGGGTGGGAGTAGCGGATGCTTTGGGCATTGCCCACCACGACATAGCGCGCCCCTGTTTCTTGGCGTACCCGTTCTGCCAGCGGCTGGATAATAAAAGCGGGATTAGGGATATCAAATGCGTTGATAATTTGCGGCATTGACGCCACCGTTTTGGCTACCGCCAGCGCCCGTTCGCCCATCTGCTGACTAATGATTTCCGCCTTGCGGAGATTGAGATACGTGCCCTGTGCCAGTAGCATGCCCGCCAGCAATAGCCCCACCAGCAGCATTACCTGCAGGCGAAAGCTGCGTTTGTACCAACTGCGCCTAGCGCGGGTACGGCGCCAGCGCTGCAGCTCGGCTAGTGTTCGGGGGCGAGTAGCACTCATAGATAGGCTCGAAATACATGACCGCGCCATTATGGCACGCGCCAGCAGACGGCGTTAATCGCCGTCAACCTAGGCCTTCGTTCGCTGATATAATGTTCGATTGCCTAAACCAAGGAGGGATGTAGTGGCTATTGTTGTGAGAACCGTTCGATGGATGCTCTTGCTGGCCTGCTGGCCACTGTGGTTAACCGCAGCCTATGCCAACCCGTTTTATGCCCCACCACCGCCTACGGAAGATGCACCCGTGTTTAGCGGCAATGCAGAGCTTGGTTTTACCCACCTTTCAGGCAATACCAATAGTCAAACCTTGATCGGCAAAACGCGGCTGACGTGGCTGACTGGTAAGTTTACCTACTCCTTGCGTGGTGAAGTGCGCAATGTGAGTAAGGATAACGAAACCAGCGCCGAGCAGTACCTAGTCGCAGGACGCGAACGCTATGAGCTGGATGGCCCCCATTACCTGTTTGGGTTTGCCCGCTGGGAGAAGGATCGCTTTGCCGGTTACGACCAGCAATTATCAGCGATTGGCGGCTATGGACGCCAGATTCTTGAGAATGACACCCATACGTTGTCGCTGGAAGCGGGCCCTGGCTATCGCCATGACCGGCTGCGCGATTACGACGATGAGCGCTTGATGGTGACCTACACCGCGCTGGATTACCGCTGGGAATTTTCTGACTACGCCGATATCGAGCAGGAAATGTCGCTTGAGTATACCGACCAGAACACGACGTCGCGTTCGCTAACGGCGCTCACCGCTCGGCTGAACTCGAAGCTGTCGCTGCGCCTATCCCACGAAATCAAGCACAACTCTCAGCCGCCTGATGACACCAGCGAACGCACCGACAGCACGACCAGCGCGTCGCTGCTTTATCGTTGGTAGCGCCTGGGCGGCGCTTCCCCCTTGACGATCAGAAGTGGAATTTAACCAGCGCGCTGACGGCGCTTTCGGTGTCCATGACATCGTCGGCAAGGCCATATTTATGGTGCCAGTACGAGTACTCGATCCCGGCGTAAAGTACGCCTGGGTGGCCGCGATAGTGGCCCAAATCAAGTTTCAACTGCGGATTGAAATGAAACTCTGCGGCATGATCCGACGCCGCCGACGAGTAATCGATGTAGCCATCAAACAAGAAGCGCGACGCCCCTACCTCGAAAGGCGCTCCCCAGGTCAGCGTCAGCTGCAGGTCATCGGCGATTTCACTGTTGTTCACGTAATAGAACGTGCTATTGAAATACTGGGTTCCTGGCACGTCCCAGGCAAAGCTAACGCCCGTCAGGATATTGTTGGCATCGGTGCCGCCGCCAAATTCGTAAGTGCCCGCCAGCGATACGTCTTTAAGCAACCCCCGCTGCAAATCAACGCCGCTCAGCCAGCCAAGGCTTAGCGCCGGGGAGAATTCGCCGTACAGGTCGTCGTCGCCATCGGCCCGGCCCCTCCCCTGATTGCGATCTACAAACAGAAAGGTGCCACCCCAGTCGTGCGCGGTGACGTTCTCAAACGTTACGTAAGTATCGGTGCGTTCCTCTCTGCCAAATGCTTGATACTGATCGCTATACAGCAGTGAGATACTCGAGTCTGAAAACAACTTCTCAGCCGATGCAAACGGTGATATCAACATGGCAGCGATTAAACCGGCTGTGGATAAATAATTCATGCGTTCCCCTCGTTCATAAAAGCTGACAATGCCAGCGAGTCAATACCACAACGATACGTTGCCGCTGCGGCAGTTAACGCCCCTGACCACGATGGGCCCAGGCGGTCATGCGTTTTTCTAATTGGGCAAACAGTTCGTACATCACCATCGCCATGGCGCTAATCACCAGCAGCCCGGCAAATACCAGCCCCATGCGCATTTGCGAACCTGCGCTCATCATCAAGTAGCCGATACCTTGATTGGAGGCGACGGTTTCCGACACTACCGTGCCTACAAAGGCCAAGGTAATCGCCACTTTTAGCGAGGCAAAAAAGTACGGCAGCGAACGCGGTAAACCGACCTTCAAAAGCACATCCATACGCCGCGCACCCAGTACGCGCAGCACGTCTTCCATCTCAGGTTCCAGCGTTGCCAGGCCAGTCGCGACGTTGACCACAATGGGAAAGAAGCAGATTAAAAAGGCGGTAAGAATCGCCGGTACCGAACCGATGCCAAACCAGACCACTAAGATAGGCACGAACGCCACTTTGGGAATGGCATTAAAGCCCACTAGCAGCGGGTAACAGGCGTTATATAGAAAGCGTGACGAGCCGATAATAAAGCCCAACACCAACCCCACCGCGACGCCCAGACCAAAGCCGATCAGCGTGGTCCAGAAGGTTTGCCAGGAGTGCATAGCGATAGGCCCGGCGTAGGTCACCAGCGCTTGGGCGGTTTCCAGGGCGCTGGGGAAGATAAAGCTGGGCACATCAAACACCCGCACCGTGACTTCCCAGATGACGACCAGTGCGACCACTGCAATCCAGGGCGCCAGCCTTTCAATTAACTGATTATTTTTCGTCATAAGTGCGCCTTTCATTAAGTGCTACGTACGTTTATTAAGTACGGTTATTAACTACTGCCATTAAGTACTGCGCACTTCGCCAATCTGGGCGCGCAGTTCCTGCACCAGATCAATAAAGGGTTTTTGGTAAGTGGTTTCCAACGCCCTGGGGCGGGGCAGCTCGATTTGGCGACGCTCGATCACCCGTCCTGGGCGGCGGCTCATGATGTAGACGGTATCGGCGAGAAAGGCTGCTTCGCGCAGGTCATGGGTTACCAACACGACGGTGAAACGCTGCGCTTCCCACAGGTCGCGCAGCACGCACCACAGCTCTTCGCGGGTAAACGCATCCAGCGCACCAAACGGCTCATCGAGCATTAATAAGCGCGGCTGGTGAATCAGCGCTCGGCAAATCGATGCACGTTGCTGCATGCCACCGGAAAGCTGCCAGGGGTATTGGTCTTCGTAGCCTTCAAGCCCGACCGTTTTGAGCAGCTTGCGTGCCCAACCGACAAACTCTTCACGTCGTTTGCGAAACTGATAGCGGTAGGGTTTAACGATTTCCAGCGGTAGCAAGATATTTTCGAGAGTGGTGCGCCAGGGCAGCAGATTCGCGTTCTGAAACGCCATGCCCGATATTTTAAGCGGCCCGGTCACTGGCTCGCCGTCCACCTTAATGGCGCCGCCAGTAGGCGATTGAAGACCCGTACACAGTTTCATGAAGGTGGATTTGCCACACCCGGATGGGCCCACGAAGGCCACAAATTCACCCTCGTGGATGCTCAAATCGATCGCTTCAATAGCATTGCCGCTGCCATCGTAGGCGTGACTCACGTTGTCAAAAGTAACAAAACCAGCCACCATTCTTATTCGCCTTCTTGATCGAACAGTTGGCGTTCATCGCTCGGCGGGAGGTAGCGTGAATCAAACACTTGATCAGGCGATGGCAGCGTCGGTAGGTCATAGGCATCGGCAACCAGCTGAATAGCTTCGCGCAAGCGTTCTTCATTAACACCGCCAACGCCATACTCGCGTGCATCCGGGGTGTCGACCACGCTATCCAGTGCCAGTTTCAAGCGCCGGGTTTCCATGTCCACATCGATTAAACTATCGCGCGCTCGCACATACTCAATCGCCGCCTCTGGGTCTTCAAGCGTTTCCCCCAGGGCGCGATTGAAGGCCCGCAAAAAGCCCTGCACGGCGTCAGGATGTTCCTCAGCAAACTCATCGCTGGCGATAATGGCATTGCCGTAAAGCGGCACTCCATAATCGGGGAACGGCATGATGGTGAGTTCCTCTTCACTCATGCCACGCTCTTCAAGATTGAGCAGGCTAGTGAAGTAGAAACCGGTGATGGCATCCACATCACCGCGGCTCAGCAGCGTTTCGCGTAGAGAGGGGTCAACGTTCTGCCATTCAACGGCGTCGGATTCCAGATCATTGGCCTCGGCAAAAATCCCCCAGGCACGGTAGCCGGTATCAAAAGCGGGCGCGGCAATGGTTTTACCGGCTAAATCTGCCGGGCTTTCAATACCGCTATCTTTACGGGCAAAAACAGCCGCAGGCGTGCCGTCGTATACAATATAAACACCGCTGATGCCGGGGCCATCAGGGTTTTCGGCTAAAAATTCCACCAGCGCATTAAGATCGCCAAATCCCATTTCGTAAGCACCAGAGGCAACGCGATTAATCGCACCCGCGGAGCCGCTGCCAGAATCAATTTGTACATCAAGACCTTCATCTGCAAAGTAGCCACGGGCTTCAGCCATTAGAAAGGGCGCCGCAGGCCCTTCAAAGCGCCAATCTAGTTGAAAGCGAATCGTTGTCTCTTCGGCCTGCCCCAGAGTAGGCAACCACAAAAAAACACTAGCGCCTGCTAGTGCAGTGCGTTTCAACCTTCGAATAACTGACAATGAAGCGTTCATGGCGAGCTCACTTTGTATACAAAAAAACATGCTATATATTTAGCATGAACACTGCCATTTTTTTACAACCCAATTAAATTCAATTACTTAAAAGCTATTTACATTAACTAATTGAGTATTTAGTAGGTTTTCCCATGCCCCAGCACTTGCTCCCAATGCCCCACGCTTTATTAGGGTGCACTTAAATTGCATTACGCACCAAACTAGTAACTTTATTAGACGTTGGTCTATATTGGCGTTATACTGAGCGCAGTTTCCTGTCCTCGCGCCATTCAATGAATGGCGCTTTTTTTTATCTGTAATTTCTCTGTGTTCGTGCATGACATGCTTAACGACGCACTTTGATAGGCTAGATTTCCGCTCCTTCCTGCTCCCCATAAGGTAATTTGATATGACCCAACCAAGCCCCAACGCTGAGGGCTCTCAACGGTTTTCGCTTGGCGATCCTATTGTGCTGATCTTGAGTATCGGCTTTATTGTCGCTTTTCTGGCGCTGTCGTTTTACGACGTAGCGCTGGTGGCGGATAGCATCAGCGCAGGCTTCGCGTGGACGGCGTTAGTTTTAGGTAGCTACTTTCAGCTACTACTTTTGATGACGTTCTTTATTGCCATCGGTTTAGCCATGACGCCAGCTGCAAAAGCGAAAATCGGCAATTTAGATGCACCAGAAATGAGCACGTTTAAATGGCTCTCGATCATTTTGTGCACTCTGTTGGCGGGTGGTGGCGTATTTTTTGCCGCAGGTGAGCCGATTTATCACTTTGTAGTAACGCCGCCCGCCTTTGATAGCGAAGCGGGCACTGCCGAAGCTGTTTCTGGTGCGCTAGGCCAATCCTTTATGCACTGGGGTTTTATGGCCTGGGCGGTACTGGGGTCATTAACTGCCGTGGTTCTCGCGCATGCGCACTACGTAAAAGGCCAGCCGCTGCAACCACGTACGCTGCTCTACCCGATACTCGGTGAGCGCTTAATGCGTGGTCCACTGGGCGGTTTAGTCGACGCCTGCTGTGTGATTGCGTTGGTGGCGGGCACGGTTGGCCCGATTGGCTTTCTGGCCACTCAGGTTAGTTTTGGTCTTCATGAGCTGTTTGGCCTGCCGGAAGGCTATACCGGCCAACTGATTATTCTGGGCATACTTGCCAGCATCTACGTGCTCTCCTCCATGAGCGGCGTACATAAAGGCATTCAAATACTTAGCCGGTTTAATGTGCTGCTGGCGCTGGCCATTGGTGCGGTGATTATTGTCTTTGGCCCAACCCTGTTCCTGGTCAATAGCTACGTTTCCGGTATGGGCGCTTATATCAGCGAATTCTTTACCATGGCGACCATGACCGCTGAAACCGCCCCTGCGTGGTGGATGCAGTGGTGGACGGTGTTTTTCTTTGCCTGGTTTATCGGCTACGCACCGGTGATGGCCATTTTTGTGGCGCGAATTTCCCGCGGTCGCAGCATTCGCGAAATGATTGTGGCGGTGGCGATTCTCGCCCCTATCGCCACTACCGTTTGGTTTACCCTGCTCGGCGGCTCGGGTATCTATTACCAGCTCACTGGCGTGATTGATTTAACCGAAGCACTTAATAACTTTCAGTTTGATGTCGCGACGCTGACCGTCGCCCAGGCGCTGCCCGGCGGCACCTGGATGGCACTGGCAATTTTAGTGCTGACGACGATTTTCGTAGCCACCACCGGCGACTCAATGAGCTATGCCATTGCTGTGGTCGGTGCGGGTCATGACAACCCCAGCCCAGTAATGCGAGCCTTCTGGGGCATCGCTATGGCGCTAATGGCAGCGGTACTGCTCTATATGGGTGCCGGTCAGATTGGCGCATTGCAGCAGTTTATCGTCATCACCGCCATTCCGGTGTCGTTGATACTGCTGCCATCGCTCTGGAATGGCCCTCAAGCGGCCTACGCCATGGCCCGCGAACAGGGCATTATTGAATAGGTAAGCCGCTCTGGCCCTGGCTACTTTATAACCCTTCCAGTAGGCGCAAAATCATCTGCGGCTGCTGGTTGGCCTGGGCCAACATAGCGATACCTGCTTGCTGAAGGATCTGTGCGCGAATCAGGTTTGAGACTTCCTGGGCGTAATCGGCATCCTGAATACGCGAGCGGGCGGCGGAGGTATTGATAATATTGCTATTGAGGCCATCGATCACGCTCTCAAAACGGTTCTGCACGGCGCCCATATAGCTGCGTTGACGATCTAGCCGCTTAATCGCCTCATCCACCCTATCAATAGGTTTTTCCGTCCCATTGCCATCATCCAGTACGCTTAAGCCTTCCAGCGCCAACCCCTGCAAGTCCATACCTTCAAAACGCACCGCGATGCTATCGCCAGCGTTCGCGCCAACCTGAATGTTTAATGATTTAGTCTCATTAACCAGTCCAATGCCATTGAAGTTACTCTGCTCGGCGATGCGGTCAATCTCTTCCAAGCGCTGGTCAATCTCGTCCTGAATCGAGACAAGATCATCAGACGAGTTGGTGCCGTTGGCCGCTTGTACTCTTAGTTCGCGAATGCGCTGCAGGTTATCGTTAATCTGATTGAGCGTGCCTTCCGCCGTTTGCACCATGGAGATGCCGTCATTGGTATTGCGAATTGCCTGAGTCATACCGTTGATTTGCGCCGTCATGCGGTTGGCAATCGCCTGTCCCGCCGGGTCATCTTTAGCACTATTGATACGCAGCCCGGATGAGAGGCGCTGCATAGCGGTCTGCATGGCTTGCTGACTGCCGCGCAGGTTATTTTGCACGGTAAGCGACATCAGGTTGGTATTAAGGCTGAGCAACGCACGCCTCCGGAGGAAGTTAACCGACCCAGACGCTGGCGGCTATAACGTTACTATCGGCCTAGCCATAAAAATCATAAGCGTTTTACTGGCTCAAGGGTGCGGCCGCTGCTAGCGAGAACTTCGTCGACCGGTACTTTGACATAGTCATGCTGGTAGTAACCCTCATCCACAACTTCCCCATCCCACGCCACCATATCGAGATCCATCGTGCGTGGCCCCGACTTAATCGCGCCGCGTACTCGACCCAACCGGTCTTCCACTTCCTTGAGATAGGCACGAAACGCTGCTTGCTCAAGTGAAGTGCTGACTAATAGTGCAGCATTTAAGAAATCAGGCTGCTGCTGATAACCTACCGGTGTTGTGCGTATCGCTTTTGAGCGCGCCAAGAGCTTGCACTCCTGGCTAAGGATCGTTAGCGCCTGATCAAAATAGTGCTCAGGGTCGATATTGGACCCCAGGGAGATCAAACATTCATGAAGGGAGACAGCCTGTTCGCTAGGCAATGTCGTGGGGGGCATGGCGACATCCTATGTTAGTGGCGTTTTCTAGGAAACATGGAACTACCCTATTGTGAGCCAGCGTTATAAATACCTCCAGGCCCCTGCCATGTTCAAGCTCTGTATAAGTTATTGACAAACGCTGCACTCACGCAGAGAGTTTTGCATATCCATAAAACGATAGGGAACGCTTTATGCATCAACAAGCTGCTTTGGTCACCGGCGGTGCCACTCGCTTGGGCCGATACTTTTCTGAAGCATTGGCCGACGCGGGGTATGACATTGCACTGCACGTTAATCACTCCCGCGAAGAGGCTGAAGAGGTCGCCAGCGGTATTCGCGCCAAAGGACGAGAGTGTGAAATATTTCACTGCGATTTTTTAAACGACGACCTAAACGTCTTAATACAGTCGGCAAAGCAGCGTTTCCCAGGGCTTAATTTGCTGCTGAATAGCGCCTCCGCCTATGAGCCTGCACCGATTGCCGGGACGGATCTGGCGATGCTGGAAGCTCAGTTCCGAGTCAATATGTTTACCCCGCTACTGCTGACGCGCCACTTTGCCGAGGTGGTTCAAGAGGGCCAGGTGATCAATATCATTGATAACAAAGTGGCCTATCACCAATACCCGTATGCGGCGTATTTACTATCGAAAAAGAGTTTAGCGGAGATGACCCGCATGGCGGCGCTTGAGTTCGCCCCGCGTATTCGCATTAATGGCCTTGCCCCTGGCGTGGTGCTGCCTGCCTCCCAGCGCACCAGTGACTATGTGCAGTGGCGTATTGAAGGCATTCCGCTGAAACAGCAGGGAGAACCCGCCCACCTTGTACAAGCACTGTATTACTTGTTGGACAATACTTTTGTAGCTGGGCAAATTCTGTTTGTCGATGGCGGGGAATCAATCAATATTGAGGGGCGACACTCGGAAAACTATACATTATAAGCATGCGTTATAAGCCGATGCTTCTTTAAGAAGCGGCAGCCCCTAACAATGAGCGTCGTTAAAACGCAACGAGGCCGCCCTAAGGCGGCCTCGCTTATGCTTACGGTGTCGTCAATCACACACTACCTTTCATCGACGTCATCGTGGTCAGGCTTAAGATGATCGGGTTCACGGGTTTGCTGAACACTCGCCTGGCTCTCTTCCTGCTCGATGGGCTTCTCTTCCACATCCTTCTCTTTAGCGGTTGACTCCAAGACCCGCACATTGGCAGGTGGTGTCTTCCCATTTTTGGTCTCACCAAAGTAGAGCGTGGTGTGTGGGAAGGGAATTTCAATACCCGCCTCATCAAAGCGCAACTTCACCAAGCGATTATAAGCGCGGCCAACACCCCACTGGTCGCCCGGCGTGGTTTTGATCACCACACGAATGTTCACGGAGCTATCCGCCAGGGCCACCACGCCAGCCACGGTTAGGTCAGCGAGCAGCTTATTCCCGTACTCTTCGCTGGCTTTGAGATCTTCAAAGGCCAATTGGAGCTGCTCAATAGCTTCGTCGATGCTCTCGTTATAGCCAATACCGTATTCGCCCACATGGTTGCCGTACTCACGCATGTAGTTGGAAACGGTGTCCACACTCGAGAACGGCACGATGTGATAGGTGCCAGACAAGTCGCGGATGCCGACCGAGCGAATGCTGAGCCGTTCGGCGGTACCTGTCACGCCACCTACCGTTACGACATCGCCGGTGTTCATGGCATTTTCTACCTGAATAAACACCCCGGTAATAACATCTTGCACCAGCTTCTGCGCGCCAAAACCAATCGCCAGACCGAGTACACCAGCACCGGCGATCAGCGGGCCAATATTGATGCCGATTTCCGACAGCACAATCATGCCGGTAATGGTCACCATGGCGATGGCCAGCGCATTACGGAACAGACTAAGCAGCGTTTTCGCCCGCGCGGAAGGTTCGCCGTAGCCGGTTTCCGGGTTGAGTTTATGCTCGATCAGGCTCGCCAGCCCCAGCCACACCGCTAGCGCGACAATCAAAATTACCGCGACACTGATCAAATTGCCGACCAAATTGGCACCACGTTCAGAGGCATACCAAGCGGCTAGATCAAACGCGCCCCAGGCGTTCAACACCATCATGATGACCACGATCAGAATGACGGTACGCAGCACACGCAGTGCATTGGGAACGTAACTATTCAGACGCTTTTCAAGCAGCGGCAGTTTGCGCCGCAGGTCGTCTGACAGCGTGATACGGCGGCCAATGGTCTGGGTAAGGAAGGACGACACCAGCAGTCCGACCACGATGGCGGCCAGGGACTTCAGGGTGGCAAACATCACAAAGGGTAGCGCATCGCCGGGCCGCGTTAACGTCAGCACAAACACGATTAAGAAATACAGCAGCGCGAACAGGTGCCAAGTGCGGGCAAATAGCTGCAGGGAAACACGGCTGGCGGTTAAGGTTGATTTTGCCGCCATATCATTCAAGTTATTGCGAATGCGGAGGCGGTTCTTAAGCACCACTGCCACGGCATAAATAAACGCCAACAGCATGATCAGCGTGCCGACTGCCTGGCCTAACGACGCCGCCACATAGAAATTAATCAACGGCACCACGACCATCAGGCCGTAACCTACCATGCCAATCAAACGCGCCAACCAGCGGTTCCAATAGGACGCTTCCTGGGTCGAAATAGGCAGTAGGCGCAGCCCTTCATAGTGTGAAGAGAACAGCATCCGCACCCCAGCTTTGAGCAACTCGATGACCAGGAAGGCATTTAAGAATAGGGAGGCGCGGGTAGACAGCTCACCCGCTTCACCAATCGCAAAGGTAGCTAATAGGTTGCCGCCTACGTAGGAAACGCTTACCAGCAGTACATCTATCACCGCCGCAATGGCCACACAGGTAATCAAGCGCAACACGGGTGTTAAGTTACTACCGTTCAGCGACCAGCCACTGATTTTCGTAAACAGCGGCTTCGCCAAGCGCCTGAAAATCATAAACATCGCAAATGTCGCGACAATCACAAGGCCCAGATTAATCGCCGCACTGGTGAACGCGGCCATGTCAAAGACACTATCGGCTTCTTGACCGGCGAACAGCCCGCCTACAATGCCAACCACTTGCTCAAACTGCCCGCCCACGTCGCTAACCACACGACTAGTGAGTTCGGCTAGCTGGCGCGGCAACGAGACATCCTCCGGCGCTATCTCACTGCCTTGAGCGGCAGCTTCTGGCGAAAGCTCATTGGCAATTCCCTCGGGCAGCGCTGAGGCTTGACTGCGCAACATCTCAATCAACTCTTGGCGCGACTGCTCATCTTCCAATAAATTGGCCAGCGCCTCGTAAGATGTCGGGGCCGAGGCTTCTGATGATGCCGTGCCTTCGGCGCTGGCCGATTCACTCGGCGTGCTCTGTGCCATGGCTGGCGTGGCCAATAGGGCAATCATTGCCAACAGCCAGACACCTAGCCAGGGTAGTAAACGAAGTGGCTTCACACCTTAACCTCCTTTTGGGTGAGTGTTCTTTTCAATCTAACGGCTGCCTACACTCTACACTGCCTGTGCAGCTTGTTAAAAAGTTGTACAGGGTAACATGCCTTAATTAATAAGACGTTTCACTGACACAGTGGCGCTAGCCAATAGTGCGCGAGCAGTAATATCACAGCGTAGCGGGCGCCCTTAGCGATCACAATCCACGCCAGCGCCCGCCACCAGGGCAGCCGGAACACGCCGGCCAACACGGTAAGGGGGTCGCCAATAATCGGCGCCCATGAAACCAGTAGGCTCAGTTCACCAAAGCGGTGATACCAACCCTCTGCACGGGCTAGGCTACTTGGCGAGGCGGGAAACCAGCGGCGATCTTGAAACTGGCGGGCATAGCGGCCTAATGCAACGTTGATCATGCTGCCCAGGGTATTGCCGGTAGTGGCGACTAGCCACAGCGCCAGCGGTGGTTCGCCCATACACCACAGCCGCGCCAGCCACACTTCCGATCCACCCGGTAACAGCGTCGCGCTGACGAAGGCGACAAAAAAAAGGCTCAGCATTAATTAGCGAACCTCGTTAACGTGGCACCTGGCCGCCCAACTGCTGGGTGATTTCATCGGCCGTTTGGCGAACTAGTGCACCCAGCGTTAGCAGCCGCGCTTCAGGGATGCGCGCCATGGGACCTGAAACGGAAATCGCCGCCAGCGGGGTACTGTGTTCGTCAAAGACGCAGGCGGCCACACAGTGCAGGCCGATCGCGTGCTCCTCACGGTCACAGGCAAAACCCTGAGCACGAATTTGCTGGGTTTCCTCTTGCAGGGTCTCGGGCTGATAAAGCGTATTAGCGGTCACTCTTGCCAGCTCGCGGCCATCCAGCAATTGAGCGCGCTCATCATTAGGCATCCACGCCAGCAACGCCTTGCCGACTCCGGAGGCATGCAGCGGTGCGCGGGAGCCAAGACGGGTGATCATGCGCATCATCTGGGGCGACTCATGCTGGGCGAGAAACACTGCCGTTTCCCCATCGCGGATACCCAGGTTGGCGGTTTCGCCGGTTTCGGCCGTTAGGCGGCGCAAAAATGGCCGGCTGGTGGCCACGACGTCGCGCGCTTCAAGAAAGCTATTGCCGATGCGGAAGGTTTTGACATCGATTCGCCACAGGCCCTGCTCGTTCTCCTGGGTGACAAACCCCTGGCTTTGCAGTGCTTGTAACAAGCGGTGGGTGGTCGATGGCGCTAATTCGGCCATTTCCGCCACTTCCGAAAGGGCGAGCCCAAGGGGGCTCGCCGCAAGATACTCCAGCAGCGTTAAGCCGCGTACCAGCGACTGGCTGTGCCCGCCGCTGGCTTTGGCGGTATTCGCCGGACGACCGACCGTCCTGCGCTTGGCTTCACTCACCTGACTATCTCCTAAAAGGCGCTCCTACCTGAAAACGCCTTTGCTGACGGCGCCTTCCCTGAAAACATAAAGGGCGTCAGGATAACGTGCCAACACAGCCGTTGTCGCGTTTACGGAAACGAATTCCATTCATTCAATGGCGTTATCTTAGCGATGTCGCCATTGCGGTGGCCGCTTAGCCATAAACGCATCAATCCCTTCGCCCACATCCTCGGCTAACATGTTGCAGGCCATGGTTTCGCCGGCAAAGGCGTAGGCTTCATCAAGCGGCATGGCGAGCTGACGGGCAAACATGGCTTTTCCTGTTCGCACCGCCACGGCGCTTTTCGCGCAGATACTGGCGGTCAGTTCTTCCGTTGTCTCATCCAGCGCATCATCTTCGGCCACACGATTAATCAGCCCCCATTCCGCCGCCTGCTCGGCGCTAATAAACTCACCCGTCAGCAGCATTTCCATGGCACGCTTACGGGCAACGTTACGTGACAGCGCCACCGCTGGGGTGGAGCAAAACAGCCCAACGTTGATACCAGAAACAGCAAAGCGAGCGCTGCGCGCCGCCACCGCCAGATCACAGCTCGCGACCAGTTGGCAACCCGCGGCAGTGGCGATGCCCTGAACTTTAGCAATCACCGGCACAGGAAGATTCACAATGGCCTGCATCACTTCGCCACAGCGGGCAAAGAGCGTTTGGTAATAGGCTTTATCGGGGTTAGCGCGCATCTGCTTAAGATCATGGCCAGCACAGAAGGCTTTGCCTTCGGCGGCAAGTACCACACAACGCACGCTGCTATCGTCGGCGATATCGGCGAAGGCATCGTGGAGGGCTTGCAGCATGGCTTCCGAAAGCGCGTTAAAGCGCTCTGGCGCGCTCATTGTCAGCGTTGTGACGCCCTGCTGGTCAAGGCGTTGCAGGATGGTGGCAGGTGAAGATAGCTCTTCAGAAAAGGATCCGTCAGAGGTGGTGGGCATGGTGAACTCCTGAATGTGAGTAACACAGTGCCCATCAGTCTAGCGCACAAGCTTTGCGTGCAATACTTGTGCGCTAGACCATTTTTATCAGGATTTTTTCATTAAGCGGGTATCACGGCCTAACGGGTGCGGCTCGCCGCGCGCTTTGGCGAGGTCAATTTGGCGCTGGCGTTCACGCGCAGCGTTGCGGGTTTTCTCCGGCAGCGAGTCGATGCAGTGGGGGCAGCTAATGCCCGGTTCATACGCAGATGACTGCATATCCTCGGCGGAGATCGGCATGCGGCAGGCGTGGCACTGCTCAAACTCGCCTTTGCTCAAGTCGTGGCGCACCGTCACGCGGTTATCGAACACAAAACACTCACCGCGCCATAGCGACTGCTCTTCCGGGACTTTTTCCAGATAGTTCAGCACACCACCTTTCAGGTGATAGACCTCTTCAAAGCCCTCTTTGAGCATAAAACTGGAGGCTTTTTCGCAGCGAATACCGCCGGTGCAGAACATGGCCACTTTTTTGTGCTTTTCCGGGTCGTAGTGCTCGCGCACGTACTCAGGAAATTCACGGAAGGTGGTGGTCTTAGGGTCTATCGCCCGCTCAAAGCTGCCTATCGCCACTTCGTAATCATTGCGGGTATCGATCACCAGCACTTCCGGGTCGGCGATGATGTCGTTCCAGTTTTCCGGCTCGACGTAGGTGCCTACGGTGTCGTTGGGGTCGATATCTGGCACGCCGAGGGTGACGATCTCTTTTTTGAGTTTGACCTTGGTGCGGTAGAACGGCGTTTCGTCGCAATAGGACTCTTTGTGATCAATATCGGCCAGACGCGGGTCGGCGGTCAGCCAGGTAAGCAGGCCGTCAATGCCTTCGCGACTGCCCGCCACCGTGCCGTTGATGCCCTCTTTAGCGAGCAGCAGAGTGCCTTTAACGCCGTTATCGAGCATGGTTTGGTGAAGCGGTTCGCGCAGCGCTTCGAAGTCGTTCAGGGTGACAAATTTATACAGCGCCGCGACCACAATGGGCGGCATTTGGATGGGTACTGACATGTAAAGCTCCAGGTAGTCATCCTCGTAAAGGACGGACCGGGTTATTAAGACGCGCATATTCTAGCGCAACCTGGCGCTGAAAACGTCGATTTATTCGACAGAAACGTACTGAAACCTTCACCCCACGCGGCGTCAACGAGGCGTATATTGTCACTATTCCACATCACATAATCTCGGAGTACAGCATGATTATTCGTCGTTCAAACGAGCGCGGCTACGCCGACCACGGCTGGCTACGCTCATTCCATACCTTTTCATTTGCCAACTACGTTGACCGCAACCATATGGGCTTTCGCGCCCTGCGCGTGATCAATGAAGACCGCGTCGCGGGCGGCCATGGCTTTGGTGCCCATCCTCACCGGGATATGGAGATTATCTCCTACGTGCTGGAAGGTGAGATGGAGCATAAAGACAACATGGGCAATGGCGAGGTAATGCGACCGGGCGACGTGCAGCGCATGTCAGCGGGTACCGGCGTGCTGCACAGCGAGTTCAATCACTCCAAGACAAACGAGCTGCACTTCCTGCAGATTTGGATTGAACCCAAGCAGCTCGGCATTAAACCCAGCTACGAGCAGAAAGCGTTTCCTACCGCCGAGCGTCAAGGCCAGTGGCGTTTAGTGGTTTCTGAAGAGGGCCGCGAAGGCTCCGTGAGCATTAATCAGGACGTGAACCTGTACGCGGGCCTGTTTAACGCTGGCGAACAGCCAACCGCGCCGCCTTCGCGCCACGCTTGGCTGCATGTAGTGAACGGTGAAATGGAAGTGAATGGCGAGACGCTAGGCGCAGGCGATGCTGCGGCGTTTACGCCAGATGAGTCGATTAGCCTCACCGGCAAAGAAGCAGGCGAAGTGCTGCTGTTTGATTTGGCTTGATCACCGCGTTGACTAAACCGCACCAACCAAAACGGCGCCTCTTGCGAGGCGCCGTTTTTACAGCCAACTTATTTAATAAAGGCTTTAGCTGTTTTGTGACGAGTAGAGCGCACGAATTTTCAGCGTGTGATCGACTTCACGCAACGCTTCTAGCGCCTGTGGGCCGTAAGCTTTATCGACATCGATAACCACATAGCCAACTTTCTCGTTGGTCTGTAGGTACTGACCCGAGATGTTGATGCCATTTTCAGACAGCACGCGGTTAATTTGCGACAGCACTCCCGGCACGTTGTCGTGGATGTGCAGTAAACGGTGCTTGTCGGGGTGCGCAGGCAGCGCCACTTCGGGGAAGTTGACCGAGGTCACCGTGGTGCCGTTGTCCGAATACGTGATCAGTTTTTCTGACACTTCGATACCGATGTTCTCCTGGGCCTCCAGGGTAGAACCACCGATATGCGGGGTCAGGATCACGTTTTCCAGGCCGCGTAGCGGGCTTTCGAACTCTTCTTCGTTGCCTTTCGGCTCTACCGGGAAGACGTCAATCGCCGCACCGTTGAGATGGCCCACTTTAAGCGCTTCGGCAAGCGGTTCAATTTCAACAACGCTACCGCGGGAGGCATTAATAAAGATCGCGCCGGGCTTCATGGCGGCAATCTCTTTTGCGCCGATCATCCAGCGGGTAGAGGCAAGATCAGGCACGTGCAGGCTGATGACATCGGAGCGACCCAGCAGCTCTTCTAGGCTTGTGACCTGGCTGGCGTTACCCATTCCCAACTTGGTGATCACATCGTAGTAAATCACGTTGAAACCCAATGACTCCGCCAGCACGGAAAGCTGCGCACCGATGCTGCCGTAGCCCACGATGCCTAACGTTTTACCGCGCGCTTCATGGGAGTTCTTGGCTGATTTCAACCAACCGCCCTGGTGGGCACGGGCGTTTTTCTCAGGAATACCGCGCAGCAGCATGATTGCTTCTGCCAATACCAGCTCGGCCACCGAGCGGGTATTGGAGTACGGCGCGTTGAACACCGCGATACCACGCGTAAGCGCGGCGGTTAAATCGACCTGATTGGTGCCGATACAGAAACAGCCAACGCCGACCAGCTTCTCTGCTGCCTCGAACACACGCTCAGTCAGCTGTGTGCGGGAACGGATGCCGATGAAGTGAACGTCGCGAATCTTTTCGATCAGCGCTTCTTCATCAAGCGATGTGGGCAGATGCTCGATATTTTCATAACCTGCGTTGTGAAAATTGTCCACCGCACTTTGGTGGACGCCCTCGAGTAGCAGGATCTTGATCTTGCTCTTGTCCAGGGACGTTTTGGCCATGGCTGAATCAACCTCTATGGTCGGCGGCATGCGCCGTGTATCGGTTCACGGGAGGCGCATATCGTAGCACAGACCGCCCCATTCACGCCGGGTCAAGATGATGAAAAGTGTGCGTACTGACAATGAATGAACCGCAAGTCGTTACCATAAGCGTCGGTGGAAAGGCAGACGTCACCCCCTGGCGTCGGTGTATACTGTGGGCCTATTTCAGCTTATTTTAAAAAACATACCGGTTGGCAGGCATACCCCAATGAGCGACACCACATCACCTCCGCAGGATTTTGCCACGACGGTTGAGCAACTCGAAACCATCGTTGAACGTCTTGAGTCAGGCGAGCTCTCATTGGAGGATGCGCTGACCGCGTTTGAACAGGGCGTGCGGCTAACCCGCGATGCCCAGCAGCGGCTGGATAGCGCCGAACTTAAGGTGCGTGCACTGAGTGAAGACAGCGAAGGCCGCTTGAATGTGGCGCCTTTTGCTGGCCCCGACGACCCCAAGGATGCGGCCGACGAAGAGAGCAAGGAGACGCCCCCATGGTAGCCACCCAGCCGAGCCAGCTTGCCACCCTGCGCCACCGCAGCAATAGCCGCGTAGACGCCACCCTGGCGGCACTATTTGATAGCCGCCCGGCGGTAGCGCCACGGCTTGAGGCGGCCATGCGCCACGGCTTGCTAGCGGGAGGCAAGCGCCTGCGCCCCCTGCTGGTGTACATGGCCGGTTATGCACTTGGGGCAGACGACGAGGCGTTGGATGCTCCCGCCGCGGCGATTGAGTTAATCCATGCCTACTCGCTGATCCACGATGATTTACCCGCGATGGATGACGACGACCTGCGCCGCGGCCAGCCCACCGTGCATAAAGCCTTTGATGAAGCGAGCGCGATTCTGGCTGGCGACGCCCTGCAGGCACTGGCGTTTGAAGTGCTGGCCAGTACCGCGCATCCTCGACTGGGCAGTTTAGTCCATACGCTTGCCTCAGCCGCTGGCCGCGACGGCATGGTGGCGGGTCAGGCGCTGGATTTAGACGCCGTTGGTGGCCACCCGGATGTCGATGCCCTCGCCCACATGCACGCCCATAAAACCGGCGCGCTGATTGTTGCCGCTGTGCGCCTCGGCGGCTTAGTAGCCGTTGCAGACGATGACCCCCGTTTAACCGCGCTTATTCGCTACGCGCGCGCCATTGGTCTAGCCTTTCAGATTCACGATGACATTCTGGACGTAACCGGCGACACCGTGACCCTAGGCAAAACGTCAGGCGCCGATGCCGCCCGAGCCAAGCCCACCTACCCCAGTCTGCTGGGATTAGAGGGCGCTCAACGTAAAGCGCACAGCCTGATTGACGAGGCTATCGCCGCGCTCGCCCCTCTGGGCGAACGTGCTGCACCGCTGGCTGACTTAGCCCACTATATGATTGAGCGTGACTACTAAACGATGTCCTTGAATACGATGTCTTTGAATATGATGCTCTTGAATACAATACCCATGAAAACATGCCTATGAAAACATGCCCATGAAGCTGTTCGACGAGATTCCCCGTGAGCGCCCCGTGACGCCGCTGCTCGACTCCTTTGATCACCCCGCTGCCCTGCGGGCCATGAATGACCAACAGCTCGCCCAACTGGCTGATGAGCTGCGTGCTTACCTGTTATATAGCGTGGGCGTGTCGGGTGGCCACTTTGGCGCCGGGCTCGGCGTGGTCGAGTTAAGCGTTGCCTTACACCACGCCTTCCATACGCCCCATGATCGTTTAGTCTGGGACGTTGGCCACCAGGCTTATCCGCATAAGATCCTGACCGGTCGTCGTGAGACGATGCTGAGTATTCGTCAGCACGGTGGTTTAGCAGCGTTTCCGCGCCGCGCCGAGTCCGAGTACGACACCTTTGGTGTCGGCCACTCCAGCACGTCGATTTCGGCGGCGTTGGGTATGGCGCTGGCGGCCAAGGCACAGGGAAATAAGCGGCACGTGTGTGCAATCATTGGCGACGGCGCGCTAACCGCCGGCATGGCCTTTGAAGCCCTGGCCCACGCAGGCCACGTAGACGCCAACCTGCTGGTGGTGCTTAACGACAACGAAATGTCGATTTCCGAAAACGTCGGCGGCATGGCGACCTATCTTGCCCGCGTGCTCTCCAGCAAGCCCTATCTCAAAATACGCGAAGAGGGCAAAAAAGTGCTTTCTCACCTGCCCGGCGCGCTTGAGCTTGCCCGGCGCACCGAAGAGCACATGAAAGGCATGGTCAGCCCCGCCACGCTGTTTGAGGAGATGGGGTTTAACTATGTTGGCCCCATTGATGGTCACGACCTCAACGCGCTAACCGATACGCTTGAAAACCTGCGCGACCTCGACGGCCCGCAGTTCCTGCATATCAAAACGGTAAAAGGTAAAGGTTTCTTGCCTGCCGAGGCCGACCAGATTGGCTATCACGCCATTACCAAGCTGGAAAAGCCCAGCACCGCTGACAGTAACGGCGCCGCCAAAAAACCCATTATTAAACAAGCCGCAGCCAAGAAAAAATACTGCAATGTGTTCGGCGACTGGCTTTGCGATATGGCCGCCGCCGATTCGCGCTTGATGGGCATTACCCCCGCGATGCGCGAGGGCTCCGACCTGATTCGCTTCTCTAAAGAGTACCCACAACGCTATTTCGATGTCGCGATTGCAGAGCAGCACGCCGTGACGCTCGCGGCAGGTATGGCCTGCGAAGGCATGAAACCAGTGGTGGCAATTTACTCTACCTTTCTACAGCGCGGCTATGATCAGTTGATTCATGATGTGGCGGTGCAGAATCTGGATGTCACCTTTGCCATTGACCGTGCAGGCTTAGTGGGCGAAGACGGGCCCACGCACCACGGCAGCATGGATCTCTCATTCCTGCGCTGCGTGCCCGGCATGGTGATTATGGCCCCAGCGGATGAAGCTGAATGCCGCGCCATGCTCAGTGCTGCCTATCATCATCCTGGCCCCGCGGCGGTGCGCTACCCACGCGGCACTGGCCCCGGCGTGGAGATTCCCGCCCACCTTGAGCCGCTAACGATTGGCAAAGCCGAGGTACGCCGAAGCACCTCAAGCGACGGCGTTCGCATTGCGCTGTTGGCGTTTGGCAGCATGAATAGCGCTGCCGCCGACGTCGCCGAACGGCTCAATGCCACCCATATCAATATGCGCAGCATCAAGCCACTCGATCGGGATGCGGTGCTACACGCCGCCGACGAGCATGAACTGCTGGTAACACTGGAAGAGAACGTAATTGCGGGTGGCGCAGGCAGCGCTGTCAATGAATTGCTCCTCGCCGAAGGCGTGCAGGTGGAAGTGCTCAATCTCGGCCTGCCGGATGCCTTTGTCGAGCACGGCACGCCAGCGCAGCTACTTGCCGACTGCCAGTTGGATATTGAAGGCATCGAGCGCGCTATTCGCGTCCGGCTGCCCTAAAACTTATTGCTATTCGGTTGCCATCCGGCATTACCTTTAAACTACTTTTGAGATTTATATGCTACTGCTTATTGTTATTTTCGGCCTGATCGGTCTTGCGTTTGGTGGCCCGGTGGGGCTTCTGATTGGCGGCGGCTTGGGCTGGTGGTTGGGGCGACGCATCAGTCGTCGCTTGAATATCGCCCGAATGCGTATTCAGGAAGGTTTTCTTGAATCGATCTTCTCGGTCATGGGCTGCCTGTGCCAAGCCGATGGCAAAGTAACCGATGGCGAGCTGGATGTAGCCGAGAAACTGTTTGATCAGATGCATCTGCAGGGTGAACAACGCGCCAAGGCCCGCGCCGCCTTTGAGCGTGGCCGCGCCGATGACTTCAACTTAGACGCCGAATTGGCCAATGTTAACCGCCTCACCCAGCGTCAACCGGTGCTGCGCCAAGTATTTATCCAGGTTCAGCTCTCCGCTATCGCCGCTGACGGCGTGCTCCATCCGGCTGAACAAGAGATGATCCTGCGCGTTGCCCGTGGCGTGGGTTGCAGCGATACCGAACTACAGCAGATCGAAGCGATGCTCCACGGCGCTGCTGCTAACTCCCAAGGCGCCAGCGAAGAAGCGCTAAAAGATGCTTATCGCGTACTGGGGGTTTCGGACGATGCAAGCGATGCTGAGATCAAGAAGGCTTACCGTCGTCTAATGAGCCAAAACCACCCCGACAAATTGGCGGGTAAAGGCCTGCCCGAGAGCATGCGCGACATTGCCCAAGCGCGCACCAGCGAAATCGGCAATGCCTACGAGCGTATACGTACGGCGAGGGGCAGCGCCTAAAGGCAGCCTTAACAACAAGATAATCGACAGGTTCGCTAGCGCCCGCTAGATTCAAGCATCGACTGTTTTCGTCAGGAGCACGCCATGATCACGCTGTATAGTTTCCCCCAGTCGCGCTCGTTAAGAGTGGCTTGGGTACTTGAAGAGCTTGGCCTTGAGTACCAGTGCCAGCACGTGGCCTTGGATAAAGGCGAGGGCCAAACGGCCGAGCATTTGGCACGTCACCCGGACGGAAAGGTACCCGTCATTGAAGATGGCGATGTACATCTATTTGAGTCGGCGCCCATTTGCCGCTATCTGGCCGAGACCTATGGCGATGGCACACTGCTGCCCAGCGACCCCGCGGCCCGTGCCCAAGTTGATCAATGGCTCAGCTTTATCGTGACGGAAATTGAGCAGCCGCTGTGGAATCAGGCCAAGCATAAGTTTGCCTTGCCCGCTGATAAGCGCGTTCCTGCTATTTTGCCAGTTTGTGCCTGGGAATTTCAGCGTGCAATAAGTGCCCTGGCGCGCCGTTATAACGGTCAGGAATATCTGGTAGGTAACACCTTTACTCTGGCGGATCTGTTTCTGACTCATACCCTTTCCTGGGCGGCCAGCATGAAGCATCGCCTGCCCGAGCCGCTACTAGCTTACCGCGAGCGGCATATCAAGCGTCCCGCCATGGCTAAAGCCGTCGCGCGTGAGAAAGCCGCCGCTGAGGGTTAAGCAGACGTAACGGGGAGAACCGCGCTATAAATAGCAAAGTAGTGGCAGACGCTTCCACCTATTACAAATAGATGCCAAATAGCGTGGTTATAGGGGATGGCACGCACGGCGTAGAAGATAACCCCGAGCGTGTAGGTGATGCCGCCCGCGGCCAGTAGGGTGATGCCGGTTGATGACAAATTGGCCGCCATTTCTTCTGCGGCGAGTAATATCATCCAACCCATCAGCAAATAAATCGTGACGCGCAATACCGCAAAGCGATGCGGCCAACATAGTTTGCAGACAATGCCCGCCAACGCGAGCGACCATACAGCAGTAAATAGTATCCACCCGGTGGGGCCGCGCATGTTCACCAATAAAAAAGGCGTGTAAGTACCCGCGATGAGGAGATAAATCGCGCAGTGGTCAAGTATTTGAAAACGCAGCTTCCAACGCCGATGCGGAATGCCGTGATAAAGGGTCGAAGCGGTATACAGCAGTACCAGCGTAGTGCCGTACAGGCTAAGGCTAACCACCTTCCATGGGTCGACGTGCGCCGCTAAGCTCGCCACTACGAGCAAGACCACCATGCCTACCAAACTAAGCGCAGCACCAATCCCGTGGGTAATGCTGTGCAGCCACTCTTCAATAACGCTGAATTCGCCCAGCGAGTCGTCGATATCGGTATTTTTCAAACGTGACACCTCTAAACGCCCTTATTAACTTATATCAGTCATGTAAAAAATAGCGAGTAGCTGACAATAAAGAGAGTGCTAGCGGCAGTTTGTTCCTTCGTTTAAGCAAATAGAAATAAAGCAACTAAAGCCGAGCCCGAAAAATAAAGCCAGGCTCGGTATTGATTGGAGAAGAAATTCTACCAATGCACGCAATGGGAATCTTTTTAAAGCGTTGGCGAGGGTAAAACATCCTTCATATCGGCGGGCACTTGAAAGCCTAGCGCAGCACCGCGCGCACTTGCTAACCCTTGGGGGAAGCCACTTCGATAGCTGTAATCAGGGGTAGCGCCTCCTTGATAGGCATGGCGCTGGCTCAAAGCCTTGGCACAGGCATAATCAAGGGCAGTAAGAATGCCCACCGCGGTTAGCGCCAGGTAAACGTTCTGCTTCTTGGGATTATGCTCATCCTTTAGCGCAAAGGAGAGGGCCGCAAGATCTAACACATCGCCGCCAACGCGGCTCCATATTGCTGGGGTAGGATTATCTGAAAGCGCGCCGATACCACTCATTACGCCTCTTACCCCACAGGCACGCAGGCTGTTTTCGCTGCCTTGCATGCCGAGCTCACGGGTAATCCTGCCTGGTGCTAGCAGTTGATAAAGCCCGACACCCAGGCTTAACCAACCGAGCCCTCGCGCCAGTTTATCCGCTGAGCTTTGCGACTGGGTCATGTCTGTGTGCTTATGCATACCTACCTCCATGTCGGTGTATTCAAGGCTGAAGAATTACCTTGACGCAACCATCCTGTTTATCGCGGAAGGTCTTATACATTTCGGGCCCTTGCTCTAGGCCAACGGAGTGAGTAATAACAAATGAGGGGTCAATTTGGCCCTCTTCAATACGCCGCAGCAGATCATCGGTCCAGCGATTAACGTGTGTCTGGCCGGTACGCACCGTCAGCCCTTTATTCATTAACGCACCAATAGGGAGTTTATCCACCAAGCCCCCATAGACGCCGGGAATAGAGAGCACTCCCGCAGGGCGACAGACGTAGATCATTTCGCGTAATACGTGGGCTCGGTCGGATTCCAACAACATGGCTTGTTTAACGCGATCGTACATGGAGTCCAGCGAACGGGTAGCGTGTGCCTCCAGGCCCACCGCATCAATACACTTTTCTGGCCCCTTACCGTTGGTCAGGTCTTGCAGGCGGCTCAGCACGCTCTCTTTATCAAAATTAATGGTGATAGCGCCGCCCGCTTCTGCCATGGCGAGCCGCTCGGGGACATTATCGATCACCACCACTTGCTTTGCGCCCAGCAGCACAGCGCTGCGAACACAAAACTGGCCTACCGGCCCAGCGCCCCAAATAACCACTGTATCGGTAGGCTGAATGTCACACTGTACCGCCGCCTGCCAACCGGTAGGGAAAATGTCACCTAGGAAGAGTACTTGTTCGTCAGTGAGCGTACTGGGCACTTTAATATGGGTGGTATCGGCAAATGGCACCCGGACAAATTCAGCTTGGCCGCCTGCATACCCGCCAGTGAGATGGGAATAGCCAAATAAACCCGCGCCACCATGACCAAACGCCTTATCGGCCAATGCCTTATTGCGATTAGAGCGCTCACAGACTGAATAATTGCCACGCTGGCACTGCTCACATTCACCACAAAAGATAGTGAAGGGAATTACGACACGATCACCTACCTTTAAATTCTTTACTTCGCTGCCTACCTCCATCACTTCGCCCATAAACTCATGGCCAAGCACGTCTCCCGACTCCATAGACGGTATGAAGTGATCGTAAAGGTGGAGATCAGAGCCGCAAATAGCACAGCTACTTACATTAATGATAGCGTCGCGTGGGTGCTCAATTTCTGGATCCGGTACCGTGTCATAGCGAACGTCGTTTTTACCATGCCAGCAAAGTGCTTTCATCGTCGCTTCTCCTTAACCTTTATACCCCTGGGTTAGCATCCTGCTATGTATCAACATAGCTCAGTTGCCGGGCAAAAAAGGTTAAAAAAAAGCAAGTTTCCGAGTCCGATTAAGCATCACGCGTTGCTAGTTTGTTGTTAGTTACCCCTTACGCTCAATATCCACATCGCTGGCCTGGGTGAGTGGCGCAGTCGGAGTAACTCAGGACTTAATGGCTAATCATCCATGGGCGTGCTGAGGGGAACATCTTATTACCTTCCGCCGTATAAAATACCTGGGGTTTATGACGTTCTCGATGACAGCATCCGCTCTCATGCTCACTATGCTGATTCCCATGCCTAGGCTCGTGTGCGGCTTTTTCATTACGAGCAAAAGCATTACGTTTTGTGGCGTCCATCATTAACAGCTGAGGGGCAACCATCAGTACTCTAGGGGATAGCGTTCCGCACGTTGGGCAAGCGTGAGAATCACCCGACTCTCGTAGGGGAACAAGCTCATGGAATAAGCCATGGGAAGCACACTTATAATCATAAAGAGGCATACCACTTTCTCCTTAATAGTTTCTGTTTCAAACAGGCAGCGATGTTAAGACGTCGCCGCCTATCTCAATGCTATCAACGCTTGGAAGTCTCTATTTATCTTTTGAGAGTGGTAAGTCAGCCCCCTGAGCGACTTGGGCACCGGGCCCATTGGCATTCGGTTTCACATCAATATCAAAAATATCCGTTGGCAGCCAAAGCGTTGCGCAAGCATTAGGAATATCCACGACGCCGCTAATATGCCCTTGCACTGGCGCGCACCCTAGCAACGAGTAGGCTTGGGCACCGGTATACCCAAACTTTTTGAGATATTCGATGGCATTGAGAACGGCCTGACGATAAGCCACATGCACATCCAAATAGTGCTGCTTGCCCTGCTCGTCTACCGATACCCCTTCAAAAATCAGATAATCATCGTATTTAGGCGTGATAGGACTCGGTTTGAAAATAGGGTTTTTGATGGCGTACTTCTCCATGCCGCCTTTAATCAGGTTAACCCGTAAGTGAATCCAACCGGCCATCTCAATGGCGCCGCAAAAAGTGATCTCCCCATCACCTTGGCTGAAATGTAAATCGCCTACCGATAGGCCGCCATCTTTGACATAAACGGGAAAATAAATGGTTGATCCCCGTGATAAATCTTTAATATCGCAGTTACCACCATGTTCACGAGGTGGTACTGTTCGAGCACCTTCAGCAGCCGCTTGCTGCTTGGCTGTACCCGATAACTTTCCCATATGAGCCGTATCTGCAAAAGGCAGTGCCGCTAACTGTGGTATACGATCAGGATCCGTATCATAGAGTTCTTTTTCTCGCTTATTCCATTCATCCAACATCTCCTTTGAAGGCAAACAACCAATCAAACCTGGATGAATCAGGCCTGCAAACTCTACACCGGGAATATGGCGGGATTTAGTAAACATACCATTGAAATCCCAAATCGACTTTTGTGCCTCAGGGAAGTGCTCGGTTAAAAAACCACCACCATTTTGTTTGGAAAAGAAGCCATTGAATCCCCATTGGCTCTCTTCAAAGGTACCAATATCGAGAATATCGACCACCAGCAGATCGCCAGGCTCTGCGCCTTCAATACCGACTGGACCTGATAAAAAATGCACCTGAGTTAAATCCACATCACGCACATCGTCGGCGCTATCATTGTTATGGATTTGTCCTCCAGTCCAGTCATGACACTCAATAATAAAGTCGTCACCAGGCTTCACCATGCTGGCCATGGGGATATCTGGATGCCATCGATTGTGAATCTGCTCGTTCTCGTAAGGCGACTGATTAAGGTCAACTTTAATGATTGTTTCAGCCATGACACATACCTCTTGCACGTAACGTCGAATAATGGTTATAGAGAAACCCGTTTTCCCTGTACCACTATGTAAAATCGTTACTCAGGCAGCCATAAGCTAATGCACCACGGCTACTACGTTATATGACGTATAAAAGCTATGGAGCGGTGATGGGCAGAACGCTAAGCGAATGGCTTTCGTTGATGCTGACTTGGAATAATTGCTTATCCGGATGTTTCAGCAGAGCGCTGGCCAGCACTGGCTCTAGCGTCACGCGCAGCCTTCGTGCTAAATCGCGAGCGCCAAATTTTGGGTCGCGTTTCTCGCACAACCAGTTTCGTGCATCGTCGGTTAGTTGCAGTGAGATTTGCTGTTTAGCGAGGCGTTTATCGAGTTTCGCGAGTTCGATATCCAACAAGGACGACCACCATCGTTCGTTCAGCTTCTCGAAAGGCAAAATACGATCTATACGATTGAGAAACTCAGGGTCGAAATGACGCTGCAGCGCCTGTTCTTGCACGCGGGTTTCTTTGTTTGGCTTCACCCCTAACCAACGACGCCAACCCTGCTCAAAACGGCTGCGATAGGCCACCACGTCAGTAGCACCGATATTGCTAGTCATAAAAATAAGCGTGTTACGAAAATCAATCTTACGTGTACCGCCCGACAGTACTAACTGGCCACTGTCCATTACGTTAAGCAGGCTACGTACCACTTCCTTCGAGGCCTTTTCCAACTCATCGAATAGCACGATACCGGGTTTACTGTAGCTGCCTTGAATGGCATCGATATCAAATAGCGTGTGCCCCTCTTTACTCCCCACATAACCCGGCGGAGCGCCCGTCAATGCCGCCGCATAGTGCTCTTGAGCAAGCGTGTTCATATCGATACGGCACAGCGCATCTGCGCGGCCAGCAATAGCCTCAGCCAGCAGGCGTACCGTCTCGGTCTTGCCCACCCCAGTGGGGCCAAGGAAAAGATTAACGGCTAATGGGCGTTCCTCGGCACCGATGTCAGCCTTGACCACGTACAACATCGCTTCCATGGCATCAAGTACGTGTTCCTGACCAACAATACGTTCGCGCAATCGCTGCATTACCTGTGCAGGGTCAAACCGGAAGCGTAAAGGCCTTCCGTTGGCCTTTGGCTCCCGCTCTAGATCAGCGATCTCGCGACTCTCCTCTAAGCGATCATTAATGAAGGGCATATGTCTAATTCCTTATCTGCCTGCGCCACGCTCCTTACCTTCGACGGGTAATTCACCCACCGGGCATTCGGCGACACCCACAGTTTTGCGCGTTAGCGCCTCAACGTTTTCTTGCGCCTTCTTGGCATCCATGACCCAGGTACGATAGAAATCAAAAGGACAATCGGCGATACCCTTATCACCGTCACCCGAGGCATGAACACCTGAGTAGCCCCGGTGTAAGAGCTTGAACAGATGGTTTTGCGACTGGTCATTAGCGCGGGCATCGCGAATCTGACTGATCGAAAGCTGGGCAAACTGGATTCCCATGTCCTCCTCGCCACACTCGCCTAGCGTGCGACCATCGAAGCCGATGATCGCCGAATGGCCAAAGTAGGAATAAACTCCGTCAAAGCCGCTGGCATTCGCCACCGCCACATAGCAGTTGTTGGCCCAGGCCATCGACTTAGACATCAACACCTGTTGCTCTTTGGCTGGGTACATATAGCCTTGGCAACGCACGATCAGCTCGGCTCCCTTCATAGCGCAATCGCGCCAGATTTCCGGGTAGTTACCGTCATCACAGATGATGAGGCTAAGCTTCATGCCCTTCGGGCCTTCGGTGACGTAGGTGGTATCTCCGGGATACCACCCTTCGATGGGGCACCAGGGGATGCACTTGCGGTACCGCTGTACGATCTCGCCCTGATTATCAATCAATATCAGCGTGTTGTAGGGCGCCTTATGGGGATGATCTTCATGCCGTTCCCCGGTGAGCGAAAACACGCCCCAGGTATTTGCTTCCCGGCAGGCGGCTGAAAAAATCGCCGTTTCATCGCCGGGAATAGTCGCGGCGGTGGCCATCATTTCATCGTTGTCATACATGATCCCCATGGTGCTGTATTCGGGAAAGATCACAAGATCCATTCCGGGCAATCCAACTTTCATACCTTTGATCATTTCAGCGATATTGCGTGCGTTGTCTAACACCTCTTCACGAGTATGTAGGCGCGGCATTTTGTAATTGACTACGGCCACACCGACGGTATCGGCACTGCTGGAAATATCTCCATGACGCATAAGATTCACTCCTGGGCTTGTTGAGCATTGATTAATAAAACAATGGCTTGATTAGAAAACAGACAGGTCAAACAGCCAGATAGCTGGCGATCTTGGCTTGATCGGCAGTGGCTCGACTCTCTTCATGAATAAACTCTCCCCGCTCAATGACGGTAAGTCGGTCAGCGATCTCCATGGTAAAGCTGAGTACTTGTTCGGAAACGAGAATGGCGATTTTTTTCATCTCACGAATGTCATTAAGTGTCCGAGCAATCTCCTTAATGATTGATGGCTGAATACCTTCCGTAGGCTCGTCAAGCAGCAATACTTTGGGCTCAGTGACAAGCGCCCGAGCAATGGCGAGCTGCTGTTGCTGGCCGCCAGAAAGGTTGCCACCTTTACGGTTGCGCATATCCAACAATACCGGGAACAGGTCAAAAATTTCCCGCGGCACTTTGCGGGTTCTCGCTGTCTCAAGACCAGATTCAATGTTTTCCATCACCGTGAGGTTGGGGAAAATCATTCGTCCCTGGGGAACATAGGCCAAGCCAGCGGCAACGCGTTTGTGGGCGGGCAGGCCACTCAGTTCTTTGCCATCCAAACGAATACTTCCCGCCCCGCTTGGCAGCACCCCGATCAAAGCCTTGAATAGGGTGGTCTTGCCCATACCATTGCGACCCATGATGGCCAAGGTTTCGTCTTGATTCATGTCGAAACTGACGCCGTGGATAACTTCACTTTGACCATAGCTAACATGTAAACCATTGACTTCAAGCATGATGGTGCTCTCCTTTAATGGCCTAAATAAACATCAATGACGCGCTGATCCTGCTTAAGTGTCTGCATGTCGCCCTCTGCTAGGATTTTGCCTTGATGAAGCACCGTTACCTTGCCGCCCAGAGAGGCAACGAATTCCATATCGTGCTCAATGACGATCACTGACCGTCCTTTTGCAATTTTTCGTAACAGATGCGCCGTTTCTTCGCGTTCACTTACGCTCATCCCTGCTACTGGCTCATCTAGCATCAATAGCTCTGGATCTTGAATTAGCAGCATGCCGATC
Source organism: Vreelandella arctica (assembly GCF_037070215.1). Lineage (NCBI taxonomy): Bacteria > Pseudomonadati > Pseudomonadota > Gammaproteobacteria > Oceanospirillales > Halomonadaceae > Vreelandella > Vreelandella arctica. The sequence goes on along the minus strand of NZ_JBANSN010000009.1, from coordinate 116,104 downwards.
TCCAGCCACTGCTTTTGGCCATGGCTGAGCAAGCCAGCCGATTCATCAAGCCGCGTTTCCAGCTGGATCTCCTTGGCCACTTCATTAATGCGGCGGAGCACTTCCTCGTCACGCTTGAACGCCAAGGCGCCGAAGACACTTCGTCCCCTAGGATAGGAAGCTTCAAGGTTGTCAAACACACTCAGCTCCTCGTAAATAGAAGGCGTCTGAAACTTGCGTCCTACACCCTCCCAGACAATACGATGCTCCCGCATACGGGTAAGCTCTTTGCCCCTGAACTTGATCGACCCTTCACTAGCACGGGTTTTTCCGCAAATCATATCCAGCAGCGTGGTCTTACCTGCACCGTTCGGCCCGATAATGACTCGTAACTCACTCTCATCCATGTATAAGTTCAGACCTTCAATGGCTTTGAAACCATCAAAAGAGACTGTTAAGTTTTCAATAGAGAGTAGAAAATTAGTGTTCGAGCTCATGGCCTTTTCTCCTGCAACGGCTCTTGAAAACCACCACTTGAAGCAGATGAACGAGCCTTTCTATCGCCGAGCCAGCGTTCAAAAGGGGTGCGCATACGGTGACCAAAGCGGCCATAAATGCTGGCCAATCCGTAGGGCAGCACCAGCACGACCAAGATAAAAACGGCACCTATCAAGAACTGCCATAGTTGCGGGTAGGCTTCGGCAAACATGGTTTTAGCAAAGCTGACCAATAGCGCCCCATAGACGCCACCCACCAGTGACAATCGCCCGCCCACTGCGGCAAAAATCACAAACTCGATGGAGGGCACGATGCCGATGAAGGAAGGTGACATAAAGCCAACCTGGAGTGTGAACATCGCGCCACCGATGCCGGAAATGAACGCCGCCAGGCAAAAGATGAACACCTTAAAGTTGGCCACGTCGTAACCGGAAAAGCGCACGCGCTCCTCTTTATCGCGCAAAGCGGTCAGAATGCGACCATATTTGCAGTTCAGTACCCAACGACCAATCAGCAAGCACCCGATTAACAAAACGGCGTTAAGGTAATACAGCAGATAGCGGGCGCTATCATCGCGAATATCCCACCCCATCAAGGTACGCAGATCGGTGATGCCATTAATGCCACCGGTATAGCCCTGCTGGCCGATAATCAGGATTGTCAGCACCACCGCTAGGGCCTGGGTGATAATCGCAAAATAAACGCCACTAACACGCCGCTTGAACATGGCAAAGCCAATCAAAAAGGCAAAAGCCGCAGGCAGCACCAGCACCGCGATGATGGTGAACGTTAGGCTATTGAAGGGAACCCAGAACCACGGCAATTCTGTGATACGGTTCCAGTCCATAAAGTCGGGTATGCCCGGCGTGGTCTGGATGCTGGTGCTTTCTGGGTCTGAGGCTTCAATCTTCAAAAACATCGCCATGGCATAGCCACCGATGCCAAAGAAAATGCCCTGCCCAAGACTGAGAATTCCGCCATACCCCCAACACAGCACCAGGCCTAGCGCCACAAAAGCATAGGTCAAATAACGCCCTGCCAAATTAAGGCGGTAAATATCAAACACAAGCGGCATAACAACCATCAGGACGATTGCCAGCAGCAAAATGCTGCCTAAGCCAGCATGACGATCCTGAAAAAAACTGAAAAGTCTGTTCATTAGATAGGACTCCTTAGCGGCGAACCTTGCTAGCCACAAGCCCTTCGGGGCGCAGCAGTAAGATGCCAATCACCGTCAGCAGCGTGAGTACCTTGGCCATAGAGGAACCCAGGAAGAATTCCATAAGTGACTGGGCTTGAGCGATGGAGAAGGCAGACGCGATAGTGCCCACTAGACTGCCCGCTCCGCCAAATACCACCACGAGAAAGGTATCAACGATATACAGCGAACCACTGGTGGGGCCGGTGGAGGAAATGGTGGTAAAGGCCGCGCCAGCAATACCGGCAATGCCACAGCCCAGCGCAAAGGTGACGCGATCAACCCGTTTCGTGTTAATGCCCACCGCGCCGCTCATATCGCGATTGGCGGTAGTACAGCGCACGCGCAGTCCCCAGCGCGAGCGATACAGGAACCACCACACACCTAATGTCACCAGCAGGGTAAGCACCAAGATGGCGATACCGTTAAGCGGAATATCAATCATCATGGTGGGGCGGTAGGAGCCACGTAACCAGTCCGGCACCAACACGCTCACCTCGCGGGCACCGAAGGCTGATCGAAATCCTTGCTGCATGATCAAGGCCAAGCCCCAGGTCGCTAGCAAAGTATCCAGAGGGCGGTGATAAAGATGCCTTATGAGCGCTATCTCGACGACATAGCCGACTAGGAAAGCGCTACCAAATGCGATAGGGATGGCGAAGAAAAGATAGTAGTCAGTCATCCCAGGCAAGGCACCTAGAGTGATAGAGCAGAGGTAAGTGGCGTAGGCGCCTATCACCATAAATTCACCATGTGCCATGTTGATAACGCGCATCTGGCCATAGATGATAGCCAGACCTAAGGCCATCAGTAGCAAAACACTAAAAAAACTCACGCCAGCAAAGCCTTGCATGGCAAAAATTGCTAGTAGCTCTTGGGTACTAAATCCACTCATGGCGGCCTCCCCCTGTAACAAAAATCAATATTTGGCAACAACATCACAGCGGCTTGCACCGCCGTGATGTGAATCGAAGCTTATTGATAACCTTCTGGGAAAGGGTTGGGTTCGACGAGATCAGACTCCCACACAACGGTAGCTTGACCATCTTCGTTCCAGCGACCTATGCGTGTTTTGCTCCATAAGTGGCGGTTAGGATGCACTTGGACGTAACCTTCCGGCGCTGTCGTCAACTCGATATCGGCCATGGCAGCAGAAACCGCGTCTACGTCAAAACTGCCCGCTTTCTCGACACCTGCCTTCCATAACCATGGCCCGAGATAGGCGGCTTGTGAAACGTCTCCAATAACGCTGTCTTCACCCCAGCGCTCCTTGAACGCTTCCACGAATGCAGCGTTATTTTCGTTATCTAGGCTCTGAAAATATTTCATGGAGGAGTAAAAGCCTTCGACGTTCTCACCACCAATACCGAGAACCTCATCCTCAGTGACCGAAATAGTCAACAACGTTTGATTGTCGGCATTAATCCCTGCGGCATTAAGCTGGCGAAACCAAGCAACGTTACTTCCGCCGACTACCGCCGCAAAAATGACATCAGGTTTGCGAAGGCGAATACGGTTGATGTTGGAGCCAAAGGAAGTGTGTCCCAACGGGGCGTAATCCTCGCCCAACACTTCACCGCCAAGCACTTCTTCAATATGGATGCGGGCAATCTTCATTGAGGTACGCGGCCAGATGTAATCCGAACCGATTAGGTAGAAGGTACGCGCGCCCTGTTCATTCCAAGCCCAGTTAATTCCCGCCAATATCTGCTGGGTGGCTTCCTGGCCGGTATAAATGACATTTGGAGACTCTTCGAGTCCTTCATAGAAAGTTGGGTAGTAAAGCAGGCCGTTCTCACGCTCTAGCACAGGTAGCATTGCCTTGCGCGAGGCCGATGTCCAGGCACCGAAGATGGCCGGAACATTATCCTGAGTTAGCAACTTACGTGTTCGGTCTGCGAAGGTTGGCCAATCACTCGCACCGTCTTCAATAATCGGCTCAATTTGACGACCAAGCACTCCACCCTGTGCATTGATTTGCTCAATCGCCAACTGTTCGGCTTCGACCGAACCTGTCTCACTGATGGCCATCGTGCCTGTCAATGAATGCAAAATACCTACCTGTACCGTATCGTCAGTCACGGCAAGTCCTGTGGTATTGACCTCTTCGGTGGGTGGTGCACTTAAAGCGTGCGACGAAATGCTCAGCGCGATAGGCAGTGCCACAATTCCGGTCAATAAAAAACGCCGCAAATGCGACAGCGTGGTATGTGTCGTCGTCATGATGGTGAGTCCCCAAGTCAGCGAAAACTAATCAGCGGAACGCAAGTCAGCGGAAAACCGCGGAATCTTGCTGATCCCTCGCTATTGAGTATGGGGAGACCTAGGTAAGCCAACCATGCGCGGAATGCACCAGACCACTACGTCATTTACCCCATACCTACCCTCTTACCTACCGTTTAAGATCACTAATACGCCTCGGGCATGGACGTTGCATAATTCTTCTCAGCATTGAGCGTTAAGAGGTCATCCAACCCTGCTGGCCGATATCCATTGGCCGATACAAGGCCCGCTATGACAAGCACAAAACAGCGTATATTTCCGGTTAGGCGCAACTACAATAAATGGGTAGCTAATCAAACATTAGAAGATTTTGCGCTACGCTTTACAGCCAAATCCGCACGGCGCTGGAGTGCCAAACGTGTTGCCCTGACGGCTTTAGGAACAATCTCATTTTTGGCTCTGGAAGCGATTGGGGGCGTCATTACTCTCAACTACGGCATTACTAATGCTATTGCCGCCATCGCAGTGGTCACGTTTGTTATTTTTCTGCTCGGCATACCTATCAGCTATTATGCGGCGCGCTACGGAGTGGATATCGATCTCCTGACTCGCGGCGCAGGATTTGGATACCTGGGCTCGACGTTGACATCCCTCATCTACGCCACATTCACTTTTATCTTCTTTGCTTTAGAAGCCGCTATTATGGCGATGGCTTTGGAAGTGTTATTTAACGTTCCTCTTACCTTTGGGTACATCATCAGTTCTCTGGTGGTAATACCTATTGTGACTCACGGCTTTACCTACATTAGTCGTTTCCAAGTGTGGACTCAGCCCCTATGGATATTCCTTCAGCTGTTACCCTTTATTTTTATTTTATTACAGGATCCCGACTCTCTCGAGCGCTGGGTCGATTTCGACAACCATATGATAGGGACTCAAGGTTTTAATTTGCTGTTATTCGGTGCAGCCACAACCGTGATGTTTTCTCTCGTCGCCCAAATAGGGGAGCAGGTCGACTACCTGCGCTTTCTACCCGAAGCTCAGCCTGGTAAACGCTTGCGTTGGTGGTCGGCAATGCTCGCCGGGGGCCCAGGCTGGATCATTATTGGTGCCGTCAAGGCATTGGCAGGCTCGTTCCTGGCGGTTCTCGCCATTCATCACGGCTTGGCCGCCGAACTTGCTCAGGAACCTATGCATATGTACTTGGTAGGGTTCAGCCATGTCACCACGCATCCTGCCATGTTAATGGCGCTGGCGGGCATTTTTGTTGTGCTTTCACAACTGAAAATCAACGTCACCAATGCGTATGCCGGCTCCATCGCCTGGTCCAATTTTTTCTCTCGCCTTACCCATAGCCATCCAGGTCGAGTGGTATGGCTACTCTTCAACGTAATGATCGCGCTGGTACTCATGGAGATTGGCATTTACCGCGCTTTTGAAGTTATTTTGGCCAACTACGCAATGGTCGCAATGGCCTGGATCGGTGCTTTGGTGGCAGATCTAGTAATCAACAAACCGTTGGGGCTCAGTCCGCGCCATATCGAGTTCAAGCGCGCTTACCTCTATGACATCAATCCTGTCGGCTTCGGTGCAATGTTACTGGCGACGGCTGTTGCGCTCGCCGCTAGAGGAGGGCTTTGGGGTGAAACGGCAGCAGCACTCGCATCCTTTCTAGCCTTACTGACCGCGTTTGTTAGCGCTCCGGCTATCGCGTGGCTAACCAAAGGACGCTATTACATCGCCCGCACTCCAGAACCCAAATCGATTCTCCAGGGCCACGGTTGTATCATCTGCGAGCACCATTTCGATATCGAAGATATGGCCTTTTGCCCTGCTTATAACGCACCTATATGCTCGCTCTGCTGTTCTCTGGACGCTCGCTGCAATGATGTTTGCAAGCAGCACGCCACCTTTCAAGAGCAGTTAATGGACTGGTTAGGCGTACTTCTCCCTAATCACATGCTTAAGCATTTCAACTCCCGCATGGGCCATTTCGCCAGCCTATTGATGCTTGTAACCCTGGTGATTGCCGGGTTCTTGATACTTGTTTTCTACCAGCTCCCAGACCTTACGCCTGATGTGGAGGCGTTAATGGCCACTACTTTAGCTAAAATATTAGCCATTCTCGTTATTGTCAGCGGCGTGGTAGCTTGGCTCTTTGTGCTGGCCAGCGAGAGTCGGGTGGTGGCGCATGAAGAGTCGCATCGCCAAACGCGCATGCTGCTAGAGGAGATCGACGCCCATGAGGAAACCGACCGAGAACTACAAAAAGCCAAAGAACTTGCTGAAGCGGCCAACCAAGCTAAAAGCCGCTATCTGACGAGCCTAAGCCACGAGCTTCGCTCACCGCTTAATGCTGCTTTCGGCTATGCCCAGCTCCTTGAGCATGATGACACCATTCCACCTGAGCGCCGAAAAGCGGTCGCCATCATTCGCCGCAGTACCGAACACCTTTCTGATTTAATCGAAGGACTGTTAGAAATTTCCAAAATTGAAGCTGGCCGCCTGGAGCTGTATCGAAACCAAGTACGAGTCAGCGAGTTGATTGATGAACTCGTCGCAATGTTTCGACTTCAGGCTCAGGAAAAAGGCATCGACTTCACTTTTACTAGCCAAGGACGCATCCCGGAGTGGGTCATTACCGACGAAAAACGCCTACGTCAAATACTGATTAACTTGCTCTCCAATGCCATTAAATTCACTAACCATGGCAAAGTATCGCTAAACTTTCGCTACCGCAATCAGGTGGCAGAATTCACTATTCGCGATACTGGAGTAGGTATAGAAGAGGAAGACATTCAACGAATTTTCAAACCCTTTGAACGTGTGCGCAAACCCGGTGTACCAGTTGCCCACGGTACCGGTCTGGGCCTAACGATTACTAAACTACTGACCGATATCATGGGCGGGGATCTACAAGTAATTAGCACACATGGAATCGGCAGTGAGTTTCGGCTTTCGGTAATGCTATCCAGTATAGAGCCCTTAGAGCTTGTAAGATCGCCCCATCAGGTAGTTCAAGGATATCAAGGTGAGCGATGTACTCTGCTGGTGGTCGATGATGATCCCTCTCATCGGGGTCTACTCAGTGACATGCTCACACCACTGGGATTTACGATAATAGAAGCGCCCGATGGGGTGACTAGCTTGGAGCTCTCCCGCCATACCCAATATGACTTGATCTTGATGGATATCGCCATGCCGGACACTGACGGGTGGCAAACCGCTCGCCTACTCCGCCAGCAAGGATTTCAGGGGCCTATTGTGATGCTCTCTGCCAATGCCCGCGAGAGCCAAATGGAAGCGCTTAGCGAAGGGTTGCATAACGACTACTTGATTAAACCCTTCAAGCAGGGAGCGCTTCTTGATGCACTAGCACGGCAGCTACAGCTGAAATGGCATCATCACCCCCCCTCTTCACCTAATTTTGCTCAGACTCAATTGACAGTCCCAGCCCATATTGACGCGGCATTGCGTGAAGAACTCTTGTCGCTAGTAGAAATCGGCCATATCAGTGGTCTACGTAACACTCTGAACGACGCCCAGTATCATGGAAGGATTAGTTCTTCACTGGCGACAGCGCTGGAAAGTGCTTTAGATCGTTTTGACTTCCACCAAGTGATGCGTTTGCTGGAGAAATTGCCATGAACCCGATTCAGCGTAAGGATCTCATCCTAGTCGTTGATGATTCTGCCGACTCCCTGGGAATGATTCATCATGCTTTAGAGCAGGCTGGATTAACTGCATTGGTAGCGATGGGTGGGGCTCAAGCAATCTCAATCGCGGAGAAAATGACGCCTGACTTAATTCTAATGGACGCCTTAATGCCTGGCATGGATGGCTTTGAGACTTGTCGTCATCTTAAGCTACATACCGAGTTAGCAAGCGTACCGATCATATTCATGACAGGACTAACGGATACCGAAGATGTGGTGCGGGGACTTGAAGCTGGTGGTGTGGACTATGTGACAAAACCCGTTCGGCCAAAGGAATTGGTGGCTCGTATTCGCGTACACCTCAATAACGCCCGCCTCGCCCAAAGTGCTCACACTGCCCTAGATAAACTTGGCCAGGTATCATTCTCAACAGACACGCAAGGAAGATGGCTTTGGGGTACGCCTCAGGCCGAGGATTGGATCAACATAGCTGAAGAGAATTTGATCAACCCACGCACGGAGCTTGCGGAACAAATTAAGCGCTGGCTAACCCGAACGCCGCAAACCGGCGACCAGCTAGCGCTGCCCTTGCCGCATAACGCCTTAAGATTGAGATACCTGGGCGAATCTACCGCAAATGAGCACTTATTCCGCTTGCTGCATCAGGATGGGGACAGCGAAAGCTTGCTTTTACAAAACCAACTCCGACTAACTAACCGTGAATCACAAGTACTGCTATGGATTGCACAAGGCAAGACTAATCGTGAGATCGGACAAATACTCGAATTGAGCCCCCGAACTGTTAATAAACACTTAGAGCAAGTCTTTCGAAAGCTCGGTGTTGAAAACCGCACATCCGCTGCCGCCATGGCATTCCAGTGTTTAACTAATATTTGACAACACCTTAATTCAACATCCTCGCATAGCCACTATCACCCCTTACGCTCAATATCCACATCGCTGGCCTGGGTAAAGTCATCCAGGGCCATCATATGGCCGAGCTTGCCCGCTTTAGTGGCAAGGTACTGCTCGTTATGCGGGTTCAGTCCGGTCGTGATCGACAGGCGCTCCACCACGTTCACCCCGTCGCGGGTAAGGGCATCCACTTTGCGCGGATTGTTGGTCATTAATCGCAGCGACGTAATGCCCAGGTGGTTGAGCATCGGTACGCAAAGGTCGTAGCGGCGCATGTCGGCGCCAAAGCCAAGCCGTTCGTTGGCTTCGACCGTATCCGCGCCTTGATCCTGCAAATTATAAGCGCGAATTTTATTCAGCAGACCAATTCCGCGGCCCTCTTGGCGCAGATAAAACAGTACGCCGCGGCCCTCTTCGGCAATACGCTTCAGCGCTTCCTGCAGCTGGTAGCCGCAGTCGCAGCGCATGGAAAAGAGCGCATCGCCGGTCAAACATTCAGAATGTACCCGCCCCAGTACCGGTGCGTCGCCGGTCACATCACCCAGCGTTAAGGCGATATGATCCTTGCCAGTGGCCTCATCTTCGAAGCCATGCATCGTAAAGGTTGCCCAGGGGGTGGGCAGTTGGGAAGCGGCAATAAAGCGAATGGTCACAGGTTACCTCGCTGATTGACCAAACCAGTTAACCACACCAGTGTTGGCAAAATGGGCAAGTATTCTAACAGGAAGCGGCGCCCGCCTCACGATGGCAACGCAGCTAAAGTTGGCTAATTAGAGGAGAAAAATTGATCGGGTGCGACGATTTTTTGCCACCGGTTACGCCGCCCTAGCGCCTATCTTCAAGTACAATTGCTCGCATATGGTTTCCAATACGACCCCAAGTACTGTTTCAAGTACTGTTTCAAGTACGATGCCAAGCACTGTTACAAGTACCATGCGGGCAAATTTCTTAAGAGCAAGCATTTATGACCACCACACCGTTACAAAATGACCGTTTCCTTCGCGCATTAGCGCGCCAGCCCGTTGACCGCACACCCGTATGGATGATGCGCCAAGCGGGCCGCTACCTGCCGGAATACCGCGCCAGCCGTGCCGATGCGGGCAGCTTTATGGACCTGTGCCGTAATCATGATCTGGCCTGTGAAGTCACCATGCAGCCTTTAGAGCGCTATCCGCTGGACGCCGCGATCCTGTTTTCGGACATTTTAACCATTCCAGATGCCATGGGCCTGGGGCTCTACTTTGAAACCGGCGAAGGCCCCAAATTTCGCAAAACCGTGCGCACGCAGGAAGAAGTCGCTGCACTGAGCGTGCCCGATGCCGAGCGTGACTTGGATTACGTAATGCGTGCGGTGTCGACCATTCGCCGCGAGTTGAACGGCCGCATGCCGCTGATTGGCTTCTCCGGCAGCCCCTGGACCCTGGCGACTTACATGGTGGAGGGCGGCTCAAGCAAGGATTTCCGCCACCTGAAAACCATGCTTTACGATACGCCAGATACCATGCACCAGTTGCTGGATACACTGGCCCATGCGGTCACCGATTACCTGAATGCGCAGATTCGCGCTGGCGCCCAGGCGGTACAGATTTTTGATACCTGGGGCGGCGCGCTATCCACGCCTGCGTACCTGGAATTTTCGCTGCGCTATATGGAGCAGATCGTTTCAGGATTGATTCGCGAACACGACGGTCGTCGCGTGCCGGTGATTCTGTTCACCAAAAACGGCGGCCAGTGGCTTGAGCATATCGCTTGCGCCGGTGCCGATGCCCTGGGCATCGACTGGTCTACCGAGCTTTCCGATGCCCGCGCCCGCGTTGGCCATAAGGTCGCACTGCAGGGCAACCTGGATCCCAACGTACTGTTTGCCCGCCCCTCGGCTATCCGCGCTGAAGTGGCCCGTGTGCTGGAAAGCTACGGCCACGGCCCTGGCCATGTGTTTAACCTGGGCCACGGTATTAGCCAGTTTACTAACCCGGATAACGTCACCGCCTTCATGGAGGCGCTGCATGAGCTCAGCCCACAATACCATCGGGATATCCCCACCCAATCACACACCCCGCATTCAGGAGCCAATTGATGAGCGAATTACGCGACGACCAGTGGTTTACCGAAGTCTTTGATAGCCATGGCAGCGCCTTCTCGCTGAAAATCTCTGAAAAGCTGCTGGATGTGCAGAGCCAATACCAGCACCTGGAGGTCTACGCCACAGAGACTTACGGCAACCTCATGGTGCTGGACGGCTGTGTGATGCTGACTGATCGCGATAACTTCCTCTATCACGAGATGATTGCGCATCCGGCCCTGTTTACCCATCAAGACCCTAAACGGGTGGTGATTATCGGCGGTGGCGACTGTGGCACTTTAAAAGAGGTACTTCGTCATCCAGGCGTTGAGAAAGTCACCCAGATTGATATCGATGAAGAAGTGACGAAAGCTTCTGAGCGCTTCTTCCCCTCATTGGTAGAATCGAATAATGATCCGCGCGCTGAGCTGTTGTTCGCTGATGGCGTGAAGTGGGTAGACGATGCACCTGATGAGAGCATTGATGTATTGATTATCGATTCAACCGACCCGGTCGGCCCTGCGGAAGGGCTGTTTAAAACCGACTTTCTCAAGCGCTGCCACCGTATTTTGAAAAGCGGCGGCGTGATGGTACAGCAGAGCGAGTCACCGCTTTACCACACGGGTTCAATCATTCGTGAGCTACGCCACGATATGCTGGAAGCGGGTTTTGACAGCGTCGCCACCCTGCCCTTCCCGCAGCCGGTGTACCCATCAGGCTGGTGGAGTGTGACATTGGCGGGTAAAGCCATTGATGTGAATGCGTTCCGCGAGCAGGCAGCCGCCAGCCACGAGCTGCCGCTTGAGTACTACAGCATTGATGCCCATCGCGGCGCGCTCGCCCTTCCTCCGTTTATGCGCAAGGCATTCGCGACCGAATAAACGTCCGCCCACCGCGTATCTTTCTGTCACCACTCACCTCAGCTTGCCCTACAAAGGTGCAAAGCGAGGTGGGTGGTAACATTTTTTTGCACCTAGACGTTCGTCTCGAATTCATTGAGTAGCGTTGAAAAGCGCTGAATTCACGCCTGTACCCTTGTTGGCATCTTCCTTGCTAGGTTTAGTTACATGCTACGGCATGCATAACTATTTTAATGACGGTTGTTAATCACTTCGAGGGAAACTAAATGTTCAATAAAAAACACCTGGCGCTTCTGGCGTCCGCTGGTTCACTGAGCCTAGCGGGAATGGCGACTGCTCAAGCCGACACCTTAGAAGATACTATTGAGCGTGGCGCCGTTCAGTGTGGTGTGAGCGATGGTTTGCCGGGCTTCTCAGCACCGGATGACGACGGTAATTGGCAAGGTCTGGACGTTGATGTATGCCGTGCAGTCGCCGCAGCGGTTCTCGGCGATTCAGAAGCCGTTAACTACATTTCTCTAAATGCCGTTGAGCGCTTCACCGCCCTGCAGTCTGGTGAAGTCGATGTACTGTCACGTAACACCACCTGGACCACCACGCGCGACACGACTCTGGGCCTAAACTTCACCGGCGTTACTTTCTATGATGGCCAGGGCTTCATGGTTTCACGCGATCTGGGTATTACCAGTGCCGATGAGCTAAACGGCGCCTCTATCTGCATCCAGTCGGGTACCACCACCGAGCTGAACCTGGCGGACTACTTCCGTGCTAACGACATGGAATTCAACCCGATCGTATTTGATACCTCTGAGCAAACCGTGGGTGGCTATCAAGCCGGCCGCTGTGACGTTCTGACCTCTGATACTTCTCAGCTTGCAGCGCTGCGTATCCAGCTAGACGATCCTTCTGCCTCGATGATCCTGTCTGACGTCATCTCCAAAGAGCCGCTAGGTCCTGTGGTTCGTCAGGGTGACGATCTTTGGTTCAACATCGTGAAATGGTCACTGTTTGCGATGATCAATGCTGAAGAGTACGGCGTCACCAGTGAAAACGCTGAAGAGATGCTTAACTCTGAAGATCCCAACATCGCTCGTTTGCTGGGCCAAGACGGCAACTACGGTGAAGGCATGAACCTTGAAGCTGACTGGGCTTACAATATTATTAGCCAAGTAGGTAACTACGCTGAAAGCTTTGAACGTAACGTCGGCATGGGCTCTCCGCTTGAAATCGAGCGTGGTGTTAACGCTCTGTGGACAGACGGCGGCTTCCAGTACGCTCCCCCGATTCGCTAAGCGTCTCGCTTGACCCCGGCCCGCCGCTCTCTTTGCAGGTATCTGTTTAAAGGGCATGGCGGGCCATCTGATTGACCTTCCGTGTAGCGGAGACGCCATCCATGTCTGTTAGACCCAACGTTCGCCCCGTCGGCCACAAGCCGCCGTTTTGGCGAGACCGCGCTAAGCGCGCACTTATTTTTCAAATCATTTTAGTCGCCGTTGTGGCGGCTTTCCTGATCTATATTATCGGCAATACCCAAGCCAACCTGAATGCCCGCGGCATCACCACAGGCTTTAGCTTTTTGGGCAACACAGCCGGCTTTGGTATTGGTCAAACCTTAATCGAGTACTCCTCCCAGAGCACCTACGGCCGCACCTTCGTGATCGGCTTGCTCAATACGCTGCTGGTCGGAGGGCTGGGTGTCATTGCCGCCTCAATTATCGGGTTTATCGTCGGCATTGCACGGCTATCGCCCAATTGGTTGATCGCCAAGTTAGCCAACGCCTATATCGAAACCTTTCGTAATATCCCGTTGCTGCTGCAAATTTTCTTCTGGTACTTCGCGGTACTACGGACCTTACCCAGCGCTAGAGAGAGCATGGCGTTTGGCGAAGCCATTTTCCTGAACGTGCGCGGGTTGTACTTGCCACAACCGCTGTTTGAATCAGGCTTTGGATTGATCCCTGCTACTTTTGTGGTAGCGATCATTGCCAGCATTGCGTTGGTCATCTGGAATAAGCGCCGCCACGAAGCGACCGGCAAACGCATACCGGTTTTCTGGATCTCGCTGGTGATTATTTTTGGCCTACCACTGCTGGTACTGGTGGCGACCGGCGTTCCGGTCACTTGGGAAATGCCGGTACTGCGTGGTTTTAACTTCGGCGGTGGTATTACTATCATTCCCGAATTTTTGGCCCTGTGGCTGGCGCTTTCCATTTATACCGCATCGTTTATTGCTGAGATTGTGCGCTCGGGCATTCAAGCGATTCCCCATGGCCAAACCGAAGCGGCCCAAGCACTTAGCTTGCCGCGAAAACTCGTTCTGCGCCTGGTGGTGATTCCTCAAGCCTTGCGCGTCATCATTCCGCCGCTCACCAGCCAATATCTCAACCTGATTAAAAACTCCTCTCTGGCCACCGCCATTGGTTACCCCGACCTGGTGTCGGTTTTTGCTGGCACCACGCTCAACCAGACCGGTCAAGCAATCGAAGTCATTGCCATGACCATGGCGGTCTATCTCATCATCAGCTTGCTGGTGTCCATGCTCATGAACTGGTTCAACGCTCGCGTTGCGCTGGTCGAACGCTAGGCCGGAGGCGACCCCATGATTCACAACAAAGAAACCATACCTCAGCGTCCGGCGCCTAAAGGCACGATCGGCCCGGTTGCCTGGCTACGAGGCAACCTGTTCAACGGTCCTATCAATAGTGTTTTCACGCTGTTGGGCCTGTACGTACTGTATCTGCTGGTGGTGCCAACCGTTCAGTGGGCGTTTATCGATGCCAACTGGGTGGGCGACAGCCGCGAAGACTGCACACGGGCGGGCGCCTGCTGGGTCTTCGTCAACGCGCGTTTCTCCCAGTTCATGTATGGCCTCTACCCAAGCGAAGAGTATTGGCGTGCCAACATCGTGTTTGCCATGTTTGCGGCCATTATTGCTTGGATGGTCATTCCTCGCCTGCCCTTTAAGCGCTGGATGGCCCTGTTTGCGCTGCTAATCTTCCCGGTCATCGCCTACGTGTTGCTCCACGGCGGCTACTTTGACCTACCGCGTGTCTCGACCCACCGCTGGGGCGGCTTGATGCTGACCCTGCTCTTGGCCAGCGTAGGCATGATTGGCGCGCTACCGATTGGTATCGTGCTCGCCCTTGGGCGACGCTCGAACATGCCCATCGTCAAAACCTTCTGCGTGATTTTCATTGAGTTCTGGCGCGGTGTACCACTGATTACCATTCTGTTTATGGCCTCGGTGATGCTGCCGCTGTTCTTGCCTTCAGAAATCAGCGTGGATCGCCTGGTGCGCGCCCTGATCGGCCTCACGCTGTTCCAAAGCGCCTACATGGCGGAGGTGATTCGCGGTGGTTTGCAGGCGATCCCCAAAGGCCAGGACGAAGCTGCCGCAGCGCTGGGGATGACGTACTGGAAGCGTATGGGGCTCATCGTCATGCCGCAGGCACTTAAGATGATGATTCCCGGTATCGTTAATACGTTTATCTCCCTATTTAAAGACACCACCCTGGTGATGATCATCGGGCTGTTTGACCTGCTGGGCATTGTGCAAGCGGCGCTTTCCGACTCGCGCTGGCTGGGCTTCTCAATCGAGGGGTATGTATTTGCGGCGTTCGTGTTCTGGATTTTCTGTTTCAGCATGTCGCGCTACAGCCAGTACCTGGAACGCAAGCTTAATACCGGCCATAAGCACTGATGCCGCATTTCTTTACGATTTAAGTAGGATTTCAACATGACACAAGCAGCCACCAACACCACTGACGCCAGTACTTCTGACCTGATGGTCGAGATGCGCAACGTCAACAAATGGTACGGCGATTTTCACGTACTGCGCGATATCTACCTTGAAGTAAAACGCGGCGAACGGATCGTGGTATGCGGCCCTTCGGGGTCGGGCAAATCAACGCTAATTCGCTGCATTAACCACCTTGAAGAGCACCAAAAAGGTGAAATCGTAGTGGGCGGCGTACCGCTAACCCAGGACGTTAAGCGTATAGAGCAGATTCGCCGCAGCGTGGGTATGGTGTTTCAGCACTTCAACCTGTTTCCTCACTTAACGGTGCTGGAAAACTGCTGTATCGCGCCAATGTGGGTTCAGAAGAAGCCCCGTAAAGAAGCCGAAGCGCTGGCCATGGAGTACCTTGAAAGGGTGCGCATTGCAGAGCAGGCCACCAAGTACCCCGGGCAGCTTTCGGGCGGCCAGCAGCAACGCGTGGCCATCGCCCGCTCACTGTGCATGCACCCTGACGTGATGCTGTTTGACGAGCCCACCTCCGCCCTAGACCCCGAGATGATCAAAGAGGTGCTGGACGTTATGGTGGAACTGGCGGAAGAGGGCATGACGATGATTTGTGTCACCCACGAAATGGGCTTCGCCAAAAAGGTCGCTGACCGAGTGATCTTTATGGATCAGGGTCAAATCATTGAAGAAAACGCGCCTGAACCATTCTTCAATAACCCGCAGTCTGAACGCACCCAGTTGTTCCTGAGCCAGATTCTGGGGCATTAATCCACAGCCCAATCGACAAAGCAGCTGTTGATAAGTACGTCATCATGGGTCTCATTTGAGGCCCATGATGGTTAACAGACTTTAAAAAATGGCTATCAAATAAAGGACAAAGGCATGATTGAAAAGCTGTTTATTGACCGCGCGCCACAGCCTATCGCACCGTTTTCTCATGCGTGCCGCGTAGGTGATCTGGTGTTTATCACGGGGCAAATGCCGACGGTGCCGGAAACCAACGAAATGCTATTGGGGACTTTCACCGAGCAGACCCACCGGGTGATGCAGAACCTAGCGATTGTGCTGGAAGAAGTTGGCAGCGCCTTCGAGTATGTGGTGCAGTCAAGGGTGTTTATTACCAATATGGGCCACTTTGACGAGGTCAATAAGGTTTATGCGAGCTACTTCCCCCAGCCGCTGCCTACCCGCACCTGCATTGGGGTGACCGGCCTTGCGGGCGGTGCCGATGTGGAAGTCGATATGATTGCCTGGATTCCGCCGTCGCAACAATAAACCTTATCAGTAGGCTATTCTCACGGCTGCCAGTGCGCCACAACGCAATTTCGCCCCGCCTCTTTGGCGGCATAGAGCGCTTGGTCGGCCTGGGCAACGGCGACTGCCTGACTGTGGTCTAAATCACTGGTGAGCGCCAGTGGTGCAATCCCCACGCTGACCGTGAGTGTCACCACCGTCGGCGTTTGGGACTCGCCCGCCGTCAGATAAAACGGCTCCCGGGCTATTCGTTCGCGAATACGCTCGCCTAGCTGGACTACCTGTTGGTGCGATAAATCACCTGCCGTAACGGCAAACTCTTCACCGCCAAGCCTTGCCAGACAATCCTCGGGCCGCAGGGCATCATGGACACGCTTTGCCATCTCCACCAATAGCTCATCCCCTGCGGGGTGGCCGTAGCGATCATTGATATTTTTAAAGTAATCAATATCAATCATCAGCAAGTAATAGGCTGCCGCTACAGGGCGCTCATTGAGTTGCGCTAAGTGATTAGCCAAGCCGCGTCTGTTGCGCGTGCCGGTCAAGGCGTCAAACTCCGCTGCTGCCCAGGCTTGCTCTTCGATATTTTTGCGTTGGCTAATGTCGATGACTAGACCGCCGATACGCGCCAAATAGCCATCCTCGGTGTAATAGCTTTCCATCACCAACTCGTGCCAGCGCCACTGCCCGGATGCGACCCTAAGCTGGACATCAATACGACAATGGGTTTGCAGTCGCTGATAGCACTCGCGAATCACACCAAACACCCTTAATCGGTCGGCGGGCATGGCATGGGCCAGTAAGCGACGCAACGGGAGCATGGCGTAATCGCCAGGGTATCCCAGCGAAAGCAACAACGCCGAAGAGCACCAGGTGGCGCCGCTGCGCGTGTTGATCTCCCAGGTGCCGCATGCGGCGACCTGCTGCAGCAGATCAACCTGACGCTGCCTGCGGGTAAGCTGCTGACGATAGATAGCCGAGGCGATCAGTTCGGCGCCGATCACTAGCGCCTGCAACCCCGCCCCCTCCCAGTCAACTTCGCGCTCACAGTCGTCAAAGCCCAAGGTGCCCCACCACTGACCATTCACCATAATCGGAACAGTGACCATTGATTGAATCGACTGGCTTTCCAAATTGTCGCGCAGCGTTCCCAGATCCACCTTCGAGGTAATACAGGTGTGCGATTCACCGCGCTCACGACGATTGACCATTTCCTCATACTCGGCATCGTCGATCAGCGTGGTAAAAAAGCGAAAGCGTTTTTGCGTTCGCTCACGATAGTGCGAGGAAGACGCCCACTCAAAAACAAAATCCTGCAGGACACCGTTTGGGCTGCGTTCTATGGTTTAAAATATCCACACGCGATTGACACCCGATGCCTCTCCTAGCGCCGCCAATAGCTTATCGACTCCTTCACTCCAAAAGTGCGCGTCGATTAACGCACGGCTACCCACGGCAAGGGCATTTAGCAGGCTCGGCGCATCCGGCGAAAAAGGAGCAGGCATAACAGGATCTCTTTACTTTTCTTAGAGACTATCACACAGCTTTCTGTGGATTACACACCATGCCCATAAAGAGTGATGCTAGCGGGTGCTAACGGCGTTTGCTCACGATGGGTCGTCAGCGGTTTCCCGGCTAGCGCCGTGAGCAGGATTTGCAGCGGGTCGCCATGGCTTACCAACAGGATGATTTCACCTGCGTATTGCTGTTCTAGCCCTTCCATCACGGCGCTCATGCGCGCCGCTACTGAACTAACGGCTTCCACCTGATGATGAGTATGATCGGCATTACGGCTGTCCAGTGCCCATACGTCAGGATAATGCGCATCAGTCTGCCCATCGAATTCGCCAAAATAACGCTCCCGCAAGCGCTTATCTACTGCCATCTCAAGCTTAAAAGCGCTCGCCACCTGGGCAGCCGTTTGGGTCGTCCTTAAAAAATCTGAATGCACCACTTTGGTGGGCACAGGCCACCCCCTCTCAGCCACCGCCTGGGCAAGCTGGCGCTCGCCGATCGCCGAGAGACCAAACTCGTTAATACCGCGCTCAGGGCTGCTGATAATTAGCCCCTGTTGGTTTGCTTGGCTGTGGCCGTGGCGCATTAATAAATAGCGATTGCGCCAATGGTCGGAGGGAGACTGTAAAGTATTTGACATAAGTTTGTCACAAACCCTAGATTGAAGGTGTCTGCTTTCGAAAATAACCATCCTTCGCGCGGAATGTCCACTTACGAACCATTTTTCGTTTTCATAAGTAGCAAATCGCAGTGAAGAGAACACAGCATTAACCATAGCAAGCACACAACAATAACCGTACAAACGAGGCATACCATGGCAACTTCGCTCTTCCGCAAGCGCCCGCTTGCAATGCTTACCGCCGCATCACTCCTTCCGCTCGCCCTGTTAACAACACCTGCTTTCGCTGAGTGTGAGCGGGGTGATTTGGCTGCCATTTATTGCGACGAAGATGGCGATATGGTCGCTGATCGTCCGTCTGACGAGTCTGAGTGGGTTAATCCCGATACGCTGATCTTTGCCTATACCCCGGTAGAAGATCCGGCCATTTATTCAGATATCTGGCAGCCCTTTATCGATCACTTGGCGGAAGTCACCGAGCGCGATGTGCGCTTCTTCGCGGTGCAGTCCAACGCGGCGCAGGTAGAAGCCATGCGCAGCGGGCGGCTGCATATTGCTGGGTTCTCTACCGGCCCCACACCGTTTGCGGTGAATTTGGCTGGTGCTGTGCCATTTGCATTGATGGGCTCTGATAGCGGCCAATTTGGTTATACCCTGCAGCTATTTACCCACGTCGATTCCGACATTCACGAGGTAGAAGACCTCAAAGGTAAGCGTGTCGCCCACACCTCGCCCACCTCCAACTCGGGGAACTTGGCCCCTCGCGCCCTGCTGCCTGAACTCGGCATTACGCCCGATGAAGATTACGAGGTTGTCTACTCGGGTAGCCACGATCAGTCCATGCTAGGTGTTGTGGCCCAAGACTATGACGCCGCTCCTGTGGCCTCTGAAGTCGTCGAGCGGATGGCCGCCCGCGGCCTTTACGATGAAGAGGACGTGCGGCTGATTTTTGAGTCCGACCGCTTCCCCACCACGTCTTACAACTACGCCCATAACCTGCACCCAGATCTGGTCAAAAAAATCGAAGAAGCCTTTTTCAGCTTTGATTTTGTCGGCACCGAGCTAGGAGAGGAGTTTGAAGGCGTCGAGAAATTTATTCCCATCAACTACCAGGATAACTGGAAGGTAATCCGCACCATTCAGGCGGCTAATGATGTGAGTTATACGCCAGAAAATCTGGAAGAGTAAACGTAACGCATCGCCTCCGGCGGTGCGGTTATTTTCTCGACGATGGAAGCGGACACATGCTGGAAATTACCAATCTGGTCAAACGTTATGGTCACGATGAAGCCGTGCTGAAAGGGCTTGACCTCAAGGTAAATGGGAACAGTGTTGTTTCTATCGTAGGCGCCTCGGGTGCAGGTAAAAGCACCATGCTGAGATGTATTAATCGCCTGGTCGAGCCCACCTCTGGCTCAATCAAACTCAACGGCAATGAGCTGGTGAACCTGAAAGGCGCTGAACTGCGCCGTGCTCGCCGCAAAATCGGCATGGTGTTCCAGGGCTTTAATCTGCTGGATCGTTTGACCGTGATGGAGAACGTGCTGGCCGGGCGGTTGGGTTACGTCAATCTCTATCAAGCGATATCGCGCCGCTATCCCCAGGCAGATATTGAACGTGCGTTTGTGCTGATGGAGCGGGTGGGAATCGCTCACTACGCCAACAAGCGCGCGGATGAGCTATCCGGCGGTGAGCGCCAGCGGGTAGGCGTGGTTCGTGCGCTAATGCAGGAACCTGAAGTCCTGCTGGCAGACGAACCAACGGCCTCTCTCGACCCACGCACCTCCGAGCAGATCATGATACTGCTGCAGAGCCTGGCCAGCGAGCTGTCGCTGCCGGTGCTCATTAATATCCACAACGTGGCACAGGCCAAAACCTATACCGAGCGCATAGTGGGTCTACGCCACGGCAAGATGATCTTTGATGGGTTGCCTGCCGACTTCAACAAAGACGCGCTAGACGCCATTTACGGCGGCATTGAAGCACCGGACGATGCGATCACCGAGAATCCAGCGGAGGAGCGCGCCCATGACTCCGCCTGACGCTACCACTGCCTCACCACGTACTTGGAAAAAGCCGCCGTTTATCGCCAATCCGCTGCTGCGCTACGGTTTGATCATCGTCGCCGTAGTCTATTTGGTCTGGGCGTTCGGCTCGCTGCCATTCAACTGGGCGCGAATCTCTGAAGGGTTGCCTCGCGCCACGCGTATTTTTAGTGGCGGCTTCCCGCCCAATTTAGAGCGCTACGAGCTACTGCTGACAGGTTTTAAAGAGAGCTTTCAAATCGCCATTTTGGCCACATTGATGGGGGTTTTGCTCTCTATTCCTTTTGCCGTGATGGCGGCGCGCAATATCGCTCCAATGCCGATTTACATCATTGGCCGAGCAGTGATTATTGTCTCACGCAGCTTCCACCCGGTGATCGTGGCGATTCTGTTCGTCGCTGCTGTCGGCTTTGGTCCGCTGGCGGGTATCCTTACCCTCACGCTCTATTCGATTGGTTTTGTCGGCAAGCTGCTCGCCGAAGAAATCGAGGAAATTAACTGGGGGCAGGTTGAAGCGATGAAAGCCGCGGGAGCGGGCTATTTGGCGATTCTATTTTATGCGGTTTTCCCGCAAATACTGCCACGCCAGGTCGGCCTTTCCATGTACCAATTGGACAGCAACCTTCGCGCCTCAGCAGTGGTTGGAATCGTGGGGGCAGGCGGCATTGGCGGCACGCTCATGAACGCCTTTGGGCGCTACGATTACGATTTCGCCTTTGCGATTCTGCTCGTTATTATCGCGGTCATTTTGCTCAGCGAAGGTGTCAGCGGCTGGGTAAGGAAAAAAATATGGTAGATCACGCACAGCAACTTGCCGACCGTGTTTGGCAACGTTACGACCGCAAGCAACGCCTTATTCGCTACGCCGTGCTCCTAGCCACCTTGATAGTAGTGGTCTGGACGGTGCGCGACATTGATATTTTTTGGCCCTGGGTATGGGATGCGCCTAACCAAATCTCTGCGCTTGGGGGGCGCATGTGGCCGCCCAGTGCAGCGGGATTTAATGGCATTATCGCAGCGCTCATTGAGACCGTGCATATCGCCACCCTGGCGACCTTCTTAACCATTTTCTTGGCCTTACCGGTGGCCTATATTGCGGCCCAAAACACTACGCCAAACCGTACCTGCCTGTGGCTGGGGCGTTTTATTCTCGTCTCCAGCCGTTCGGTAAACACCATTATCTGGGCGCTGCTATTCGTGGCAATTTTTGGTCCTGGCGTGCTAGCAGGGATACTCGCCATCGTATTTCGCTCCATTGGCTTTATCGGCAAGTTGATGGGCGAGGCAATCGAGGAAATCGACCGACGCCCCGTAGAGGCGATGGAAGCCACCGGCGCCTCCAAGGCCAAAGTGGTTGCCTATGCGATTGTGCCTCAGGTCATGCCAGCCTTTTTTGCCATTGTGATCCTGCGCTGGGATATCAATATCCGCGAATCGACAGTGCTTGGCTTAGTGGGTGCGGGCGGTATTGGGGTGATCCTGCAAGGTGCCATTGACACCTTTGCCTGGCCAACCGTGGCGACCATTTTGATTGCCATTATTGTGCTGGTGCTGATTGGCGAAGCCATCACCAGTTTGCTGCGCGGCAAAGTCCTGTAGGTGGCCTAAGCGTTTGACCTAGCGCCAAACGCTTGCCATGTTTAAAGGATCATCAACGACAAGGAGTATGCACAGCGATGACAACTTATATCGTGGTAGCCGACGCCGCTCGCGCGCGTATTTTTACCCGTGATTCGCTTAATCTTGCCGAAAAGGAAAGCCTGGTACATGCAGCAGGAAGACTTCATGAAGGCGATTTAATCACTGATCGCCGCGGCGCCGATGTGCATGAGTCAACATCCTCTACGTCACGCTCTTCTGGAGAAGAAAACGTTGCTTCACAGCACGAGAATGAACTGTTTGCTAAAGAGGTCGCTCAACACCTCTACAGTGCGCGGGTTAAGAACAGCCTGGAAAAGCTAATCATGGTCGCCCCACCTAAATTTTTAGGCCTGTTGCGTGACAAGCTTGATGGCCCGACCCAGAAACTGGTCATTCACTCCCTTTCGAAAGACCTAAGCAAAGCCTCGCTAGCAGAAATTCAAACTGCCGTGAGCGACTTACGTTAGACGTATTAACTTTACAAT
The DNA here is from genome assembly GCF_037070215.1 of Vreelandella arctica. Classification (NCBI taxonomy): domain Bacteria; kingdom Pseudomonadati; phylum Pseudomonadota; class Gammaproteobacteria; order Oceanospirillales; family Halomonadaceae; genus Vreelandella; species Vreelandella arctica. The sequence continues at coordinate 93,409 of NZ_JBANSN010000009.1, read as the reverse complement.
CTCCTTACTAACCTAAAGTAGTGGTCGCTCTCGCCGATACTAAGAAGTTCTATCAACAGTGCCTCCCTGGGTACTGACATGCACTTCGACGTCGAGAGCGATCATGTTTTCTACCCTCCGAGCACGCATTCTACTAGCTGCGCTAGTAGTGATTACTCTTGCCCTGATGATTAACGGCATTGCCAGCTATACCACGGTAAAACACCATAATAATCAACAAATAACCCGTAATCTAAGTGCCGTGGTTAAAGGTAATACGCAAGCTATCAACGAGTGGTTTAGCGCACGCTATACGATGCTGTCCAGTATGGAAGATGCGGTTAATAGCGATGACCCGCTTGCCGCGCTGCGCCAATTAGAGTCCTCAGGCAATTTCATGAGTACCTACATTGCCCACCCCTCTACGTCAGCCGCTATTTTTTCCGATGGCTGGGAGCCCCCTAGTGATTATGATCCTCGCCAGCGTCCCTGGTACCAAGACGCGGTAAGTGCAGGAGAAACCATTATTACTACCCCCTATGTAGATGCCCAAAGCGGTGGCCTTATCGTTACGTTTGCGCGCCCTTATTATCAAAACGAAAAGCTAGCAGCTGTGGTTGGGGCCGATATTGCCATCACTGATGTCATAGAGATTGTTAGCGGCATTGCACCGACAGACGCTAGCTTTGGTTTTCTTACTACGAATGACGGCACGCTCGTCGCTCACCCTGATGCTAACTTAACACTAGAGCCTGTATCAGCAATTAGCGCACAGCTTACCCCTGCGATGCTCGACCAACTGTCCCGTGCCTCCACACCCATTGCCCTCACACTACAAGATAGCGACAAATTACTTTTAGGCAGTCCGGTAGGTGGCAGTAGCGGTTGGCAATTAGTGGTGGCGTTAGATGAAGCCGAAGCCACAACGGGCCTTCGGGCAATCGCGACAACATCCATTGTGACGCTAATCATTGTTGCTGGCATCACGATAATTACATTTGGCCTGCTGTTAACTTTTCTCCTGCGTCGTTTGCTTAGCGTGCGCAATGCATTGATGAGCATAGCCAGCGGCAGCGGCGATTTAACTCAGCGCTTATCAGAAGATGGTCGCGACGAGGTGGCACAAATTGCCAGCGCCTTTAACCAGTTTGTCGCGAAAATGGATGGTGTCATGCTCACCATTCGTGACAGCAGCCAATCGGTTCAAACCGCGGCCAGTGAAATCGCCCTTGGTGGCCAGGATTTATCGCGGCGCACCGACAATGCGGCCTCAAGCCTTCAGCAGAGCTCTGCTTCCATTGAAGAAATCACCAGCACTATCGAACATACCGCTTCCTCGGCACAACATGCTAATCAACTGTCGTTAGACGCATCTGAAGTAGCGAACCGCGGTGGTGACGTAGTGGGCCAGGTTGTTGCCACCATGGACGATATTTCGGCTTCATCTACGCGAATCAGAGAGATTGTTACGTTCATGGATGGCATCGCCTTCCAGACCAACCTGCTGGCATTGAATGCCTCTGTAGAGGCTGCACGCGCTGGTGAGCATGGCCGTGGGTTTGCAGTGGTAGCCGATGAAGTACGTAAACTGGCTCAGCGCAGCAGCGATGCCTCCAGTGAGATCAAAACGCTCATAGATACTTCTCACCAAACTGTTACCAACGGTACTCAGTTGGTTAAGAGCGCGGGCTCTACCATGCAAGAGATTGTCGTTAGCATCACTCGTGTAACCGATGTATTGAACGAAATTACCGCCGCTACGCGTGAGCAAAGTGATGGTATCAGTCAGGTCAATATTGCCGTGTCCGAACTCGACCGCATGACGCAACAGAATGCCGCCATGGTGGAAGAATCCACCACTGCAGCTGAGCAGCTAAAAGATCAGTCACTACGCTTGGCAGATGCAGTGGGCGGCTTCAAACTTTCAGAATCAGCGTCTGCTCCGTTAGCATTAAGCAACGCCAGAGCCTATACCACCTAATCTCAAGAGCAAAGCCAGTGGAGATGTTAAGGAATCGGCGGCAGCGCAATATCGTCACTGCGTTTAGCCCCAGCGGTCATTTCACGGCATAGCCGCAAGAACTCACGCACACCGGTGGTGAGGTACTTGTGGCGGTGCCATATAAAGGTGAATTGACGCTTCAAATCCAACTCCGGCGTGGGCAGCGGTACCAAGCTGCCGCGCCGGAAGGCATCGCGCAGGGCTAGGCGTGAGACACAGCCAATGCCCAACCCTGATTCCACGGCGCGCTTGATGCCCTCGGTGTGCTCAAGTTCCAACAAGGTATTAAACCGGCTGCGGCGGTGTCGCGCAGCGTGCTCCAGCGTCATACGCGTGCCCGAGCCCTCTTCACGCATGATCCAGTCCTCACGCAGTAGCTGCTCAAGCTCAAGGTGCTCGCGGCCTGCCAGTGGGTGGCGCGGCGAGCAGAACACGCATAGCTCGTCTTCTACCCACGGCTGGCTGATAATCATCTCATCGTCGCACTGCCCCTCGATCAGCCCTAAATCCAGCGAATGTTGACGCACTCCTTCGATAATATGGCGGGTATTGCGCACCGCTAAGCGTACACGGCTGCCAGGGTGGCGCTGCATAAAATCGCTGATAAGCAGCGTGGCTAGATAGTTGCCAATGGTTAGCGTGGCGCCTACCTCCAGCGACCCAACCCCCTGCTGGCCGCGCAGGAGTTCTTCTATCTCTTCCCCCCGATCGAGCAGCGCCACCGCTTTGGGCAACAGTTGAAAGCCCAGTGCGTTGAGCTTTAAGCGCTTGCCGATGCGATCGAGCAGCTGGCAATCGAACTGCCGCTCCAGCTCGGCAAGCGCGGTACTGGTCGCTGACTGAGACATGGAGAGCGCCCGCGCCGCATGGGAGACGCTCTCATGCTGGGCGACCGCTACAAAAACTTCCAACTGCCGCAAAGTGTAGTGCATAGAGTCTGACCTTTATTTGATCTATATCTATTTTTCAGATAACCGATATCAATATAATTCGCTTAACAGATATACCACCCTTTGCTTAGACTTGTTGGCAACTTATTAAATCATTTTTATTCTTTTTAAGAATATGATCGATGCGGTGTAACGCCAGCATCGACTAATGGAGAACCGGCATGAGTAAGTTTGCTCTGGAAGAAGTGCTTAGCGTTCATCACTGGAACGATACCCTGTTCAGCTTTCGCACCACACGCGAGCGCAGTCTGCGCTTCAAAACCGGTCAGTTTGTAATGATTGGTCTGGAAGTGAATGGCAAGCCGCTAATGCGCGCTTACTCGATTGCCAGCCCCAACTATGAAGACCACCTTGAGTTCTTCAGCATCAAAGTGCCCGACGGCCCGCTGACCTCACGCCTACAGCACTTGAAAGTGGGCGATCAGATCATGGTCAGCCGTAAGCCAACCGGCACGCTGGTGACCGATGATCTACTGCCTGGTCGTAACCTTTACATGCTTTCGACTGGTACTGGTCTGGCGCCCTTTATGAGCTTGATCCAAGACCCCGACGTTTACGAGCGCTACGAGAAAATCGTGCTGGTACACGGTGTGCGTGAAGTCTCTGAGCTGGCTTACGCCGACTTCATCACCAAAGAGCTGCCCGCGCACGAATACCTGGGTGAAGATATCACTGAAAAGCTGGTCTACTACCCGACCGTTACCCGTGAAGAGTTCCACACCATGGGCCGCCTGACCGACCATATCCGTACCGGTAAGCTGTTCGAAGATACCGGATTGCCGCCCATCGATCCGCGTCAGGATCGTGCCATGATCTGCGGTAGCCCCGCCATGCTAGACGATACCAGCGCACTGCTTGATGAGCTGGGTCTAAATATCTCGCCGCGCATGGGCGAGCCGGGCGACTACGTGATTGAACGCGCTTTCGTCGAAAAGTAAGTTAACCACTAGCCATTAAAAACCCCCGCTACTCGGTTTGAGGATATAAACCGGCTAGCGGGAGTTTTGTATGCTGGCGCCTTTAAACGGCGTCTTTACCGGTTTCGCCGGTACGGATACGAATCACCTGCTCTAACGGCATCACAAAGATTTTGCCGTCGCCGATTTTACCCGTGTTAGCGACTTGGGTGATGGCATCGATCACCTGCTCGGCCATATCGTCGTCCACGGCTACTTCCAGCTTCACCTTGGGCAGGAAGTCCACCACATACTCAGCGCCACGATACAGCTCGGTATGCCCTTTCTGACGCCCAAAACCTTTCACTTCCGTCACCGTAATACCCTGTACACCGATGTCGGAGAGCGACTCGCGCACATCGTCAAGCTTGAACGGCTTGATAATAGCTGTGATCAATTTCATTACCATATCCTCTAACTGGGTGGCCGTGATGGGGTTGAGTTGAAGGGCTGCAAGTATCGCAACCGATAACCGCTACTCACCAGCATACACCGCTATCGACAGAGAATAAAAAAGCCTCCCACTTTAGGGGAGGCTATAAGGAGCACACCAGCTCAATGGGTAGGCATTACCTTATTTCTTAATACCAAATTCGGGGTAGGCTTCGAGACCACATTCAGCGATATCAACGCCTTCATACTCTTCTTCTTCGCTGACCCGGATACCCATGATGGCTTTCAGGATTAGCCATACCACCAGGCTTGCCAGGAAGACCCAACCGAAGATACCGGCAATACCGATGATTTGAGCACCAAATGACGCGCCGTCGTTGTTCAATGGCACCGCCAGCACGCCCCAGATCCCGACAACACCGTGCACTGAGATCGCGCCGACCGGATCATCCAGTTTCACTTTATCGAGGGTGACGATGGCAGCGACAACGATGATGCCGCCCACTGCACCAATAATCGTGGCGCCTAGTGCGGTCGGAGAGAGCGGATCAGCGGTGATTGCCACCAGACCCGCCAGCGCACCGTTCAGTGCCATGGTCAGGTCCGCTTTACGGAACCACAGTTTGGCCAGAATCAGTGCCGCAATCACACCACCTGCTGCTGCAGCGTTGGTATTTACAAACACTTGCGCCACGTTATTCGCAGAATCGACGGCCGCCAGCTTGAGCTCGGAACCACCGTTAAAGCCGAACCAGCCCATCCAAAGAATGAAGGTACCCAGCGTTGCCAGCGGCATGTTGGCACCGGGAATCGCGTGGATAGAACCATCTTTGCCATATTTGCCTTTACGCGGCCCGAGCACGATGACACCAGCGAGTGCTGCAGCTGCACCGGCAAGGTGCACAATGCCTGAGCCAGCATAGTCAGAGTAGCCAACTTCAGACAACCAGCCGCCACCCCACGTCCAGTAGCCAGACACCGGATAGATAAACGCGGTCATCACCACTGCAAAGGCCAGGAATGCCCACAGCTTCATACGCTCGGCCACGGCACCCGACACAATCGACATGGCGGTGGCGACAAAGACTACCTGGAAGAAGAAGTCAGAACGCATGGAGTAGTAGGGGGCGTCATCGCCGCCTGCGGTCACCGCATCAACGCTGTTTTCAGCGCCAATCAGGAAGCCTAGGTTAGGCAGAAAGCCGCCAGCGCTGCTGGAGTACATGATGTAGTAGCCCACCAGCAGGTACATGGTGCAGGCAATCGCAAACAGCGCGATATTTTTGGTCAGAATTTCAGCGGTATTTTTGGAGCGTACCAAGCCCGCTTCCAACATGGAGAAGCCTGCGGCCATCCACATCACCAGCACGCCGCAAATTAGAAAGTAGAACGTATCGAGCGCGTAGCTCAAATCAGCTAACTCATTCATAAGGTGTTCCCCGTTATTCTATGAGAAGTTATACGCAAAAGACGGCTATGCAGCCCTGTTCGCGTGGCGTCCGTTATACGGCGTCAGCGCCACGCTCACCGGTGCGGATACGAATCACGTCTTCCAGTGGCGTAACAAACACCTTGCCGTCACCGATTTTTCCGCTGTTGGCTGCGCTACAGATTGCGTCCAGCACGCTTTCTAATCGTGCATCGTCGACGGCCACTTCCACTTTTACCTTGGGCAGAAAGTCGACAACGTATTCGGCGCCACGGTACAGCTCGGTATGCCCTTTCTGACGGCCAAACCCTTTAACTTCAGTAACGGTGATGCCCTGAACTCCGTTGTCGGCGAGTGCCTCACGAACATCGTCGAGCTTGAATGGCTTGATGATAGCGGTGATGAGTTTCATCCCGGATCTCCCCTGCTGGATAAGTCCTGCTAGATTGGTAGCGGCACAGCCGCCAGAATAAGCACCTGAACCGTTAATGCGCATACCGTGCCAGCTGACTTTTTTTTCTTATAATTCAGCTAATTAGACAACAAGGAAAGTCTTTCAAAGCGCTTAATCTCGTCAAATCCATCGTCACACCACGGCTATTGCACCAAAAAAAGGCGTAAGCAAATGTTGCCTGCTCCATTTCGATGCAAACCACCCGCTGAGCAGTTAATCCATTCGACACATGCGAATTCGCCAACTGTTGCGTATCCTTACGGTAAGCCGTTTTTATATATGTTCATTTAGTGAGTTATTAAGGAGAGAGCAGCTATGGCGCCTCAAGACCGCATCAGCCGACTGGCCCAGCAGATTGGCGACCGTTTACAAAACGCCTCTCAGGCACCGGAAGATATCCAAAAAGGCGTACAGCAAGTCGTGCGTGGCGCCTTCGACCGCCTTGAGCTTGTTTCCAGAGAAGATTTCGATATTTTGATGGACGTACTGCAGCGCACGCGTTCGCGGGTAGAGGCGTTAGAGCGCCAAGTGGCTAACCTTGAAGCAGCCGTTGAAGCCTCCACAGCGCCAACCGCCACGCCAGTAGAAGCAGAAGTACCGCCGGTGCCGACGCCAGAGCCAGACAGTGACAGCAATGAAGACGAAAAACCGACCAAACGGTAAACCCATTTACTGCCTAGTCAATTAGTTAGCGGTTATCGGCAATAGCGTGACATCACCTATTGCCGACGTCTGCCGTCATGATGGTCGCCTTGCTCTATCATGCCCTCTCAGCCCTCCCCATCCTCATAAATACGAATCAATATCATTGACATTTTAGCTGTCAATGATACCTTCCTGGTGTAGCCGTTATCTTCAAGCGCCATTCGTTCTTCGCTAGTGGAGCCGTTGAGAAAGGCGACCTGGTAAAAATAAGTCGCGTGCAAGCACCAAGATAGATCAAACCGGTGCCGACGCCGCTGCGGGATGGCCTCTGCCAGCGCAGATTTTTTCATTTTGACGAGTCGTCTTGCGTACTGATGCGCCAATTTGATGCATATCATTGAAAACAATAGCGCATGACCTATGAAATCACTCGCGACTCACCCGCCTATAAACCAAACACAGCAGACCCTGACGTCGCAGTCGCTGGAACAATTGGGGTTGCGCTTCGGCATCGATTATCGAATTGAGGGGAGGTGTGCAAAAGTAGCGCCCGTCGCCCAAGGCCAAGTACATGATGTCAGCCTTTCCCCGTCGCTCCATTTAACGCTCTCGGACCTACAGGTTGAGCGTACCTACTGGTCGACTTCCCGCCAGTCAGTGCCCTGGTTCATTAGCGTTGTGCTCGAAGGTCATATCACCGCCACGGTGGGTTCTGAATGCTTTGCCCTCATGGCAGGCGATGGGCTGTGCGCGCACTTCAATTCTCAGCATTCGCTCACGGTCTGTCAGCCCGCCCAGCCGCGCCTACGCACGGTGAATCTTGCAGTACTCGCAACAGAACCTCATGGGCTTCCTCTATCCCCCGCAGCCCCGCTGTTGCATCGCTGGCGGCTACCTGAAGCGCTGCTTCTGGCCCTGCGCGCCAACATCGACCAGCCGACAAGTGCTTGCCGGCAACCGCTGGTGTGGCAAGGGCTAGCGCTACAACTACTCGGTCATGGCTTACCCGCTGACCCGTTATCGCCGCTGGCGGCACGCTCTGCCTCCCATCACCGTGAAACACGCTTAACCTCTCGAGACCGCGGCTGTCTGGCGACGCTTCACCAGCAGATTGCCGATCAACCAATGAAGAACTACTGCTTGGATGGCTTGGCCCGTGATGTAGCCATGAGCCCTAGCAGCCTGCGTCAGAAGTTTCGCGCCTATTACGGTTACTCACTTTTTGAGCACCTGCGCCAATGCCGCTTAACCCAGGCATATCACGATCTGCAGCGTGGTTATAGTGTGCAGCAGGCTGCCCATGCGAGCGGTTATCGCCACGCCACTAATTTTGCCACCGCTTTCAAGCGCGCTTTTGGGATGGCGCCCCACGCTGTGTTGAAACGCCATTAAGACACCACTCACTTGTCTTTAGCAGTAAGTTCCTCTCCCAGGCATTTTTTGGCATCAGGCATAACACCTTTGTCATTGCGCATACCTTTCCACTGCAATAAAAAGTAATAATTCTCATTAACACGTTTGCTTCATTGCTTTTTATTGCAGGTACCACCCATGCTTACTTCCCATCATCGCTTTCTACGCTCTCCGCTTAGCGCCGCTGTTATCGCAGCACTGTCGGTATCACCGCTTTATGCACAGGAAAACACCACGCTGGGTACCGTCACGGTGACCGCTCAGCAGGCCGCCACCAAAGTCGAGACGCCGTTTATCGAAACACCCCAGAGCGTCTCTACCATTACGCGCGAACAGATGGATAACCGCGGTGTAAGCACCGTTCAGCGAGCCACTGACTACACGCCCGGCGTTTATAGCAATCAAATCGGCGCCTCCAACCGTTTTGACTATCTCGTGCTGCGCGGGTTTTCGGACGGTAGCTTGAGCAATACTTTCTTAGATGGTTTGAAGATCATGGGCGATGCCAACTCCCATAGCAGCATGCATATCGACCCGTGGTTTCTAGAAAGTATCGAAGTAGTGCGCGGGCCCGCCTCGGTGCTCTATGGTCGTGCCTCCCCTGGCGGAGTGGTCGCCCTGAACAGTAAGCGGCCCGAATTTGAACAGGGCGGTGAGCTGCGTTTTCGAGTGGGTAATAATAACCAGCGCAGCGCCGCTTTTGACCTTACCGGGCCACTTGGCGCTGAGCAGCGGGTGGCCTTTCGCCTGACCGGCATTGCCAGCGCCGCGGACACCCAGTTTGGCCCGGCAGAAGAGGAGCGCTACGCCATTGCGCCCCGGCTCGCTTGGGATATCACCGATGACACCAGCCTAACGGTAGAAGCCTACTTGCAGGATGAACCCGAAGGCGGCTACCACTCCGGCGTCCCCTATGAAGGCGCCGTGGTCGCCCACAATGGCCGTAAGATCAGCAACAACTTCTTTGATGGCGAAGAGGATTACGACACCTATGAGCGCACCCAGCGCATGGTCGGCTACGCCCTGGAGCACCGCTTTAACGATCAGGTGACCGGTCGGCAGTTGATGCGCTACCTCAATTCAGATGTGGTGCTCAATCAGGTCTACGGTTTTGGCTGGACCTCGCCTACGTCTGATGAACTCACCCGCTACTACTCCGGCAGCAATGAATCGCTAGACGCCTGGACGCTCGATAACCAGTTAGAAGCCAACATTAGCAGTGGCTTTATGGATCACACGCTGCTGTTCGGGGTGGATTACCAGCAGCGGGAAAACGACGTCTCTTGGCCATCCGGGTATTTTCCGTCGATCAATGCGTTTAACCCTGTGTATGGCAGCGAACCCATCGAGTTTTACGCCCCGGTGCGGGAACGCCACGAAATCGACCAAACCGGCGTTTACCTGCAAGACCAAATCGCCCTCAATGACTGGCGCTTCACCCTGGGCGGCCGCTACGACTGGGTGAATATCGACAATACCAACCGCGACAGTGGGGATACCAGCTCGCTCAGCGATACCCAGTTCAGTGGCCGCGCCGGGGTGGTCTACCTGTTCGATAACGGCGTGGCGCCCTACTTAAGCTACTCCACCGCGTTCACCCCCACCAGTTTCGTGGATGAAAGTGGCGATCTGCTGCAACCGATGGAAGGCGAACAGTGGGAAACCGGCGTCAAATTCCAACCAAACGGCAGCGCCAGCCAGTACAGCGCGGCCCTGTTCCACATCAGCCAGGAGAACGTCGCCACCAAAGAGCAGCCCACTGACCCTTACCGGGCCGTGGGTGAAATCGAATCCCAAGGGCTGGAACTGGAAGCGCAAACACGGTTGAGCGACACCCTTTCGCTACAGGCGGGCTACAGCTTCACCGATATCACTTACGCCAAAAGCGATGACGGCAACCAGGGCAATAACGCGATTTACTCACCCCGACACCAGGTTCAACTGTGGGGCCACTACGAGGGCAACAAGGGTTGGCTAAACGGCGTGGATATGGGTGTCGGCGTACGCCACTACGCGGATATCGCCGCTGACCGGTCCAACACCGAAAGCGTGCCCGACTACACCCTGGTCGATGCCACCGTTGGCTATGACCTTAGCCAACTCGGTGTTGAAGGGGTCGAGACACGTCTGAATGTGAGCAACCTGCTGGATAAAGAGTACGTGGCTTCCTGCAACTCCCTGGAGTACTGCTACTTTGGCGCCGAGCGGGGCATCACTGCCAGCGTTCACTACCGATTCTAAGCCTCCGCTCAGAGCCATTGCCTAAGTATCGAGAAGTAATCATGAACATATTTGCCCAGGCCGCCGCGCCTGGGCTTTTTTACCTGCACTCATGTTTGCAAACAATAAATATTATCGTTTAAATACAGCTCTTATTTTTCTGGATGGCCTCTCTTCATCATGCGCCAAACCACCCTGCTCTCTTTATTTGTACGCTGTGGGCTGTTCGCCGTTTGCCTAATGACTTTTTCAACGGCAAAGGCGCAGTGGGCAACGGTCGACTGGACTATCGCCGAAACCCTGCTGGCCATTGACGCCCCTATTAGCAGCGTTGCCCAACAGGACGCTTACCACGACTGGGTAGGTGAGCCCCGTATATTTAACAGTGCCACTGATATGGGCCTGCGCACCCAACCCAATCTGGAGCTATTGGCCCAAGTACCGCCCGAACAGATACTGATCTCCCCCATGTTCGCTGGCTTAACACCGCGCCTGGAGCGAATCGCACCGGTCACCTCGTTCGCGCTCTATTCGCCCGGCACCGATACCTGGCAAGAGATGCAAACCCTGACCCGCCAGTTGGGCGAGTTAACCGAGCGTCAGCCTCAGGCAGAGCAACTGATCGAAGAAACCCAAACCTTGATGACCACGCTGCGCGAATCCCGGTCCCGCTCACAGTCAGAAATCGCGCCACTGCTCATGGTGCAGTTCATGGATGCCCGCCACGTGCGCGTCTTTGGCGATAACAGTCTTTACAACGCTGTTCTAGAGCAGCTCGAACTCCCTAATGCCTGGGACAAGCCCACCAACGCCTGGGGGTTTGCGCTGGTAGGGGTTGAAGCGCTGGCACGCTACCCTGAGGCAATGTTAGTTATCATCGACCCGCTCCCCGCCGGGGTAGAAGAGCAGCTTGCAAAAAGCGGCCTGTGGCAACAACTTCCCAGCGTCAAGAATGACAACCTGCTACGCCTACCGCCGGTATGGAGCTTCGGCGCATTACCTTCGGCTCAACGCTTTGCCAAGGAACTGACCGCGGTGTTGGAAGACGCTGCAGCAGACAGCGAGCAGCCTTAAGAGGAGTAGCGTTGAGCGCTACCAAAGCGGGCTTAACTAAGGTAGTTTAGCCATAATGGTAAAGCAGGCTTAGATAATATAAGCGTAACGTTGGCCCCCATCATCAGCGAGGAATTGCAATGACATTAGCCATTGTCGCCACCCGCGCAGGCGTAGGTTTAGACGCACCCGCGGTGCATGTTGAAGTGCATCTGGCTAATGGCTTGCCGGGCCTGACGTTAGTGGGCTTACCCGAAACCGCCGTCAAAGAGAGCCGTGAACGGGTGCGCAGTGCATTGGTCAATGCAGGCTTTGATTTCCCTAATACGCGACGAATCACGTTGAACCTCGCCCCCGCTGATCTTCCCAAAGAGGGTGGCCGCTTTGATCTACCTATTGCATTAGGCATTTTGGCCGCCTCTGGGCAAATTCCGGTGGAAGCATTGGAAGGTATGGAGTGTGCCGGTGAGTTGGCCCTAGATGGCAAACTGCGCGCCGTGCCGGGAATACTGCCCTTTGCACTGGCTACGCGGCGGGCGAAAAAAGCGCTGATTATTCCCCGCGACTGCGCCGATGAAGCGGCCCTGGCAGGCGACTTACCGGTGCTGCCTGCCGACACGCTCTGGCAAGTCGTGGCGCACTTACTCGACCAAGAGAAGATTCCCCCGCACAAGCTCAGCGCCTCGGTGAAAACCACCGCCCCGGTGGATGACCTCGCCGATGTGCGCGGCCAGCAGCAGGCGCGGCGGGCGCTCGAAGTCGCCGCTGCTGGGGGTCATAATCTCATATTCGCAGGCCCGCCAGGCACCGGCAAAACCATGTTGGCCAGTCGCCTGCCGGGCATTCTGCCGCCGCTTTCCGAAGAGGATGCCCTGGAAGTCGCCGCCGTGCGCTCGGTCTGCGGCCTGCCACTGGAAGCTGACTGGGGCAAAAGGCCGTTTCGCCAACCCCATCACAGTGCCAGCGCTGCAGCACTAGTCGGCGGCGGCTCGAAACCCAAACCCGGCGAGATTTCACTCGCCCACCACGGCGTGCTGTTTTTAGACGAACTCCCCGAGTTTTCCCGCAACGTATTAGAAGTACTTCGGCAGCCACTGGAAACAGGTACGATTCATTTAGCCCGCGCCAGCCATGAACGCCGTTATCCAGCTCGTTTTCAATTGGTAGCCGCCATGAATCCTTGCCCCTGCGGCCACTTAGGCGACCCGCGCCAGCGTTGCCAGTGTACCGCCAGCCAAATTCATCGTTATCAAGCACGTCTTTCCGGGCCGCTGCTGGATCGCATCGACCTCCAAGTGGAAGTGCCCGCGCTGCCACCTGAACAACTTACTGCGCAGACCCAAGGTGAATCATCAGAAGCGGTGCGTGGGCGGGTAATCGCGGCGCGGGAGCGCCAAATGGCGCGCGGCGCGCTTAACAGTCAGTTAAGCGGCAAAGCCCTGGAAGCCGCCTGCGACCTGAATGATGAAGAACGCGCCTGGCTTGCAGGCGTGCTCGAAAAGCTCAAGCTTTCCGCCCGCGCCTACCACCGCGTTTTGCGGGTGGCGCTTACGCTAGCCGACCTGCAGGGTGAACCCAAACCCACTCAACCGCACTTTATTGAAGCGATTGGCTACCGGCAGTTGGATCGGATGCTGAAGGGAGCTTAGCGAAAAGCGGCACTAGGCCTGATTTTCGCTTAACTGGTCTACAAACCCATCCAGCGCTTCAAAAAGCACCTCCCGGATGGAATCGGCTTCATTGACCAGATGATGACGCGCTTCCGGGTGGCGATGAATCTCGGCATTGGGAAACTTCTTCGCCAGAATCGCTAAATTCCACTCCCAATCAACGGTCAAATCCTGCTCGCCCTGCAAAATCAACGTCGGTAACTGGCTTGGCTCCTGCGCCAGTAGCCGGGGCATCCAACGACGCATAGCGCTCACCCAGGCAACGCTCAAGCGCTCGGGCTGCAGAGGGTCTCCCTCGCGTAGAAATTCGGTGAACTGTTCGTCGGTAGAGTTGGGCCGATATTTACGCGGCAGCTCTTTTACAAAGGGGCTGGCAATCAAGTGCAGCCAGCTTGTTTGGCTCCATCCCCAAGGCCGCACCAGCGGCGCCAGAAGCACCAAGCCTGACCAGCCCGAATCCTCTCGGCGGGTGAGCGCATCGGTAGCTAGAATTGCCCCGCCGGTACTCTGCCCCACCCCCAGCCACGGGGCCGGCGCCATTCCCTGGCTCTTGAGGATGGTCTGCAGGTGGGTCAGACAGTGCTGATAATCATCGAAATCCTCTATTTCCGCGCGCGCACCACTGGAAAGGCCATGGCCCGGAAGGTCCCACAGCACCACCCGCCAGCCCTTGGCCAGCAAACGCTTGAGCAGATGGCGATAAAGGCCCATATGGTCAAAATAACCGTGCACCACGAAAGCGGTGCCTACCGGCTGCGGCGGGCTCCACACTTGGCACCACAGCGCAAAGCGTCCAGTATCAATAAAGCCTGCGTGTACTTCACTGGTATCCAGTAGCAGGACTTCCAGACCATAGTGCTGAAAATAGTCCTGCATGGCGTCGGTCAATATTTCCCCTGGCAGCAGACGGCTAAGGGCGGTCTCGCCCGAAGCATGGCGAAACAAGCCTTCCAGATGTTGGAAATCACGCATCGTTGTTTCTCCATATCGCCATTTTACGTTGGCCTAGACGCGGCAGGCGAGTCGCGCTATCAACTTCTAATGGCTAGTCATTTGGTCGCGCATTTTACCGCTTTAGGGTCTACGCTGTTTACATGCCCGAGCAAATGTGGAATTATTTTCCATAAATACATTTTACTCTGCCCACGGCAAACCATGTTTTAAGAACCCATGTTATAAAAAAACATGTTCTAAAAAACAGAGTGCCCACGGGCATCCTCACAGGAGATACCCCATGAGTGAGCGTATCACGCGCCACCGTTTACAGGTGGCAGCCAATTTAGATCGTTTTATTAATGAGCAGGCGCTACCGGGAACAGGCGTTGATGAAAATGCCTTTTGGGCCGGTGTGGATGCCCTGTTTCATGATCTGACCCCTAAAAACCGTCAATTGCTGGAAGAGCGCGACACGCTACAAGAGAAGCTAGATGCGTGGCACCGGGAAAACCCCGGCCCAGTCACCGATATGCCTGCGTACCGCAGCTTCCTGAAAGAGACCGGCTACTTGGTGGAAACCCCCGCTAACGTCAAAGCGACAACGACGAATGTTGATCGTGAAGTAGCTGTTCAAGCAGGCCCGCAGCTGGTAGTGCCGGTAAGCAATGCGCGCTATGCGCTGAACGCTGCCAATGCGCGCTGGGGCAGCCTTTATGATGCCCTGTACGGCACCGACGCGATTTCAGAAGACGACGGCGCCGAGAAAGGCACCAGCTTCAACCCGAAACGCGGCGCCAAGGTGATTGCCTACGCCCGCGGCGTGCTGGATCGCGCGGCACCGTTGGCCACTGGTTCACACCGTGACGCGGTGAAATACGCTATCCGTGATGAGCATTTGGTCGTCACCCTGGAAGGTGGCCGTGAAACCGGCTTGAAGGATTCCGGCAAGCTGATCGGTTTCACTGGCGAAGGAGCCAAACCCGACGCGATTCTGCTGGGTAACAATGGTCTGCACCTGGAAATCCAGATCGACGCCAGCGATTCCATCGGTAAAACCGACCCAGCAGGCGTGAAGGATGTTGTCGTCGAAGCTGCCCTGACCACGATCATGGATTGTGAAGACTCCGTTGCTGCGGTGGATTCAGAAGACAAGGTCGGCGTTTACAGCAACTGGCTCGGCCTGATGAAGGGCGACCTGGAAGAGAAGATCGAGAAAGGTGACAAGACGTTTACGCGTAAGCTGAACGCCGACCGCACCTGGCAAACCAGCGATGGCGGCAGTGTAACGCTACCCGGTCGTTCGCTGATGTTCGTGCGTAATGTGGGTCACTTGATGACCACACCAGCGATTCTGGATGAAAATGGCAACGAGCTGCCGGAAGGTATCCTGGATGCGGTGGTTACCTCGCTACTCGCGCTGCACGACCTGAAAAAGGATGATAGCCAGCCGCGTAACTCGCGGACCGGCTCGGTCTATATCGTGAAGCCGAAAATGCACGGCCCTAAAGAAGTCGCCTTTGCCAATGAACTGTTTGGCCGCGTTGAAGACCTTCTGGGCATGGACCGTGACACCCTGAAAATGGGCATTATGGACGAGGAACGTCGTACCACCGTCAACCTCAAAGCGTGTATTGCCGAAGCCGCTTCCCGCGTTGCGTTCATCAATACCGGCTTCCTGGATCGCACCGGCGACGAAATGCATACCGCCATGGAAGCAGGCCCCATGGTACGCAAGGGCGACATGAAAGGCGCCAAATGGATAGCGGCCTACGAGAAGAGCAACGTGCAAGTCGGTCTTGCCTGTGGCCTACGCGGTCGTGCGCAAATCGGTAAAGGCATGTGGGCCATGCCGGACCTGATGCACAACATGCTGGAGCAGAAAATCGGCCACCCGAAAGCGGGCGCCAACACCGCCTGGGTACCTTCTCCCACGGCTGCCGCGCTACACGCGCTGCACTATCATCAGGTCAACGTCACCGACGTTCAGCGCGAGCTGGAAGCCCTGGGCGAGCCCGATTATCTCGATGACCTGCTCACCGTGCCGGTCGCGGAAAATCCCAACTGGTCGGATGAAGAGAAGCAACAGGAGCTGGATAACAACTGCCAGGGTATTCTGGGCTACGTGGTGCGCTGGGTAGAGCACGGTGTAGGCTGTTCGAAAGTACCGGACATTCATAACGTCGGCCTGATGGAAGACCGTGCGACGCTGCGTATCTCAAGCCAGCACATTGCCAACTGGCTGCACCATGGCATTGTCGATGCGCCGCGGGTGGAAGAAACCCTTAAGCGTATGGCCAAGGTAGTCGACGAGCAGAACGCAGGCGACCCGACCTACACCGCTATGAGTGCGGACTTTGAAGCCTCTACCGCGTTCAAAGCTGCCTCCGACCTGATCTTCAAAGGTCGCGTCCAGCCTTCTGGCTACACCGAGCCGCTACTCCACGAATGGCGCCAGGTGCACAAAGCTAAACGTGCATAAGGTTAAGTAAGCCCGCTAGCTTATCCATATAGCCCCAAGGCTCGCGCCTTGGGGCTTTTTATTTAGGCTGATTGACGTTAACGTTAAAGAAAACGTGAGGAATAATAACAATGACCGTGATGACTGCTGAGCAGATTGAGCACTTTCTGGATGAAGTCTTTCCCCAGCGAATGGGCAAGATAGAGAGCGTGGGCGAGATGCGCGCCACAATGCGCTTAGCGATTGATAATGAACATCTACGCCCTGGGCCGCGCGTTTCCGGACCTACGATGATGGGGTTTGCGGATGTGGCCATGTATGTCGCTATTTTGGCCCAGATTGGCCCTGAATCGATGGCGGTCACCAGCGATTTTAACTGCCACTTTCTGCGCGCGGCTTCCGGTGACCACGACATTATCGCCCACGCCAAGCTGATCAAACTCGGCCGCCGCCTAGCGGTGGGCGAAGTACAGATTTTTTCAGCCAGCGATGACACACGCCCCGTAGTGCATGTCACCGCCAGCTATGCACTGCCTGACACCCTACCCAACAACGCTTAATGCAACCGCTGATTAAGGCGCCAGGGTCATAAACGGGGTATCTTCCTGGTCGGTAAACGCATACACATTGTAAGGGGCCTCTTGCGGCCCCGGCATGCCCGGCGTACCAATGGGCATACCGGCCAAGCCAATGCCGTCGATATCAGGTTGCGTTTCAAACAGTGCCTGCACCGCGTCCATCGGCACATGGCCCTCAATCCAGTACTCACCTATTTCGATGGTATGGCACGATCCTAAACCATAGGGAACACCCGCCTGCTGTTTGATATCACTCAGTTCAGCGTCATCCACGATAGTGACATCAATACCCAGCTCTTCAAGATGGCGTGCATAAGCATCGCAGCAGCCGCACTGAGGGTTTTTGTACAAGGTCGCCTCGGCGGGCAGTGCCGCGTGCGCCGAGGTCGCCCCGAGAATTAGAGCACTAGATAGGAATATTGAGGTGGTTAAGCGGCTCATAAATACCCTCCTGATTAAGAGCGAATAAAAAACGTTGGTAAGCGACGCAACATCCAATTGAAAGCTTACAACCTGTGTGTCGCCCCAAGGTCAAGCTAGCTCAACGCTCAGTGTTAGGGAGTTGATCGATCATGTGATCCAGCGTCATCGGGTACTCACGTATCCGGACACCGGTGGCATTGTAGATCGCGTTGCCAATCGCAGCCGCTACGCCGCAAATACCCAGCTCACCCACCCCTTTTGCTTTTAGGGGCGATGAAGCAGCATCGGTGGTCTCTAAAAAGATGACCTCCTGCTCGGGAATATCCGCATGTACCGCCACTTCGTAGCCTGCTAGGTCGTGGTTGACGAAGAAGCCGCGCCCGGTATCCACGCTCATGCCCTCGGTCAAGGCAGCGCCTACGCCCATGGTCATGCCGCCAATTACCTGGCTGCGCGCCGTGATGGGATTGAGGATGCGCCCTGCATCGCACACGGCCAGCATACGCCGCACGCGAGTTTCCCCGGTGTAGGCATTCACGGCCACCTCGATAAAGTGCGCGCCGAAGGTGCCGATCTCCAGCTCATCCTTGAAGTCGCCAAAGTTGATCGAATCCTCAGCCACTATCTCTTCGCCATCGGCTATGTCGGCCAGCGCCAGATCTTTCTGTCCGGAAACCACGCGGCCATTTTCAAAGCGCGCCTCGTCAACGTTTAGGCGCTTGGCGATCTGCTCTTGAAGCGCCACACAGGCAGCATATACGCCAGCGGTGGCGCTAGTCGCACCAAACTGCCCGCCTGAGCCGGAGGAGGTTGGATAGGCGCTATTGCCAAGGCGCACTTCTACATCCTGCATCTCCATGCCCATGGTTTCTGCCGCCGTTTGGGTCAGGATGGTGTAGGAGCCGGTACCGATATCGGTCATATCGGTTTCCACAATCAGCCGCCCTTTCTGCAAGCGCACCCGCGCGCCCGAGGTCATGGTGGGCGCACCGCGATAGGCACCAGCCATGCCGTGGCCAATCAGCCACTGGCCTTCGCGCCGACCGCCCGGTTGAAGGTTACGCTCAGCCCAGCCGAAGGCATCGGCGCCCTTACGCAGGCACTCCACAAAGTGGCGATCGCTGAAGGGTTTCGATGGCTCCTCGGGATTGACCTGGGTGTCGTTGAGAATCCTGAACGCCACGGGGTCCATGCCGAGCTTCTCCGCCATCTCGTCCATGGCGATCTCCAGCACCGCCAGCCCCGAGGCTTCGCCGGGCGCACGCATGTCCGCCGATTCGGGCAGCCCCATATCGATAGGATGGTGCGCCACACGACGGTTTTCGCCCGCATAGAAGCAGCGGGTCTGGTTGACCGCGTCTTCACCGCTGCCGCCGGGCAGCGTATGGGAAACGGCAGCATGGTCGAAAGCGGTAATCTTGCCATCTGACCCGGCCGCGATGCGCAGACGCTGAATAGTGCCGGAACGATGCGTGGCGTTATTGAAGATCATTGGGCGCGGCAGAGCCACCTTGACCGGCCGCCCGGTCTCGCGCGAGCCAAGCGCCGCCAGCACCGCATCGGCGCGTAGCCACAGCTTGCCGCCAAAGCCACCGCCCACGTAAGGGCTTTCCAGGCGGATTCTGTCAGCATCAATATCAAAGGTGGTGGCGAGCGCCTGGCGCGTCCACTCGATCATCTGGTTCGAGGTCCATACCGTCATCTGCTCACCATCGGACCAGTCAACAATCGAGGCGTGAGGCTCCATCATGGCGTGGCTTTGCGAGGCGGTGCGGTAGGTTTCATCCAGCGTGACCGGCGCGGCGGCAAACGCCGCATCCACATCGCCGACGTTTGCCACCGGCTCGCCGGTGCTCTGAAGGCGCGTCCAGGCATCTTCAAGATCAAACACGCCCTTCGCCTCTTCGTAGCGCACCTCGATCAATGACGCCGCACCACGCGCCTGCTCCAAGGTATCGGCAACCACCACCGCGATGGCCTGATGGTAGTGCTCAACGGTGGCGCCGCCGAACAGGTGGGCCACGTTGCTGTCTGCACGCGCCAGGGGCTCAAGCTCCAGTGTGGTAATAACGGCCGCCACGCCGGGGGCAGCGCGGGCAGCCGAGGCGTCCATATGAGTGATTTTCCCTCGGGCAATCGTTGCGCACACGGGGTAACCCACCAGTTGGTTGGCTGCCACGTCATGCCGCTCGTAAGCGTAGGGCGCGCGGCCGGTTACCTTGAGCAGACCGTCGATCCGCGCGTGGGGCTTGCCGATAACGCGGGCATGATCGAACAGGTTATCTTCCGTTGATTGATTAAAATCCATGGGTCACTCCTGAGCCAGCAGCGCGGCGAGCGTTCGCTCTGCTAAGGTAAGCTTGTAGGCGTTCTCTTGCGTTGGGCGGGCGCCGTCCAGTAAACGGGCCATGACAGCGGATGCGCCCTGCGGTAACGCCGCGTCGGCGTCATCACGGCGCCAGGGCTTGGGAGCTACACCGCCCAGGGCAACGCGCCCCGTTCCATCGGGGGCTTGAATCAGCGCAACGGACACCAGCGCAAAGGCGTAGGAGGCCCGGTCGCGCACTTTGTAGTAGGCGTGGCGGCCCTCAACGGGGGGCGGCAGCAGTACGGCGGTGATCATTTCGCCTGTTTGCAGCGCTGTCTCCACCTCCGGCGTATCGCCAGGCAGTTGATAGAACTCATCCAGCGTCAGGCGGCGTGTTTCACCGGTTGACGTCACTGTTTCCACTTCGGCATCCAGCACGCGCAGGGCAACGGCCATATCAGAGGGGTGCGTGGCAATACACGCATCGGACGTGCCGATAATGCCCAGCTGACGCGTGGTGGCTCCTTCGCTTAACGCTGCGCAGCCCGCCCCAGGCGAGCGCTTATTGCAGGGCATGCCAGTGTCATAAAAGTAGCCACAGCGCGTGCGCTGGAGCAGGTTGCCGCCGGTGGTCGCTTTGTTACGCAGCTGGCCGGAGGCACCCGACACCAGCGCCCGACTCAATACCGCGTAGTCCTTACGAATCCGGGTATCCGCCGAGAGCGCGGCGTTGCTAACCAGCGCGCCAATGCGCAGCCCGCCCTCATCCGTTGGTGTAATATCGTCAAGACCCGTGCCCCCTACGTCGATCAGGTGCTTGGGAATTTCGATCTCATGCTTCATCAAATCCAGCAGGTTAGTGCCGCCCGCAATAAACTTGGCGCCCGGCACTTCCGCCGCACGGGCTGCCGCCTGGGCTGGGTCGCTGACGCGTTCATAGGAAAAGGCTTTCATGAGCGCGCCTCCGCAACCTGGTTGATGGCCTTGAGAATGTTGGCGTAGGCGCCGCAGCGGCAAAGATTGCCTGACATCCGCTCGCGAATTTCCGCATCGCTGATCTCAATAGGCGCATTCAAATCTTTGGTAACATGGCTTGGCAGCCCCGCTTGAATCTCTTCAAGCACCGCCTTGGCCGAGCAGATCTGCCCCGGCGTGCAGTAGCCGCACTGAAAAGCGTCATGATCGACAAAGGCTTGCTGCATGGGATCAAGATGGTCGACCTCAGCCGCCCCTTCGATGGTCGAAATATCATCATCTTCATGCATGACCGCAAGGGACAAGCAGGCGTTGATGCGTTCGCCGTTCACCAACACCGTGCAGGCGCCACACTGGCCGTGGTCACAGCCTTTCTTGGTGCCCGTAAGCTTTAGATGCTCACGCAGGGCATCCAGCAGCGTTGTGCGGTTATCCAGGGTTAACGTATGCCGTTCACCATTGACGGTTAGTGAAAAGGTGCTGCTATCGGGGTTCACGGTCTTGGGGTGTCTTTCGACGTTATTAGAGGGGTTCATTGCTATATGCCTTCCTTGCGCGTTGCTTTCGCTTATTTAGTGCCATAAGGCCTTTAGCATAGACACGATTACGCCAGGCAGCCCAACTCTGTGTCCAAACCTTGTAAAACTAAACCTCTAACGGCGTCAGTTGCGCTACGCTATGACACGTCTATCCACGCAAGACAGGCCATGGATGCCGCTTGCTCACTATTGGAAACGTTTGAAATGCAGCATTTGGACTTGCAGGTTATCGATCAAGCGCTTACCTGGTCCCAGGAGGGTGAAACGGTCTGGCTGTGCACCGTGCTCGCCACGTTTGGCTCATCGCCCCGCGCCCCCGGCGCCTGGATGGCGGTGACCAGGGACGGCAGGCACCTGGGGTCGCTCTCCGGCGGCTGTGTGGAAGATGATTTCATCAAGCGCCTGGCCGAAGGGCAGTTTGAAACACCGGCGACCATTATACGCTACGGCGATGCAGAGGACGCTCAGGGCGGACATATCGCGCTGCCCTGCGGCGGCATTCTAGAGGTACTGGTTGAGCGCCTGCCGGCCACACCGGATATACGGGAGCACCTTGGCACGCTGAAAGCGACGCTTGAAGGCCACCGCCAGTTGATGCGCCATGTCGATATTCACGCTGGCACCCGACACTTTACCGACGACACCACACTGGGGCCGCGGGTGGTCTGGCCCAGTGAAGAGGGTGCGCCGAACCGGGTAACAATGCGGCTCGCGCCCGCACGGCGGCTGATCATTGCTGGCATTTCGCCCGTTTCCAGCGCCTGTGCCTCATTTGCCGCCACGTTAGGGTTTGAGGTCATTGTCTGCGACCCCGACGAAGCCGCCTGTCAGGCGTTTGATGTTCCAGGGGTAACAGTCATAGCGCAACTGCCTTCCCAGTACATTGCCGCCAACGGCTGCCACGGCGCCACGGCCATTGTGGCGCTCACCCATGATCCACGTATAGATGACCTGGCGATGATGGAAGCGGTGCGCACACCTGCGTTTTATATCGGCGTGATGGGCTCAAAGCGCACCTCTACTGCGCGCGCTGAGCGGCTGATTCGCTCAGGAGGGCTGACCGAAGAGCAAGTCGAGCGATTGCATATGCCGATTGGTCTAGCGCTAGGCAGCATGACCCCGGCGGAAATTGCCCTCGCTATCATGGCGGATATCGTCCGGGTCCAATACGGAAAAGCTACCAATGAGCTCTAGCAATGTCGTCGCCCTGGTGATGGCGGCTGGCTACTCGCGCCGATTTGGTGAGGATGACAAGCGCTGCGCGACCTTAACCGACGGACGCTCGCTGTTGGCAGCCTCTGTCGCGAATGCCGAGCAAGCCTTTCCTATACTGCGCGTGGCAATCCGCGAAGAGGATGATGCGGCCTCGCTCGGCCTTACAGAAAGCACGTCGTTGATTCGACTCCATCAGGCGCACCTTGGGTTGGGGGCAAGCCTCGCCGAGGCGGTGGCCGCGCTTAGCCACGACGCCCGCCTGAATAGCGTCGAGGCAGTCGCGATTTTATTGGGCGATATGCCCTGGATTCAGCAGGAGACGCTGCTGTCGTTACAGCGGCTAGCCACTCGCGACACTATCGTGCGGCCCTGCCATGAAGGCAAGCCGGGGCATCCGGTTATATTTGGGCGTACGCTTTGGCCCGCGTTTACAACGCTAAACGGCCATACGGGGGCCAAAGAGATTATTCGCAACAACGCCGCATACTACCGTGAGTATCACGTGCAGGATGCGGGCACGATGATGGATATCGACGTGCCCGCTCACTTAGCGTCATCAAAACACGCTACCCCTGACGGAGCGTAATGCGGGTTAGCTCTGAGGGCTTGCCGAGGCGTAAAGCAAACCCTGGCCATAAGCCTGTACCGTTATTGACGTAAAGCGTCATGTCTTGAATATTATAAACGCCTGAAACGAAACCATTGTTAGCGCTGGCAACCAGTCGATCGAAGCCTAGTATCATCCCACCATGAGTATGTCCGGAGAGCTGCAGATCTACACCAGCCGTGGCCGCAGCCACCGCATTGCGGGGCTGATGATCCAGCATAATAATCGGCGAGTCGCTCGGTGCCTCTGCTATCGCCTCCTCGACATTCGGCGCAGCAAAAGCATGCCTGGCGGCCGTAAAATCCGTCACTCCCGCAAGGACCAAGTTCGCCCCCTCGTTGTCGATCACAACATGTTGATTTGCCAATACCTGCATGCCGAGCGACTGGTAATACTCCATCCACTGCGGGTAACCAAAATAGTACTCATGATTACCCGGAATGGTATAGACACCGTCGGGCGCTGAAAGCGCTTGTAAAGGCGCCACATCTGCGCGACGCAAATCCAGGTCGCCATCGATCAGGTCGCCGGTGATGACGATTAAATTTGGCTCCAGCGCATTGGCCTGCGACACCACCGCTTCAACCCACGGGGCTTCAAACAGTCGGCTAATATGCAGATCGGTTAACTGCACAATTTCGTAGCCTTCAAACTGAGAGGGCAACCCTTGAATGGTAACCTCGATATCCTTCACCAGCGGCACCCGCGCTGCTTGGCTGACGGCGAAAGCAGCCACGCCTAACGCCAATGCCCCCATGCTGTAACGCAATGAAGAAGGAATGGCGACACGCCTTCTTTTTACCGCCATCAGCATCAGCGCTATCGCATCAACCACTAGCTGAAACACTGCTAGAAACAGCATCGTGCCGAAAATCCAATTGACGATCAGTACGATGGCTCTTGGCACCTCGGGAGAGAACATGGAGCCAAACGCCATCAAGGTAAGCCAATGATGCTGAGCTACCAGTAACAGCGCAACGCTGAGCAGACCTTTAAACCAGAGCGGCCATTTGAGTGGCACTAAATAGCGAAGAATAACAATCAGGCAGGGTATGGCGACGACAAAATGAAACATAGAGATGCTCATGAAAAGGAAGAAGCGCGGCGCATAGCCACGCGAATATTTGGCCTACAAAGGTGCTTACTGCTTGGCCATCAGTGCGACGACCGCCAGCGCCAGCCACCCGGCCATTAATAAAACGCCGCCAATAGGCGTCACAATGCCGAGGCTTAGCCCAGCCAAGGCCATTAAGTAGAGTGAGCCTGAAAAACTCACCACCCCCAGCGACCACAGCGCCAGCACCCAGCGCTGCCCCGCCAGCGGATGCACTCGGCGCCACACCAGTACGATCATCATGGCTAGGGTGTGCCACGCCTGGTAACGCACGCCGGTTTCGACGGCACTCACCATGACCTCGGTCGTGCGCGCCGCCAAGCCGTGTGCCGCATAGGCACCCAGCATCACCAGCATGGCGCCTGAAATCGCCGCTATACACCACCACACTTTATCTGTTTGTTGCACACTGCTCTCCTGTCTCACTTTCATGCTCCCAACTTCGCTTCGCCCACCGCGCTGATTATACCCACGGCGTACCTTGCGCGCCGCTAAACCGCTACAATAGAGAATGAACTGCCATGACGAATGAGACGCGCCCTATTATGTCTATACAGATACGTCTAAACGGTGAACCGCATACACTGGCCACCGGCCTAACCGCCGCCGACCTAGTGGAACAGCTGGGTCTTAGTGGCCGTCGTATAGCCGTGGAAATTAACGAAGAGATTGTCCCCCGCAGCCAACACGCCGACACCCACTTGGCCGATGGCGACCACGTGGAAGTGGTTCACGCGATTGGCGGTGGCTAAAGGAAATACTATGACGCAATTAACGCATGAACCGCTCACTGATACGCCGCTAACCATTGCCGGACACGATTTTCGTTCGCGCCTGCTGGTGGGCACTGGCAAATACAAAGACTTTACCGAAACCGGCGCTGCCATTGCCCAGAGCGGTGCCGAGATCGTGACGTTTGCCGTACGCCGCACCAACTTGGGCCAGGACGCCGAGGCGCCCAATCTGCTAGATGTTATCTCGCCCGAGCGCTACACCCTGCTGCCCAATACCGCTGGTTGCTACAACGCGAAAGATGCCGTGCGCACCTGCCGTTTGGCCCGCGAGCTGCTTGATGGCCACAACCTGGTCAAACTGGAAGTGCTCGGCGATGACCACACGCTCTACCCCAACGTGGTAGAGACCCTGAAAGCCGCTGAAACGCTGCTTGCCGACGGTTTCGACGTGATGGTTTACACCAGCGATGACCCTATTGTGGCACGCGAACTCGAAGCCATGGGCTGCTGCGCCATCATGCCACTGGGCTCGCTGATTGGCTCTGGCCACGGCATTCAAAACCCGCACAACGTGCGCTTGATTGTTGAGCAGAGCAACGTTCCGGTGCTGGTGGATGCGGGCATTGGCACGGCGTCGGATGCCGCCATGGCGATGGAGCTCGGCTGTGACGGCGTACTGTTGAACAGTGCCATTGCCCATGCTCGCGACCCGCTACGCATGGCCAACGCCATGAAACTAGCCGTGGAAGCCGGCCGCGACGCGTTTTTAGCTGGCCGTATGCCGCGCCGCCAGTCCGCCGATCCCTCTTCTCCTTTCGCCGGCCGTATTAACGGCTGATACAGAGACACCATGACCGATACGAACAATGCCGCGCCCGAAGGCAACGCCACCACCAACCCCGAAAGCCAGGATGCCCCGCTGCATCGTCGCGGCATTAAAAGCTATGTAATCCGCGCGGGCCGCATGACCCAGGCACAAAACCGGGGGCTAGAAGACGTTTGGCCACGCTTCGGCCTGACCATTGCCGACGGCCGTCAAGACCTGGACGTGCTGTTCGGGCGCCAAGCGCCGCGCGTAGTCGAAATCGGCTTTGGCATGGGCAACTCACTGATTGAGCAGGCCGAAACCCACCCGGATACCGACTTTATCGGTATCGAAGTGCACGCCCCTGGCGTTGGCAAACTATTAGATGAAGTGGATAAACGCGGCCTGACTAACCTGCGAGTTTACCGCGAAGATGCCCTGGCCGTGCTAGAGCAGTGCCTGCCGGAAGGCTCGCTAACCACGCTGCAGCTGTTCTTCCCTGACCCCTGGCCGAAGAAAAAGCATCACAAGCGGCGTATCGTGCAGCCAGCCTTTGTTGAGCTGATTCGCACTCGTCTGATGCCCGGCGGCACCTTCCATCTAGCTACGGACTGGGAAGCCTACGCGGAGTGGATGGTGGAAGTGATGGAAGCGGCCCCCGGTTATGCCAATACCGCTAGCACAGAGACCGCCCCCTACGTGCCGCGCCCGGCCTTCCGCCCGCTCACCAAGTTTGAAGCCCGCGGCGAAAAACTCGGCCACGGCGTGTGGGATTTGATTTATCGGCGAGAGGGGTAACGCCTTACTCTTTAAGCGGTTCAATCGGCTCCCAATCTGAACGATTGGCCAGAAACTCAGGCCTGGGCCGATTACCGCAGTAAGGGTCATGAAGGGTATTTTCAACGCTGTTATAAACAAAGAACAGATTACTTCTCGGCCAGCAGGACATATTCGTGTTGGAGCCGTGCATAGTATTGCTTTCGAAAATCACCAGCGAACCAGCGGGCCCCTTGGGCGCTTCAATATCGTTCTCCAACATTAATTCGCGCAGGCTGCTGGCTGGCGGCACTCCCACCTCTTGGCTTTTGAGTGACTCTTTGTAGTTATTCTCCGGCGTTCGCCCTACACAGGGAACAAAGTAGCGGTGCGAACCAGGAATCAACATCAGTGGCCCATTAAACTCACCGTTATCGGTGAGCACGATGGAACAGCTAAGCGCGCGCATGCGCGGCATGCCATCTTCGCTATGCCACGTCTCAAAGTCTGAATGCCAATCAAACCCTTTGCCTTTGAACCCGGGCTTATAGTTGATTCGTGACTGATGGATATAGACATCGCTGCCCAGCAATTGCTTGACGATCGCCAACAGCTTGGGGTCCTGGGTCAGACGTTGGAAACGCTTGGACACTTCATGAATACCGAACACGGTGCGTATCTCTTCACGCCCTGGTTCAAGAATCGTGCCTTCTGAAAGCTTAAGATCGGCATCATCTTCGTACTCACGCAGCTCTTGAAGAAACACCTGCATATCGTCGGCGTCAAAAAAACCTTCAAAGGAGAGAAATCCCTTTTTCTCATACTCCTCAATTTGCGACCTATTCAGCGGCCCATCAGCAAGCTGGGATTCATCGCCATATACCACGGGATCGATGCGTTCAAACATTCCCAATTTTCGCTCCAAGCGAGTAGGGAAAAGATCTTGGGTATCGTTCATGGTCAACTCCTCCATTAGCATGCGTTTAAAAAGCGCTTTTAAGCATTACGTATAAAACGTAGACGCCAAAACGCACCTCAGCAATGCCCTTTGGAGGTCGCCGAAAAGCCAGCATTAGAAATGGGGAGGTTAGCAGGGTGTAGAAAAAAGAAAGCCGCTCCATTGGAGCGGCAAAAAAAGACCGTGACTAGCAATGAGAGGGAGAAACCATGACAGTTAACTGGCGATAATGTTTACCGAGTAGCTGTCTTGGCTGCCAAGCGTCTCATCAAACGCTGACAATCACACTATAATCATTCTCATTTACCTCGTCAATACAAATACGAATATTTTTTATTTACCTTTTGAGTCTGCCTATCCATCAGCTTACCAATCGCAGCCAAAACGGTAGCGTCGCCATGGCCAATAGGGTTTGTCCGGTGATAATGGCCGCCATCAGTTCAGCATCGCCGCCCAGTTGGCGGGCTAAAATATAGGCAGACGTAGCGGTGGGCAGCGCTGCAAACAGGAGCGCCACGTCACGACTGACCGGATCTAGTTGCAACACCCAGGTTAATACCAAGACAAACGCGGGCATCAGCAGCAGCTTAACGCTATTGGTAGCCAGCACGCCGCGGTCAATCCGCAGCAACGCCGCCGGGCGCAGCGCTACCCCCACCGCTACCAGCCCCAGTGGCAACGCCGCACGCCCCAATAGCTCGACCGTGTCCTGACTCCAACCAGGTAAACCGACACCGGAAAGGTTCAGGCCAATACCAATAAGGCAAGCAAGGATTAGCGGATTTTTAATCAGCGCCATTGCGCTTTTACCCACGCTAGCGCCGCCCAGAGTGCCAGCGGCCACAAAGCTAGCCACACACATCACGTTAACTACCGGTACCATTAGTGCCACCGCGACGGCTGCAGTGGTCGCTCCTAAGCTGCCGTGTAGCGCAGCGGCACCAGCAACGCCCACATAAGTATTAAAGCGTACCGCCCCTTGAAACACCGAGGTAAACGCAGCGGGTGTAAGCCGTAACCAGCCTCGTAAACGCCAAAGCAGTATGCCAAACAATGCCATTGCGCCCAGCAATACCAGTGCTAGGCGGCCTACAGGCACTTGGCTCACATCGGCAGTCGCCAACGTTCCCACCAGCATGGCGGGGAACAGTACAAAATAGATAAGCCGCTCCATCTGCGGCCAGAAAGTATCGCTAGGCCAACGCCAATAGCCGAGCATGGCGCCCAGTAAAATCAATAAAAACAGGGGGCCTAAAGCGCCAGTGATACTCTCCATTTGCGTCCCTTTTGCCTGCGACATCCCAGCACAGCGATATCGGCTCGATTACTGTTACCATGGCGAAACACCCGCCTCACGGCTTGCGTAGCGATTATTCTGCCATGAAGATGATATCAAAACCTGCACACCCGGCAGGCTTTCCTGCTTTAAGGGTACTGATACTGGTCACTGGTATAGCGCTGGCTGCCTGTGCTTGGTATGCCTTTGCCCATTGGTTGCACCGCGATAGCGATGTGACCTGGTTTCCGCCTGCGGCAAGCTGCAACTTGCATACAGCGCCTTGTTCCGCCACGTTGGGCGATAAAGGCCGCATCACCCTCCATGTTCAAGCGAGTGGGCAGATTGATGCATTAGAGGTATTACCACTGGAAGTTGAGGTTGACGGCGTTACGGCCACTCAGGTTGACGTTGATTTTGTTGGCCGTGATATGGACTTAGGGCTGCACCGTTTTGCCCTCAGCGCAGGCGCGCCCGGCCATTTTCAAGGCCAAGGCCAAGTGGGGATTTGCACCCAAACCGTTATGCCCTGGCGAGCGCGTGTCATACTGGACACTGCAGAAGGTAAAGTGGGTAGTTGGTTCGATTTTGACGTTATTCGGAGTTAACGCACATGGCACGTAAACCGTTATGGCTGGGCGCTGGTGTCGCCGCTGTATTAATTGTGGTCAGTGGCATCGGCCTCTATCACTACGCTTTTGCCCCCAAGGATGGCGAACCTGTAGGTGGCCCTGTGGAAATGCCTTCGACCCAGGGAGATTTTTCGCTGACCCAGCTGGATGACGATCAGCTAGCCATTTTGTCGTTTGGTTACACGTTCTGCCCCGACATATGCCCGATGACCCAGTCGGTCAAACGCCAAGCCTTGGCTCAACTCTCTGAGGAACAGCGCGAGCGGGTGGTGCCGGTGATGATTACCGTTGACCCCGAACGCGACACCATAGAGCGCATGCAGGAGTACATGGGCTTTTTCGGCGAGGAGTTCATTGGTGCGGTAGGTAGTCAGGAGCAGCTTGAAGATGTTGCGTCGCGCTATGGCGTGATATGGCGAAAAGTCGAAGCGCCGGATTCGGCAATGGCATACACTATCGATCACAGCGCCTCGCTTTTTTTAGTCAATCGCGAAGGCGAGATATTGCAGCGAGTGCTCTATTCGCCAACTCCCCATGGGTTAGTCTCGGCATTAGAGAGCGAACTGGGCAGTTAGTCGACTTTACTCTGGCGAGGCGTTTTCGGGAGCAGTTTGCAAGCGATCCAACATCGCCATCAGCGCACCAATCTGGGTGCCGCTACGGGTATCGTGCTGAGGGCTTAACTGCCAAGTGCTTTCGGCAAATCCCCACCAGTCCCAGCAGCCTTGCGGATTCGCCATACTGCTTTCCGCCTGGGGATAAAGCACAATTTGCTGATGCGCTGACGCCCAGGCGTTTAACCCAGTGTAACGTACAAACGTTTCACCAATCGCCTCTGCGTTCATTTGGCAGCCATGCAGCGCCAACGTTACCGGGCAGTTACCCGCTTCACAGCCTTCCGGTATAAACACATAGCCTGTGTCGGCTAGGCCTTTTACCGCAAATTCCGACTGATCAAACGCGGCTAACTCGCCACCCAGTTTGCCGCTCGCCTCAGAGGCTTCACGTTCGGGATAAAGCCAGTTCAACATATCACCAGCGATATCTTCATCGCAGGCTAATACATAACTACCGCCCCCTTGGCGACAATCGCCCCACTCTTGGGGGCCGGGCGATACATCATCAGGTAAGCGTACCGGCCAGCCATGCCCGGCATTTTCGCTACGCGCAACGCGCAGTTGATCTGGCGAGGCAAGCCATTGCGTCCACTGCTCGGCAAGGAGATCGCCCAGCAGCGGTTCAACGACGTCATCTTCTTCGCCGTGCCAAAAGTAGGCCCGCAGCTGGCTAAGGCGCTCTGTGCTTCCGACCTGTTCAAGCGCTATATAGCGATCATAGCGGCTCGCCAGCTCGTCTAATGATGGCGCGCCGCGGCGCGTCATCATGCACTGGTTAAGCGCCAAACTCAGCGAGCCTTGTGCACAACTCCAAGGCCCCGCCGCCAGTACGCCCAGGCCACTAAACCGTTCTGGCCAAGCGACCGCTAGCTGGGTTGCCATATAGCCGCCTGACGATACCCCCACCACGCTTGCCTGCTCGCTAACGGCACCCAGGGCGGGTAATGCCTCAGGCTCAACCTCCGGCTCGGCCTGTGCCAACAACGGGATACCAAGGCTCAGGCAGACCAGAGCGTATGCAAGTGGGCGAAGCATGGAAGGGGCGGCTGAAGTCATTGCTTATTCGACGCCTAACAATTCAACGCGGAAGGTCAGCACTTCATTGGGTCCAATCGGCCCTTGACCATTTTCGCCGTAAGCAATATCAGCGGGAATATATAGCATCCAGCTATCGCCAACGCTCATCATCTGCAGCGCTTCCTGCCAACCTTCGATCACTTGGTTGGTTTGGAAACTGACTGATTCACCGCGCTCAAAGGAGCTATCGAATACAGTGCCGTCTAACAGCATGCCTTCGTAGTTCACTTCAACAGTGTCTTCAGGGCCAGGTGTCGCACCATCGCCCGACTCAAGCACTTCATACTGAAGGCCAGAATCCGTCACGGTTACTTCTTCACGTTCAGCGTTTTCGGCCAGGAAAGCTTCGCCTTCTTCGAGATTCGTTTGCGCCATCTCTTCAGCTTCGGCTTCACGTGCTTGCATTGATTGCTCTTGGAAGGCCATCAATGCTTCGGTCATCTCTTCTTCACTAAGCGCTAAGTCATTACCTTCAAAAACGTCACTCATGCCGTCATGAAACGCATCTAAGTCGAGGTCTTCGATATCGGCCTGCATGCTTTCGCCCAAGGTAACACCCAGGCTGTAAGCCAAACGCTGTTCGTCAGTTTCGGGCGCTGCCGCTGCAAAAGGGGCGACCAAAAGCAAACCTGTCAGAGCCGTTGTAGAGAGCAGTAGTTTCATGAAAGATCCTTTTATCTTTTATATAGCGGCGCCGAACGCCTATCTGTGTCACTTAAAGATTAACACCCACCGCCCCAAGCTGCATCTTTGGGCGGTGGGTGTTAATAAGACCATAAAGCAAGCAAGAGGTTTAACGGATTTAGACGACCAACGTAGGACAGTGAGCGGCGCCAGCAACGCGCTGAGAGACGCTGCCCAGCAGCGGATTCTTTTCGCCGTTGGTGCCCTGAGCGCCAATTACGATCAGATCGCACTCTCGCTTACGGGCGAAACGCACGATAATACGCGAGGGGCGCCCACCTTTTACAAAGGCACGCACGCGGGAGTCATCAGCGCCCAGCTCAATAGCATGCGCCTTCGCATGTACGGCAATCTCGGTGGCGTACTCTTTTAACGCATCGTCAGGAATATCCAACTGATTAGGCCGCACCATGGAAAGGGAGGCTTCCAGCAGGCTGTGGTGTTTAAACACGCACAGCAGATAAAGCTCGGCGCCCGTTAGCATCTGTAAGCCTACCGCCTTCTCCAGCGCCCTTAAGGCGCCTTTTGAGCCATCCACCGGGACT
This sequence comes from Vreelandella arctica, assembly GCF_037070215.1. Taxonomy (NCBI): domain Bacteria; kingdom Pseudomonadati; phylum Pseudomonadota; class Gammaproteobacteria; order Oceanospirillales; family Halomonadaceae; genus Vreelandella; species Vreelandella arctica. The sequence goes on along the minus strand of NZ_JBANSN010000009.1, from coordinate 61,008 downwards.
AATATGCGATTAAACATTCGCGTACTCCTTGTGGCTGTTTAGCGGAAGGCAACATCGCGCAGGAACAGCGCAATTTGCGGGAACATGATCAATAAGGCGGCCGCTAAAATCAGCATGAAAATAAACGGCGGTGTGCCTTTGATGACATCCCAGTAAGGGCGTTTGAAAATCGCAATCGCAGTAAAGATATCGCACCCAAAGGGCGGTGTTGCCGACCCTATCGCCACCTGCAGCGTAATCAAAATACCCACCAGCACAGGGTCGAGTCCGGTGGCTTCAATCGCCGGTGTAAAGATCGGCGTTAGCACCAGGATGACGACGATGGGGTCAACGAACATACAGGCGACGAAAAAGGCGATACAAATGGCAATCAACACGCCCGTGGGGCCTGCTTCATTGATGCCCACTGCCTCCAGAATCATTTGCGGGATCTGGGCAAAAGAGATAATCCACGAGAAGCCATTACCCACTGCCACCAAAATAAACACCACAGCGGTGATTAAACCGGTGGATTTGGCAATGGCGTAAATGTCGTTCATTTTGAGCGAGCGGAAGACCACAAACTCAAGCAAGATGGCATACAGCACACAGGCGGCGGCGGCTTCGGTCGGGCTAAAGATACCGCCATAGATACCACCAACAATAATCACCGGAAAGCCGAGCGGCCATAACGCTTGTTGTACTGCTTTTGCGCGCTCTTTCCAGCTCGATTTTGGTTCTGTGGGTACGTCTTTAACAATGGCGTAGATAATGCAGTAAGCCGAGAACATACATAGAATCATCAAGCCTGGACCAATCCCGGCGATAAATAGCTCACCGATAGAAGTGCCCGAGATAACCCCGTAGATAATCATGCCGATACTAGGCGGAATCAGAAAAGCAATATCGCTGGCATTGATGATCAGCGCCAGCGTAAACGAGTCTGAGTAGCCCGCTTTAAGCATTTTCGGGCGCAATGGTGAACCAACGGCCACCACGGTCGCTTGCGTTGACCCGGACACGGCACCAAACAGTGTGCAAGAGGCCGCCGTGCTCACCGCTAAGCCGCCTTTAATATGGCCGATAAACGACATCACCATATCAATTAAGCGATTAGCAGACTGCCCGCGAGTCATAATATCGGCAGCAAGAATAAACATTGGCACAGCAATGAGTGAGGCTGGGCGTATACCCGCCATCATCTGCTGGATCAACGTATCCATCTGGCCGAAGCCGTTAAACATCATGAAGAAGCCAATTATCGCAGCGGTAATCAGCGGAATCATCATTGGAAAGCCCAGCAGCAGCAGGGCAATCATGGTAGTAACCATTATTGTCGTCATAGCTGTTCCCCTAGGGTGCAGTGTCCCGCGTTAGACTTCAGTTTCCGTGTCTTTGTAACCATCCACCACGCCCGTCGAGAGATACACATCGTGGGAAGTAAAGTTTTTAACAGCAGTCAATAAGTATTGAATCCCAGTGACCAAAAAGCCCAGCGGTACCCATAGGTAAATGATCCATACCGGTAAGCCCAGGGAGGGCAGCACGCGCCCTTTGCTATACAGGTCAACAATATAAATAATTGAATAATAAAGAAGGAAAAACATTACCATCGATGTGAATAGTGCAATACCAATCATCAGCACTTTGCGGCCACCCACCGGCAATGCATCATAAATAGCCGACATACGAATATGACGGCCATGTCGGGCGGCATAACCAATCCCGGCAAAGGTGATCATGATGATCAAAATTCGGTTTAATTCACCAGAAAACATAATGCTGTTGCCAAACACGAAACGGGCAACCACGTTGGTGACCGTATTCAGCGCCATTAGCAAAACGCCCATCGCCAGGATCACGGCTTCCATTTTGCTAATTGCAGTGTCGATCACACCTAAAATCCCCGGCAAACCGGAGCGATAACTCTTTTCCATCTCTTCATCGGTCATGGCCGGACTCCTTTCTAACGGCTTTAACGGCATCAGTTCAGTGCCGTTAGCACAATTAACACAGCGTTATTACAGACCTACCTATTGCAAACCTGCCCGCGTTATTCAGCAAGGAATCACTACTAGCGTAACGGTATGCCGCCGCTAGTGATTCAACGCTAGATATACGTAACCCAGCGTAATGATGCTAAATTCCAAACCGAAAACCCATAGCTTACCGCGGCAGCATAAAAAAGGGGCAGCCTTTGCTGCCCCTCGGGTAAATCATCCAACATGCAAATGCGGCTTAAGGATGATTACTCGTTGCTTACGGCTTCCAAATCGGCTTTGAACTGCTCAAGCAATTCTTCGCCTTTGTCGCCGGTCATTTCCAAGAAGGCTTCTTCAACCTGTGGAGCACGGTCACGGAAGGCTTGAATCTGCTCTTCATCCAGACGCGTTACAGTCACTTCATCAGACGCTTCCTGAATCTTCGCTAACGACTCTTCAGCCAAGCCTTGGATATGCTCGATGGTGTGGTCATAAGCTGCTTGTGAAGCTTCATCAACCAGTGTTTGGTCTTCTTCAGACAGGCCTTCATAGAAGTCCTGGTTAGCCATCATCGCGGTGGTGAACCAGCCATGGCCAGTGAAGGTCAAGTGCGGAGACACCTCATACAAACCACCGGACTCGATCCAGAAAATCGGGTTCTCTTGTCCATCGATGATGCCGGTCTGTAGGCCACCATAGACTTCACCCCACGGTAGCGGCGTAGGCGTCGCACCAAAGGCGTCGTAGGTTTCCGATAGCAGCGGGTTGGTCATGGTACGGATTTTCTTATTATCCATATCTTCCGGTGAGCTGATCGGCTCGTCGGTCGTTATGACCATTTCGCCTTCCGGATACATCTTCAGTAGCTCAAGGCCTTGTTCGGCATAAAGCTCTGGGAACATCTCGTTGATTGCTTCGCTTTCTTCGAAGAACGTTAGTACGGTCTCTTCGTCGGTCGGCAGCAGGTAAGGAATGAAGAAAATTTGCGCTTCAGGAATCAATGCACCGGTAAAGCCGGGTGACTGGTTCACAAACTGCAGAATACCGTTCTGAGTCTGCTCCATAATATCGTCAGACTCACCCAGCTCACCAAAGCGGTAAACCTGAACCGTGTGATCGGAGTTCTCTTCGATATGCTCTTTAAAAGCATAGGCAAAGACATCCTGTACGTCGCCTTCGTACTCTTCATGAGCATAACGCCAGTTATCCGCTTGCGCGACAGCTGTCATGCCCATCAACAGTGCACCCACGCTTGCTGTTGTCACTAATTTGGTGGTTACAGAACGATTAAATACGGGTTTGCTTGCCTTCATACGGTGTTCCCCTTGCAGTGATAAGCGCGCTATTCAAGTGCGCAAAAACCTAGGTCAGTTTTGCTTTTCTAAACACGACACTGTCATTTACGACACTGTTATTCGCTAATTGGTGTTCACTAACAAACACTGAAGTACTGTTCTTAAAGGTGTGCTAGCGAGCGAATAACGCTAGGTATTTCAAAATCAGCTTAAATTCAGGCTAGCGCGCTCCTTGATGAGGGTCAAGCTGGCAAGTAAGCATTTGTAGCGCCTCACACAGTGCCGACGTGGTATTTAAGCTACTCTCCGAGTGGGTGTTAGCTTTACTAAAAAGCAGCTGATTTCGCAGCCATTTAGCCGAATCTTGCGGAATTTCGACGATATTCATTACACGCTGCTCATCAGCATGCACTTCTAAAACCCATTCTTGCCAACGTTGAAGGTTCTCACGCTCGGCCATTAGTTCCGCCTGCTTAATGGTTTCGCGCAGCGCTGCCACAGAGTCACTAGACGCTGCCGAGGCTTTTAAATCGCGACGTAAACCACGCAAAACTGCCGTGACACTGCTCTGCCATTGGCGACGCTGCTCGCGCTGGCGAGCGACCGCGCGGGGGATCGCTTCTAAATCGCACGAGTAGAGCCAGCAATGAAATAGTAGCTCACAAACATCCAGCTCACCCTCCTCTTGCAGCGTCAGGCAAGCAGTCTCAACACCCGGCTTGGCGTAAAGCGACAGCGCAAATTCCCATAACGGTGCCTGCTGTAGGCGCTGCAATCGGGTAGAATCAAGCGCAATAGAATTTTGCATCGTATGACCCACTTTTTTCGGGAGAAAGCATGATCGCACTGCGCCAAGTCGCCCTGCAACGCGGCACGCAAACGCTACTCGACAATGCAGACGTTACCCTTAATAACGGGGTGAAGGCCGGTATTATCGGGGCAAACGGCGCCGGCAAATCGAGCCTGTTCAAACTGCTGCTGGGCGAGATTGCTCCTGACCAGGGCGATGTCGAGATGAGCGGCGGCCAGCGCATCGCGCATATGGCCCAGGAAGTTGACGCCCTTGATCGCCCCATTATTGAGTATGTACTTGATGGCGATGTAGCGCTACGCCAGGCAGAAGCCGACTTGCTGGCCGCTCGGGAGGCCGGAGAAGCCCATCGTGAAGCCGAACTGCACGGCTTGATTGAAACCCTGGATGGCTACCGCGCGGAATCGCGCGCAGCACAGCTACTGGTGGGGCTAGGCTTCCTTCAGACCGATCTCACCCGCCCACTCTCGGCGTTTTCCGGCGGCTGGCGGATGCGGGTCAACCTCGCCCGTACGCTGTTTATGCCTTCTGACCTTCTGCTGCTGGATGAGCCCACCAACCACCTGGATCTGGACGCCCTGCTGTGGCTGGAGCAGTGGCTGACCCGCTACCCTGGCACGCTGCTGCTGATTTCCCACGACCGCGACTTTTTGGATGCCGTATGTGATCACATCGTGCACATGCATCACCAAACGCTGGAGCTTTACCGCGGCAATTACTCCCAGTTTGAGCGCACCCGCGCCGAAAAGCTCGCCTTGCAGCAAGCCGAAGCCGCTAAGCAGCAGGCCCGCCGTGAGGAGATCGAGCGCTTTATCGCCCGCTTTAAAGCCCAGGCGACCAAGGCAAAGCAGGCGCAAAGCCGGGTCAAGATGCTGGAGCGGATGGAAGATATCGCTGTGGCCCATGTGGATTCTCCCTTCCACTTCACCTTGCCTGCTGCCGATAAAACATCGCGCCCGCTACTGGTGCTTGATCAGGCGCAGTTAGGTTATCGCGGCAAAACGGGCGATGGAAGTGACGACAACATCCAGTTGGACAAGGTCAACGTTACCCTGCTGCCCGGCAGCCGCATTGGCCTGTTAGGCCCCAACGGGGCGGGTAAATCGACGCTAATTAAGTCGCTCACCGGCGAACTTGAGCTACTTAACGGCAAGCGCGTGCCTGGCGAGCATTTGGCGATTGGCTATTTTGCTCAGCATCAGCTTGAGAGCCTGGACGTTTCATCGACGCCTTTTGTGCATGTCCAACGCCTCTCGCCCACCGCCAGCGATCAGGATATCCGTAACTTCCTGGGCGGTTTTGGGTTTAAGGGCGACGACGCCTTCGGCAAAGTCGCCAACTACTCAGGTGGTGAGAAAGCCCGCTTGGCGCTGGCGCTCGTTGCTTGGCAAAAACCTAACCTACTGCTGCTTGATGAGCCGACCAACCACCTGGATCTAGAAATGCGCGAAGCGCTGACCCAGGCGCTGGCAAGCTTTGAAGGCACGGTGATTCTGGTGTCTCACGACCGTCACTTGCTACGCGCCACGGTCGATGAGTTTTGGCGGGTAGCGGATCACCGCGTTGAACCTTTCGATGGCGATTTAGAAGATTACCGCGTTTGGCTCAAAGCGCGCCTGGAAGAGAGCCGTCGGGATTCCCGCGGCGAAAAAGCCGAGCGCCAGAACCAGCAACCCAGTGGCGACAGCCGTGAAGCGCGCAAGGCATCGCGTAAAGCAGCAGCCGAGCTGCGTGAGAAGCTACGCCCACTGAAAAAACAGCGCGATCAAGCGGAAAAAGCGATGGAAAAGACCCAGCAGGAACTTGATCAGGTAGAACAAGTGCTGGCAGACCCCGAGCTCTACACCGACAGCGCCCGCAAACCCGAGCTGACCAAGACGCTTAGTCAACAAGCTGAAATCAAAGCACGACTGAATGAAGCAGAACAGCAATGGCTTAGCGCCGAAGAGGCGCTGGAAGCAATGGAAGCCGAGCTGCTCGCCAGCGAAGAGACGGCTAGCTAGCTTTCGAGTAAAAACGTTACCGGGCCATCGTTGATTAGCGCCACCTGCATATCGGCGCCAAACTCACCGGTAGCGACATGTGGCCAGGCAGTGCGCGCCTGGGCAACCAGCAAATCAAACAGCGCTTCACCCTGGGCGGGGGGAGCGGCGCTGGAGAAGCTGGGCCGTAGCCCTTTGCGGGTATCCGCCGCCAGCGTGAACTGAGAAACAAGCAGCAAGCCTCCACTCACCTGCTGCAGGTTGTGATTCATTTTGCCTTCGGCGTCGCTGAATACCCGGTAGTGCAGCATTTTATGCAACAGCTTCTCTACCGCCGCCGCATCATCGTGCTTCTCAACGCCTATCAGCGCAAGTAGTCCGTGATCGATACTACCGACAATTTCCCCTTCCACTTCTACGCTGGCGCGCTTTACGCGCTGAATGAGTGCCTTCACAACGCCTCTCCCCGGCAAAGAAACGGCTATTGTAACCGCCGCTCATTCGCTTTTCCTTCACCGAGTCAGTTTCGCCCTAGTAGCGCGTCGCGGAAGTCGTCGTCCAGTGGGCGCTCACCGAGCCAAATACTAAACATCGCGCTGGCAAACTCGGCACTCTCCTCTTCAAACAGCACCTCACCATTGAGCGCAAGGCGCAGCTGCTCGCCGTTCCAGCTAAGCAGGTAGCGGTCACCGGGAACGACATTGCGATAGCGTTGATTTAGGCGCCCAAGTGGTTCTTCGATCTGAGTGAATTCATACAGCGTAAGAGTGTCTTGCAGCGTTTTTTCAGTCGCTTCGGCAAAGTCGCTGGCTTCAATGGCATGAAAGTAGGCAAGCTCCAAGCGCCGCGGAATATTGCCTAACGGCTGTGGCTGGGTTTCACCTTCAAGCTGATAATATGCCCCCGCGTAGGCCGTCCAGATCATGTAACGGAATACGCCACTGCCAATCAACGTGTAGCGTTGGCCATCCTCTACTACGCTGCGTTCAAACGATTCGCCGTTTTCTGACACGCTACTGGCCATTACCCAAGGAGACAGCATTAGCCCCACTAACATTAGCGTAGTTTGGGCGGGAATTGGCGTGGACATAAAACCTCCTCGTGGCAGCATTGCTATACGTAGCAATACACCCAATAAAGGTTTCGTACAATATACAGCCTATCCAAAAGCAATTTAAATGATGTGTCGCCTACCAAGCGCGGCAGAGCATCAAATCGCAGTGCGGCTCACACAGCAGCATCTCGGTGAGCTGGCTAGTGTGATGGGGTTGCCCACGGCTGCCGATCATGACGAGATCGGGTGAATGACGTTTCATATAGGCCTGAAGCACATCACAGGGTGCGCCCTGCTCTAGCACTAGCTCAACGTCTGGTACCCCCTCTAGCTCGCGCATTAGGCTATCGACCTCATTGGTCAGCTGTTCGCGCAAGCGCTGCACTTCTTGCTCACGCCAATGGGCGTAGTACGCTTGCGAACCCAGCTCACGCTCGCCGGGAAGCGACCAAGCGTGTAGCAGCGTCAGCGAGGCATCAGGGAAGCGAATCAGCGCCTCTCTCAAGGTATGCCGCGCGGTGAGCGAAAAGTCGATGGGTACCAAAATATGCTGCCAGGGCTGGGTGGGTTGATAAGAGGCCACCACCACCGGGCAAGGAGCGCTGCGCAGCACACGCATCAGTGTTGTACCCATCAACAGGTCTTTTTGCCCGCGCTTGCGATGCATGCCCAGCACAATCAGCTCGGCGTTGCGCTCATGGGCTTCACGTACAATCTCAACGTGGGGCGAACCTGTCACGGTTTGGATCAGCGTTTTCGGCGCCTCCAAAGCGTAGTCTTCACGTAGATCGGTCAACGTGGTGGTAATGTCCTCTACTACCGCGCTCTCTACATCAAGCAAGACACGCCGCGGTAAGTAAGGGTCCAACACGTGCAGCACGTCGAGCTGAACCCCGTAAGCGTAGGCTAAACGCAGCGCACGGGCACAGGCGGCGCGATTATCAGCAGAAAGATCGGTGGCAAACAGAAGTGTACGAGGCATGGCGAAACGCTCCTCAGCTGAGCAACTCAGCCTTATAAGCCGTTAAGCAGACACTCCTCAGCATGGTGTGCAATACCCATTCACGCAAGCTACCTATTACTCTGATGGCAGCGCCTCACCACCAGGCGTGAAAATGGTGCACCGGTCCGCGCCCTTTACCCACATTTAAGCGCACACTCGCTTCCAGCGCTGCATGTAGCCAACGCTTGGCATCGCCGATCGCCGCCACCGGGGCATCAGGGCCTGACTGCTCTGGCAGTTTCGCCAGACAGGCGGCAATCGCCGAGGAGAGCGCGCAGCCGGTGCCGTGCAAATTGTTGGTGTCGATTCGCGAGGCGGGCAACCATTCATGGCCGTTGGGGGTTGCCAGCAGATCAGGGCAGGTCGCTCCGCGCAAATGGCCGCCTTTTAGTACCACATAGGGCGCCCCCAGCTGGGTCAGTCCCGGCAACATCGCTTCCATATCATCCAAGCTGGTAGGCGATGGCGAATCGAGTAGAACCGCGGCTTCCGGTAGGTTCGGGGTGATGACATCGGCAAGCGGTACCAAGATGTCACGCACGGCGCGAATACCGGCGTCATCGACCAGTATGTCACCGCTCTTGGCGACCATCACAGGGTCGAGCACGATCCAGCGCGGTCGGCGCTGGCGCAGCACGTCGGCGATTACCTCAGCCACCTCGCGGCTGGCTACCATGCCAATTTTGACCGCGTCCAGCGCCACATCATCCAGCAGGTGCTCAAGCTGCTCGCGAATGGCCTGGGGAGAGACCGGATACACCGAGGCGACGCCACAGGTATTCTGGGCAATCACCGCGGTGATCACGTTAGTACCATACACGCCGAGGGCCGAAAAAGTCTTCAAATCGCCCTGTAAACCAGCTCCGCCGGACGGGTCGGAGCCAGCGATGGTGAGCACATTGCGCAGACGGGAATGGGTAGACATGAGGCTCCTTTACGACAAAATCGTCACTGTCTGCCTAGGATACCCAAGCTATGCGTTTTGTGCTGCTTAAAACCTACGCTCCAGACACACAACAGCCGCCCGAAGGCGGCTGTTGTGTTCGTGTGCGTTAAGCACAGCAGTCTATTGCGCGGTGTCGCCTTCCGGGTTACGGGCGTTGTAGTACGCCTGCTCGGAGATAGCGTGGTAATCCTCGACCTTTTCCTGGAACGCTTGATAAGAGTCATAGATACGCGTGGCTAATTCGCTCGACTCCGCCAATTCGGCGACAACATCAGCCGAATGCTCGCGGGCTTGAGCAAGCACGTCTTCAGGAATACGGCGCAGCTCAACCTCGTGCTCGTTCACTAGGGTTTCCAGCGCATCGTTGTTACGTGCGGTGTACTCATCCAGTACGCTTTGGTTGATATCGCTAATAGCGGTACGCAGGATCGCCTGCAAATCCGCTGGCAGCTCAGCGAAAGCGTCTTCGTTAACGATCGCCTCGAACATGACCGTCGGCTCGTGCCAACCTGGGTAGTAGTAATAGTCAGCAGCCTGATGCAGGCCAAACGCCAAGTCGTTATAGGGGCCAATCCACTCGGTAGCGTCAATCGCGCCCGACTGCAGCGAGGTAAAGATCTCGCCGCCCGGCATGTTAACAATCGCTACACCCATACGGCTCATTACTTCGCCACCCAGGCCAGGCATACGCATTTTCAGGCCGTCTAGGTCATCAACCGAGTTGATCTCTTTGTTGTACCAGCCGCCCATCTGCACGCCTGAGGCACCAGCGACCATGACGTCAACGCCAAAGTCGTCGTAAAGCTCGTTCCACAACTCCATACCGCCGCCATAGCTTAACCAGGCGTTCATCTCCTGGGCGTTCATGCCAAACGGCACGGCAGCAAAGAACTGAGCGGCGGGGGCTTTGCCCTTCCAGTAGTAGGAAGCGGAATGGCCAAGTTCAGCAGTGCCGTCGGAAACGGCGTCAAACACTTCAAACCCCGGCACCAGCTGACCAGCACCGAAGACTTCGATAGTCAGGCGGCCATCCGACATTTCATCCACCAGCTCAGATAGGCGCTCTGGGCCTTGGCCAACACCTGGGAAATTCTTCGGCCAGGAGGTGACCATTTTCCAACGGAACTCGTCCTCTTGCGCCTGGGCGTGGTTATCGAAGCTAGAGACCACCAGCAAACTGGCGGAGAGAGCGGTCGTCATGGCGATGGCGACTGGGAGTGTTTTGGCTTTCATACAATAACCCTCTTACTTTCTATTATTACTATTATGAGTAGGGAATACCCCGCCTAGCGTAGAACGCCAGGCGGTTTGCTACAGACCATTACTTGCTACAGGACACTAATGGCTCGTTGCTGCTTTTAGTTAGGTTGCCACATATATTCGTTGATAGCTGCGTTGATCACAGTGATGCTTTTCAACTTACCTTTTGTTGACTAGAACTGCGAGGGAAGCCAGGTTGCCAACTGCGGGAAGAAGCTAAGCATGAGCAACATACCCAACTGCATCAAAATAAACGGGATAACGCCACGGTAAATAGCTGACGTGGACACAGACGGCGGCGCAACACCGCGCAAGTAAAACAGCGCGAAACCAAACGGCGGCGTTAAGAACGATGTCTGCAGATTAATGGCAATCATGATGCCCAGCCAAATCGGGTCAAGGCCCATGGCAAGCAAGATCGGCCCGACAATGGGCACCACCACAAAGGTGATTTCGATAAAGTCGAGAATAAAGCCGAGCAGGAAGATAACCAGCATGACGATAATCGTTGCGCCCACCACGCCGCCAGGCATGCCCTCGAACAGCTCGGTAACCATGTGCTCGCCGCCGTAGGCACGGAAGACCAGCGAAAACAGCGCCGCACCGATCAAGATCAGAAACACCATGGTGGTAACGTGAGTGGTCGAGCGCAGCACGTCTTTCAGGGTCGCCCAGTCGAGCTGACGGTAAGCCAGTGCAAGCACCAGAGCGCCAAAGGCCCCTACCGCGGAGGCTTCAGTCGGTGTGGCAAAGCCGCTTAGGATCGACCCCAGCACCGCCACAATCAGCACAACGGGTGGCACTAAGCCTTTGAGCAGCAGCATGCCAATCCCTGAGGTATGGCCAAGCTCGGCCATTAACTCTTCACGGTCGGCAGCGGGTGCCATGTGCGGTCGCAACCATGCCACCAGCGCCACATAAATCATATATATCACGACTAGCAGCAACCCAGGCACCAACGCGCCCATAAACAGATCGCCCACAGAGACCGTTTTAGGGCTGAAAATCCCCATATCCAGCTGTGCTTGCTGGTACGCCGATGACAACACATCACCCAGCAGCACCAGGGCGATAGAAGGCGGAATGATTTGTCCCAACGTGCCGGTGGCACAGATAGTGCCGGTCGCAAGCGATGTGCTGTAGCCACGCTTTAGCATGGTGGGTAGCGACATCAGCCCCATGGTGACCACTGTGGCCCCCACAATGCCGGTAGAGGCAGCCATCAACATGCCCACCAGCGTCACCGAAATACCCAACCCGCCCCGCATGGAACCAAACAGCAGGGCCATGGCATCCAGCAGCGTTTCCGCCACTTTGGATTTTTCCAGCAAGACGCCCATCAACACAAATAGCGGCACCGCCAACAGCGTTTGGTTGGTCATAATGCCGTAAAGCCGGTTGGGCAAGGCGGCGAGATAGCCGCTATCAAAATTGGCATCGATACCAATGGCTTCCAGGCCCAGCCCCATACCGGCAAACAGCAGCGCCGTGCCCGCCAGCGAAAGCGCTACGGGAAAGCCGAACATCAACACAATGCAGATGACGGCAAATAAAATAATCGGCATGAATTCCAGCATCAAACACGCTCCTCAAGATGGTTGCCGCCAGCAGCAGCCGGCACTATCCGTCCGGCCATCACATAGCTATTACGCACGATCTCAACCACGCCTTGCACGATCATCAGCACGGCAAACAGTGGAATTAAGGTTTTCAGTGCATAGACAGCCGGAATGCCACCATAGTCGGAGGAGGTTTCCAGAATACGCCAGGAGTTGGCAACGTAGCCCAGGCTGGAAGCGATGATAAAGATCATCACGGGAATCAGTAGCGTAATAATACCCACGACATTGATTAACGCTTGGCGGCGCGGAGTCATGCCTCGATAGAAGATATCCACCCGCACGTGGCCGTCGTGACGAAAGGTGTAAGCAGCAGCCAGCATAAAGACGCTAGCGTGCATATACATCACCAGCTCTTGCATAAAGATGCTGTTCACGCTGAAGGCATAACGAAGCAGTACAATCGCGAACTGAATCAACATCATAATGATGATCAGCCACGCAAGGGTACGGCCGAACCACTCTGAAGCGCGGTCCAGCGCACCAATAAAGGCAGGTAGTTGTGTTGTGTCCGACATGGAAGTGTCTCGCGTAAAACGACTAAGGGGAGTCAGCGCCCCAGACAATAGCGCATATACGCGGACAATGCAGCGCCCACAGGCGACAAAGGCTATCTTGTTGGCCTAAACACTTAGCCTAAACGCTTGAGCGAATAGCCGCTAAACAAGCCTCTGGCAGCGGAAGATTGACGGCTATCGGTAGGTGATCAGAGAACAGATGATCCAGCACACGTACTTCCGCGGCCTCTAGCGACTGCGACAACAGAATATGATCCAGCGCATGGCGCGGTTGCCAGGAAGGATAGCTGAAAAGGGGTTTAACCGGGTGCAGGGGCAGCGACAAACTAAAGCGCTCGTGAGCGTGTAGTTGGTCAGGCGTACAGTTGAGATCGCCCATCACCACGACGTGGCGCAGCGGCTGAATAATATCGCTTAGATAGTTGAGTTGGCGCACACGACCGCGGTGGCTAAGCGCCAAGTGAGCAACAAAAATATGCAGGGCATCCGGGCCTTCGCCAAAGCGGGCATGAATAGCGCCTCGGCCAGGCATTGCGCCCGGTAAGCGGTGCTCGACGATCTGACTAGGTACCAAGCGCGACAGTAACCCATTGCTGTGCTGGGCAATACGCCCCAGGTTGCGGTTTAACTGCTGAACATGGTGCGGAAATCCCGCTTTGGTAGCGAGATACTCCACTTGGTTAACGCGGCTGGAGCGAAAGCTGCCGCCATCAACTTCTTGTAGCCCAACTATGTCGAACTTACTCAGCACTTCGCCCATCATGTCCAGCCGCTGCTGTCGACGCGGATGCGGCAATAAGTGCTGCCAGCTGCGCGTGAGATAGTGATGATACGCTGACGTCTGAATACCCACCTGCAGGTTAAACGTTAACAGCCGCAGATGGCCCTCTTCCAACAGCACCGGACGATGGCTACTGGGTACTGCCTCATCACGCTCTCTCGCTTCACGCAACACGGTTATTCTGCGCGCTCTGCACGCACCTGCTCGACCAGCGCATCAGCAATTTTCGGCATATTTTCCAGGCTACCGGCTGAACTCGGCGAAACAACGTAGCGTCCGTCAATCACCAGCGCGGGCACCCCCATCAACTTCATCTCACGCATACGGTTGTTGGCTTCATTGACATCGCTACGAACACTAAAGTCGGTCAGCGCTTTTTTGGCCTCTTCTTCGCTGACACCATAGTTAGCGAAAAAAGCGGCAATCTCATCGGACTCAGTGAGCGACTGATTTTCCTGATGGATAGCATTAAAGAAATCGGCGTGTAGCTCCTCTTCAATACCCAGCGACTCAGCCGCGTAGAAAGCGGTAGCGTGGGTATTCCAGTCGCCGCCCATGGTAGCTGGCATATGTTCTACGCTAACGTCGTCTTCCAGCGTCTCGTACCACTCATTAACCGGTGTTTGTAGCCGGTAACAGTGCGGGCACCCAAACCAGAACACTTCAGTAACTGCAATTTGCCCATCTTCAGCGTGGGTTTCTACCGGTGACTCAAGCACTTCATAGTGCTGGCCTTCAACCACATCCTGGGCACTCACTAGCGCAGAAAAACCTAGACCGGCCATCGTAACCATTAGCGTTTTAAACATTGTCGTTTTAAACATCGTATAAATCTCTCCATGGGTAAGCGAGGACTAAGACCGTGGTTATATTAGCGGGTTCCCTCATTTCAAGCACATAGACAAATGAGGGAACCAAACGGCACAAGGAGGTATAAAATTTTGCAGCCTTAATTCAGTCCTAATACGTAATTCGCCACTGCTTCCATATCCCTGTCACTCATTTTGGAAGCAATATCGCCCATAATATTATTGGGGTCATTGGTGCGATCGCCGGACGCAAATGCCTGCAGCGTAGAAACCGTATATTGAGCATGCTGACCGGAAAGGCCAGGATACACGGCACTACCGATACCTACCCCGGTCGGCGTGTGACAGGCTGAACAGGCGGGGATACCCTTAGCCATATCGCCAGCACGGTAAATCTCTTCGCCGCGCGCCAATAATTCAGCGTCTTCGTCGTTGGTTTGGCCCAAGTTAGCGTCTTGTTCCGCAAAGTAGGCCGCAGCATCCCAGGCGTCTTGGTCAGAGTAGTCATCCACGATGCCCGCCATTTGAGGCACCACACGATCACCGTCGCGGATATCCATAATCTGCTTGGCCAGGTAAGACATTTGCTGCCCAGCCAGGTTAGGAAACGCGCCTGAAGGGCTAATACCCTGCTGCCCATGACAGGCGGCGCAGACTTGGGACATTTCTTGACCAGCAGATGCGTCCGCATCGGCTTGATAGTCCGTTTGAGCGTGGGCAGCGCCAACGGCGCCCATGGTAATTGCCAGGCTTGCCAGTAACTTTCTCATTGCTCTTCCACTATGCCGTTTTATGTTTGACTGGTACGCACCCTGGGCGCTTCCCAGGCTCCACAAATTACCAGGGTTAGCTCCGCCAAAACGAACAACGTGTCGCGTTGGTCGCTGCCGGCTAGAGGGCGATGGTACACTAGCGCCCCAGGTCGCAGATATAAACCGCTTGCATTATAACGAATCACCCCAGCGGCGGGAATGCAAGTCCTGGTCTGCTTTAGGGGTAATTCGTCGCAGTCCTGCTCTCATTTCTCTATTATGCGTCACTACCAAGCGTTCTACTTTACGCGCTGAAGTAGCCATAATGGGTTGATAGTGCGTTGATGATAGCGCATTGATGAGCACATTGATGATAGTGCGTTGAGTAGGCCGCTTTTATGTTCGTTTTTCAGGATTAAGTCCATGACTACCCCCCACGATAGCCCAGTCCCTCGGCTGAACTACCCGACGGCAAGTTTTATTATCAGCGCTCCCACCTTGGCTTTGTGCCCAGATGATACCGGCGCTGAAGTAGCTTTTGCCGGGCGCTCTAACGCGGGCAAATCAAGTGCTATCAACGCCTTAACACAACAAAATGCGTTGGCGCGCACGTCGCGTACACCGGGGCGCACTCAGTTGATTAACTTCTTCAGTGTCATGAACGATGAATCGCTGCGCTTGGTCGACCTACCCGGCTACGGCTACGCCAAGGTTCCGGAATCGGTCAAGCTAGAGTGGCAAAAGCACTTAGCAGAATACCTACGCAATCGCTTTAGTCTACGCGGCTTAGTACTGCTAATGGACGTTCGCCACCCGCTCACTGAGTTCGATCAGATGATGCTCAATTATGCCGACCAGCGCGAAATGCCGGTGCATATTCTGCTGACGAAAGCGGACAAGCTTAAAAAAGGGCCCGCCAGCGCTTCGTTGCAGAAAGTACGTTCGCGCTTGAAGGAGTGGGAAGACTTGGTCTCTGTACAGCTCTTCTCTTCGCTCAAGCGTGACGGCGTCGATACACTATCCCAGAAACTCAATCAGTGGCTGTACACACCGCCGGAATGATGCGTTTCCAAGCCCGCCTTTTCTAACATCTCAAGCACGCGGGGCAGCTCTTTAATATGAGCAATACGGTGTACCCGCGGGGGAAGTGGTTGATCTTCCAGCGCGGAAATCCACACGGCATGCATACCCAGCTGCTGGGCGGGTAATACATCTTCCTGCCATGAATCGCCTACGTGCATGGCGTGTTCGGGGGCCACGTTCAAGCGCGCAAGCGCCGTCAGAAACGGCGTGGGATCAGGTTTAGGTGCTAACAACTCGCCTGCTGCGATGGCCACCGGAAAATAGGCGGCCAGCGGCTGACGCGCCAAATGAATATTGCCATTCGTGATGGCTGCTAGCTGATAACGCTCGGTTAACACCGCCAGCAAACCGGCCGCCTCTGGGTGTGGTGTGACTTGCACGCGCAGGCGATGGAACTCATTCATCGCCGCTGCCGCCCACAACAAAGCGGCACTGCGGGTCAGGCCTTCCGCCTCTAACTGCGCTTCCAGGGCGCGCATTCGCAGCCAAGTAAAGTCACCGCGCCGTTCGGGCACCTCTTTGGCTAACTGTTGACGACGCTGAAGGTAATCCTCCCGGCCGCCTTCTTGGGTCAATGTTAGGGCTGGTTCCTGGCTTGCCGCTCGCCAAGCCTCAAGCGCCTCCAGCAGCCAGCGGTAGTGTCCCTCTTCGGTACGCGCCATCACGCCATGGTTGTCCCACAGCGTGTCGTCTAAATCGAAGGTAATGGCCTTCAACTTGGTCATGGTTTGCTCCTGGGCTATTTGTTTCTGTTTTCGCCGTTTCTGGGACTGGGGCTTCTTTTAGCCCGGGGATGCGCCGCATCGTAGCTGGTTGCAAGATGCTGCCAGTCAAGCCGGGTATAGATTTGCGTGGTCGACAGGTTAGCGTGGCCCAACAGTTCCTGCACCGCGCGCAGATCCTGGCTCGACTCAAGCAGGTGGCTAGCAAAGGAGTGGCGCAAACGGTGAGGGTGCAAATGTTCGGGCAAGCCGCGGGCTAACGACAGCTGCGCTAAGCGTTTCTGAATGGCCCGATGGCCTAGCCGCGTGCCACGCTGCCCCACAAACAGCGCCAATTCATCCACCGGTGCGAGCGCGGAGCGACAGCCCAGCCACTCCGCCAGTGCCTGCTGGGCGCGCCGCCCGACGGGCACTTGGCGCGGTTTGCCGCCTTTGCCGGTCACCCTTACCCGGCTGTTTTGCAAATCGCCCAAATCAAGGGCTGCAAGCTCTGCTAGACGCAGCCCGCTGGAGTAAAACAGCTCAAGGATGGCCTGATCCCGCACGCCCAGCGGCGAGCCGTCGTGAGGGGTATCGAGAAAGCGCGCCAGGGCGTCAACATCCACCGGACGCGGCAAATGGCTCGGCTGTTTGGGCGTACGCAACAACCCCACCGGGTTATCGGCCAGCACGCCCTGTTTAACCAAATAATCAGCAAATTTGGAAAGCGCCGCCCGGCGCCGGGCAAGGCTTCTTGGCGCTAAACCCCGGCTGCGCTCCGACCCTAAAAAAGCCCGCAGCAGCGCGGTATCTAACGCCGCGGGGTCCGTCACCTCCCGGCGCTCGGTAAAGGCACACAGCGCGGCCAGATCATGCCGATAGGCTTCCACCGTTGCAGGACTTGCATGGGATGACAATGCGGCTAGAAAGCCGTCAATGTGCTTGGCTATCGACACTTCACCCAAGGGAGCCTCAACCATGATCACCCAGGCGCACCAGTAGCCGTGCGACGATATCGCCCAAATACTCGGTGAAGAGTGTGTCCATGCTGGCCCGATAGGCATCCGGGCTGGGGCTTGCCAGCAATAGATAACCAAGCGGGTCGCCTGCGGATAGGCGAGAAATGGCACAGGAGCCCGCTTTACGCGGCGCTTTAACGTGAGGCAGCAGGCACTTCCAATCGCTAACGCTAAGCTTAACGCAGCGACTGGTGCGGCCATCCAGCAGCGCTGTCAGCCGTGCGCTGGCGTGTTGATCCAACACATGGCGCGGTGGCTGAGGCGGCGTTGGCTCACTGTCGCTTAATGTGGCCGGGCACCATAGCGCCATGGCCGGCGTTTCAAAGCGCTCGCTGAGCTGGGTAGCCAACGCTTGTGCCAGCGCATCGCGGTCTTGCGCTTCCACTAGCGCAATCAGCGTTTCGCGCAACCGACGGTATTGGGACTCGTTATGGCGAGCGGTTTCCAGCAAGTGCTCCAGGCGGCCTTCCGCGTTTTCAGCGCGCTTGCGTAGATCAAAGACCAAGCGTTCCAGCAGCGATACCGCCCCGTCGATATGCGGGTGGGGCACCTGCAATTGCTGCAAAAGCCCCTCGCGACCGACGAAAAAATCGGGATGACGCGCCAGCCAGAACGCCACTTGATCAGGATCGAGCGTTTTGCGGGGTTCGGGGGCTTGTGACATCGCCGTTCTCCTCGAATTAATTAAGGGCTACGCGGCCATCGAAGACGCGTGTAGCCGGTCCCACCATCGTTAGCGCCCCTTCAGGATCAGGCCACTCAATGCTGAGTTCTCCACCGGGCAAATGAACCTTCACGGGACTTTTCAGCAGCCCCTGACGGATACCGCTGGCCACGGCGGCGCAAGCACCGGTACCGCAAGCCAGCGTTTCGCCACTGCCGCGCTCATACACGCGCAGACGGATTTCGCTGGGCGAGACGACCTGCATAAAGCCCACGTTAACACGCTTGGGAAAACGAGGATGCGCTTCCACCAACGGCCCCAGGCGCTCGACCGGCGCAGTGTCCACATTGTCGACCTGAATCACCGCATGAGGATTACCCATGGAAACCACACCGATCTGCAGTGTTTCATCGCCCACTTCTAAGCGGTGCAGTGGTTGGTCCCCTGGAGCATCGAACGGCAGCGCCAAAGGACTAAACCGCGGGCGGCCCATATCCACACGCACCATGCCGTCGTGCTGCACGTTCAGCACCAAGGGTCCGCCTGCAGTTTCCACATGGATTTCATGCTTATGGGTGAGCCGCTGGTCGCGTACAAAGCGGGCAAAACAGCGCGCGCCGTTGCCACAGTTTTCCACTTCACTGCCGTCGGCGTTGTAAATGCGGTAGCGAAAATCCATTTCTGGATCACGGGGCGGCTCCACCACTAGCAGTTGGTCGAAGCCTATGCCAAAGCGCCGGTCCGCCAGGGCGCGGATTTGCGCTGCATCCAACCGGGCGCGCTGAGTGACCAGATCCACCATGACAAAGTCATTGCCTAGACCATGCATTTTGGTGAAGTGTAAAAGCATCAGCGCTCCCCTTCAGGCAGCAGCGCCTCACCCGCCCACAGGCTGGCGACAGTTTCCCGTGCACGTACCACGTGGCAGTTGTCGCCATCGACCATTAACTCGGCGGCGCGAGGGCGGCTGTTATAGTTCGACGCCATGACAAAGCCGTAAGCCCCCGCCGAACGCACCGCCAGCAGATCGCCTTCGGCAATTGCCAGTTCGCGCTCTTTGCCCAGAAAATCACCCGTTTCGCATACCGGACCCACCACATCGTAAAGGGCGCTTTCGCGCACTTCGCGGGTATCGACGGGCACAATCGCCTGCCACGCCTGATACAGCGCCGGGCGAATCAAGTCGTTCATGGCGGCATCGACAATGGCGAAGTTTTTGGTTTCGCCGGGCTTGAGAAACTCTACCCGAGTGAGCATGACACCGGCATTGGCGGCGATGGAACGGCCGGGCTCAAACAACAGTGTCAGCGCTTCACCACCTTCCCAGCGCGATAACCGTGCCAACAGCTGGCTGGCGTAATCAAACGGCTGGGGCGGTTTTTCATCGCGGTAAGGCACACCCAAACCGCCGCCTAAATCGAGATGTTCGATTTCGATGCCGCGTTCACGCAGGCGCTCCATGAGCATCAGCAAGCGATCAAGGGCATCCAGAAAGGGCGCCGTTTCGGTAAGCTGAGAACCAATGTGACAATCGAGCCCCTTCACCTTCAGATTAGGCAGGCTCGCGGCTAGTTCGTAAACATCCAGCGCTTCATCTACCGGGATGCCGAACTTGTTATCTTTCAAACCGGTGGAGATATACGGATGGGTTCCCGCGTCCACATCCGGGTTCACTCGTAGCGAGACCGGCGCGGTTTTTCCCAGCTCACCGGCAACGCGGTTCAAGCGCTCAAGCTCCGGACGCGACTCAACGTTAAAGCACTTAATGCCCACTTCTAGCGCACGAGCCATTTCGTGGGCCTGCTTGGCCACGCCGGAAAACACCACGTTGACCGGGTCACCACCGGCTTTAAGCACGCGCTCAAGTTCGCCGATAGAGACAATATCAAACCCCGCGCCGAGCTTGGCCAAAAGGCCCAGCACTGCCAGGTTGGAATTCGCCTTCACCGCGTAGCAAATCAGGTGCGGATGGCCGCCCAGCGCTTCAGTGTAAGCGCGAAAGTGACGCTCAAACGTCGCTTTTGAGTAGACGTAGCACGGCGTGCCGTGCTCGTCGGCAATCCGTGATAGCGGCACGTCTTCGGCATACAGCACGCCATCGCGGTAATTAAAATGATCCATAGTGCTTTCCCCTTCTCCTGGCCTGCAACGGTCTATTTAGACGCCTGACTAGACTGCTCATCAGCAGGTGCATCGTCCGGCAAATACAGCGGCCCTTTTTGCCCACAGCCTGCCAACCCGGTTAACAGCAGCGTGGTAAGGGTCAAGATTGCCAACGTTTTCATGCGCCCGCCCTGAGTGCGCTGAGTGCCTCACGCGCTCGCTGGGCGGCAGCCCGCACTTGGTTTGGCGCGGTGCCGCCAATGTGGTTACGGGCAGCTACCGAACCTTCCAGGGTAAGTACCTCGAACACATCCTGCTCGATGGTAGCGGAGAACTGCTTGAGCTCATCAAGGCTCATTTCAGACAGATCTTTTTCGGTTTTTAGGCCATAGGCGACTGACTGACCAACAATTTCATGAGCATCGCGGAAGGCCACGCCTTTGCGCACCAGGTAGTCAGCCAAATCCGTCGCGGTGGAGAAGCCGCGCCGCGCCGCTTCATACATGCTGGCTTTTTTGGGTTCAATCGCGGGCACCATGTCGGCGAAGGCTTTTAAGCAGTCGCGCACGGTATCCACCGCATCGAACAGCGGCTCTTTATCTTCCTGGTTGTCTTTGTTGTAAGCCAACGGCTGCGATTTCATCAGCGTGAGTAGCGACATCAGGTGACCATATACCCGGCCGGTTTTGCCGCGCACCAGCTCGGGCACGTCAGGGTTCTTCTTCTGCGGCATGATCGAAGAGCCGGTGCAGAAACGGTCAGGTAGATCGATAAAGTCGAACTGGGCGCTGGTCCACAGCACCAACTCCTCACTCATGCGCGACAGATGCATCAGTAGAATGCTGGCAAAGCTGGTAAATTCAATCGCAAAGTCGCGGTCTGAAACGGCATCCAGAGAGTTTTCTGACGGGCGGTCAAAGCCTAGTAGCTCTGCGGTCACGTGGCGGTCAATTGGATAAGTAGTGCCAGCCAATGCGGCCGCGCCCAGCGGCATCACGTTGACGCGCTTGCGACAGTCCAGCAGGCGTTCATGGTCACGCGCCAGCATCTCTTGCCAGGCTAAAATATGGTGCCCAAAGGTAACCGGCTGGGCGGTTTGCAAGTGGGTAAAGCCGGGCATGATAGTCTCGGCTTCACGATCAGCCAACTCGATCATGCCTTCGCGCAGGCGCTTTAGCTCCACTTCGATCACATCGATCTCGTCGCGCATAAACAGGCGAATATCGGTGGCGACCTGGTCGTTACGCGAACGCCCGGTGTGGAGTTTTTTGCCGGTAATGCCGATCTTTTCGGTCAGCCGCGCCTCGATATTCATGTGCACGTCTTCTAACGGCACCGACCAGTTAAACTCGCCGCGCTCGATTTCGGCCTGAATCTCATTAAGGCCGTTAATGATGGCGTCGCGTTCATCATCGGTGAGTACGCCTACACGGGCTAACATGGTGGCGTGGGCGATAGAGCCCTGAATATCCTGGCGCGCTAGGCGCTGGTCGAAAGTCACAGACGCGGTGAAACGTGCGACAAAGGCATCGGTGGGCTCGCTAAAGCGACCGCCCCAAGACTGATTCGTTGCTTGGCTCATCGAAGGTATATCCTGCTGACAAAACGTAAAAGTCGTTACGGAAAGTGGGAGTCGTTGCGGAAAGTGTACCAGAGTCGCCGGTCAGCGAGCAGCAAACACAGGGGGTGATGCCAAAAATGCGCAGAGGGCATCTAAGGGCATAGGACGAGCGAAGTAGTAGCCTTGAAAGTAGTGGCAGTGGTGCTGTTCAAGGTAGGCAAACTGCTCCAGCGTCTCTACCCCTTCCACTAGTACTCCTAACCCCATTTTTCCCGCCATGGCGACAATACCATCGATAATGGCCGCATCGTTGCGATCGGTAATCACATCGCGCACAAACGAACGGTCAATTTTAATTTTATTAATCGGCAGGCGCTTAAGGTAGCTCAAGCTAGAGAAGCCGGTGCCAAAATCGTCTAAGGCAATATGAACGCCCAACGCAGACAAATCCGCTAATGCCTGGATTGCTTGTTCGGCGCTGTCCATTAAAACCCCCTCGGTAATTTCAAGCTCTAGCAGGACTGGCGCTAAGCTACTCTGGGTCAGCACCTGTTGAATAGAGGCCAGAAAACCGGGGCGTTGAAACTGCATCGGGGAGATATTGACCGCCATGGTGATCGGGCCAACACCCATGGCATTAAGCTGCTGGGCATCCCGGCAAGCGGTCGCTAGCACCCAATCGCTGATCGGTATGATCTGCCCGGTATCTTCTGCCAAGCTGATGAAATCAGACGGCGGAACATTACCGCGCTCTGGATGTTGCCAGCGGATTAATGCTTCTACGCCTACCACGCGGCCACTCGGGGCATGGACTTGTGGCTGGTAATAAAGCGTAAACTGTTGTTGCTCAATGGCTTGCTGAAGCGCACTGCGTAAACTGACCCGCTCACTTACCTTGCGATTTAAGTCTTCAGTATACCAGTGGTAGGTGTTGCGTCCGCGTCGCTTGGCCTTGTACATGGCCAAATCTGCTTGTTGGATAAGTTGGCGAGGGTTTTTCATATTGCCATCGTTGATAGCAATGCCGATGCTGGCGGTAATACGCAGCTCGCTGCCACGGTACCAATACGGCGGCGAAAGCCTCTGCAGCACGCGCTCCACCACCTGTATCACGTCTTTTTCATGGGCTAAGTCGGGCAGTAAAACAACAAACTCGTCGCTGCCAAAGCGCGCCACGGTGTCCCAAGGGCGTAGTTCATCTTCAAGACGCTTGGCAACCTCGACTAAGATAAAGTCGCCCACCTCATGGCCGAGCGTATCGTTAATGGGTTTAAAATCATCCAGATCAATAAACAGAACGGCAATAAAGCGCTGGTAGCGACGTGCTAACACGCACCCCTCTTCCAAGCGCTGACCAAGCATTACTCGATTAGGCAGCCCGGTCAGCGCATCGTGATTGGCGTTATAGGTAAGCTGGGCCTGATATTCGCGCTGTTCAGATACATCGTTTTGAACACCCAGATAGTGAGTCACGTCACCTGTTTCGTCGCGCACTGGCGAAATATACAAGTCGTTCCAAAAAATCGAACCATCACGCCGATAGTTACGGATCACTACGTGCACTTCGTGCTGCTGAGCAATACCTTCCTGCAGCAGTTTGACGGTAGCGGGGTCGGTATCTTCGCCCTGCAAGAACCGGCAATTACGCCCCAGCGCCTCACTGCGCGAATAACCGGTTATGCGCTCAAAGGCGGCATTGACGTAGACCATAGGGAGATCGCTGCTTTGGGCAGCGACAATAATCACCCCGTTGGTGCTTGATTCCACACTACGCTCTAGCAGCTTCAGCTGATGCTCACTCGCTTTGCGCTCGCTAATGTCGCGAAAATAGACGGTAAGCCCTTCAGCTGAAGGATAAACATGCACTTCCAGCCATAACTCTAACCGCGGATTGAAAGCTTCAAAATGTACCGCCGTTTGTTGGCTAGCCGCACGTTGATATTCGTCGTCAAAGTAGCTGCCTTTTGCATCAGGAAAGCTCTGCCAAATATGCTGGCCCAGCAGCTCGCCTTCGCGGCGCTTTAAAATACGCTCCGCCTCACTATTAACGTAGGTAAAGCGCCAATCCGTATCTAAAGTGAAGAAACCATCGGTGATACTGTCAAGCGTAATGGTGAGTCGTTGCGCAAGCTGGGTTAGATTTTCACGCAGCTGTTTTTGCTCAGTAATATCTTGCGTCGAGCCCTCCACCTGACTAATTTCCCCCCGCTCATCGCGCACGGCCTTACCAATAACACGCACCCAGATATGCTTACCTTGGTAAGTAATCACCTCTAGCTCTTCGTCAAAACTTACTCCCTGTTGGCAGCAGGCGGTAAAGACTTCCAAAATACGCGGCTGAGAGGCGGGCGCATAAAACCCTATTGCCTGTTCAACGGTCGGTTGGAAACCGGGAGCCATACCATGCAGGCGGGAAACTTCATCCGACCAGTTAGGCAGCCCTACGGCCATGTCCATGTACCAACCGCCTATCAGCGCCGTTTCACCGGCTATTTTAAATAGCCGCTGGTTGCTTAATAACTGTGCTTCTGCCAACTTACGCTGTGTAATGACCCGGGCAATAATATAAATAACATCACCACCGGCAGTTGGGGTGATTTCAATCCAATGGACCTCCCCAGACACGGAGATGGCGCGGACTTCAAAGGGGGCAACAATTCCCCTGTGCTGCATACGCACCAGCGCCGCTTCAATCACCGGATAATCCTGCGGATCTACCACCAATCCGCAGCGGCGCCCGATCAACGCACCGGCTGAATACCCCAACAGCGATTCAAAGGCCGGATTAACCTCAAGCAGTGTGCCCTGAAAGTCGATACAGCAGAACAGATCCTGCGAGAGCAGAAAGAACTGATCCAACTGACCTTTAGTAAGCACTGAGGGCATACGATTTCCTAGGCAATGAAAAGACACGTTGCGAGAGCATAATTGGCTCCGTTATTTTTACTGGGACGCTCGGTGCTTTATGATGAGGTTTATCATAGTTTGACTCGCCGTGTCTGCGGTATTAGGGAGAATAACGTGCTATCTATCACCAAACTGCGCATTGCCACGCGTAAAAGCCAACTGGCTATGTGGCAGGCTGAGTACGTTCGCGACCGCTTAATGGCGGAGCACAGTGGCCTGGAAGTCGAGCTTGTAGCACTTTCAACCAAGGGCGATAAAATTCTTGATACGCCGCTTTCAAAGATTGGCGGCAAGGGTTTGTTCGTCAAAGAACTGGAAGACGCCATGCTGGACGGTCGCGCCGATATTGCCGTTCACTCCATGAAGGATGTGCCGATGCACTTTCCTGAAGGACTGGGCTTGTCGGTCATTCTAGAGGGCGCCGACCCAACTGATGCATTTGTATCCAACCACTACTCTAGCATTGATGAGCTTCCAGAAGGGGCGCGTATTGGTACAGCCAGCCTACGCCGTGGCCTGCAAATGCGAGAAGCCCGCCCTGACCTGCAAATTCTTAATCTACGCGGCAATGTGCAAACGCGGTTGGCCAAGCTAGATGCGGGCGAATTCGACGCCATCATTCTGGCAACCTCGGGCCTTAAACGCTTGGGTTTGGATGAGCGCATTGCTCAGGCGCTTCCACCGGAAGTGTGCTTGCCCGCCTGCGGCCAAGGCGCGTTAGGTATCGAATGCCGTCTGCATGACCCCGAACTCGTTGCGTTGCTGGCGCCGCTGGATGACGCCGATACTGCCACGCGCGTGCGTGCAGAGCGGGCCATGAACACGCGCTTAGAAGGCGGTTGCCAAGTGCCTATTGCGGGCCATGCGGTGCTGGACCTGGATAATGAAACCTTGTGGCTGCGCGGCCTGGTCGGCAACCCTGAGGGTACAGAAGTGCTACGCGCCGAAGGGCGAGGCTCGATGCATGAACCTGAAGCGCTGGGTATTCGCATTGCCGAAGAGCTGCTCGACCAAGGCGCTGGCGATATTTTGGCAGAGGTTTACGGCCGCGAAATATGAGCCAACCGGTACTGATCTGCCGCCCAGGGGAACGCGGCGAAGCGTTAGCGGCGGCGTTGCGCAACCAGGGCGAAAGCGTTGAATCACTCAATGTGATGCAGCTTGAAGCACTGCCAGAAGACACCGCCATGCGGCAAATTTGGCTGGATATTGATCAGTACCGTAAGATAATTGTCATCAGCCCTTTTGCTGCCACCTGCTTAAGTGAGGCGCTGGATCGCTTCTGGCCGCAGCTACCGGTGGGAATTGACTACTATAGTGTTGGCAGCGCCACCGCGAGTACGCTTTACGATCAATTGGGAATCCGCGTCCATGTGCCTTCACCCACCGCGGGCGAAGATACCAGCGAAGCGCTGCTGGCGCTTGCATCGCTGCAGCAATTAGCGCATCAGCGTGTTCTACTGGTGGCCGGTGAAGGCGGCCGGCCCCTGCTCGCTGAAACGCTTGCCGAGCGGGGTGCAAAGGTGACGCGCATTGCCGTGTATCGGCGCACCTTTCATGCTCTAGCACCTGCTCAGCAGGCGCGCCTTTTTTCAGGTAATTATCGGGCGTTGATCGTCACCAGCAGCGAACTGCTGGAACATCTGGCAAAATGGTGTAATCAGGCGGCCTTGAACCAACCGCTAATCGTTTCCAGTCGCCGTTTGGCTACACTGGCTGGCATACTGGGGTTTTCTAACCTCAAGGTGGCGTCCGGAGCAACGCCAGCTGCGTTGATAGCGGCGTTGGAGACCTGCGACCCACAGGGTGCCGATGTCGATCAAGGAACTTACTAAGGGCTAGCGACAGATGAGCAAACAAGTAAACGATCAGGACGATGTACAACCTACGTCCGCCGATGCCTCCCAAGGCGTCCCTACGACGACTAACAAAGCAGCTTCCACTACCGACGCCACTGAGCCTAGCACGCAGTCTCCCCCGTCTAGCTCAGCAACACCGTCTACTAATAGTGGGGCTAAAAATAGTCGTTCACGGCGGCGTGGAAAAGGATCCCAGAATACGGGCTCAACTGCTACTAGCTCTTCAGATAGCACCTCAAACAGCGCCTCAGAAAAGAACCCTGCCGTGCCCGGCACTTCACAGGCGGGGGCAAAACCAGCGGATGCAACGCCGACGACGACTTCCAGCGCGGCTAAAGGCAGCAGCACAGCTTCGCCGAGCGCGGCTGCACCAAGCCCTTCAAGCACCACTGCTAACGCTTCTTCAGGTTCCACTGCTGCAAAACCTGCTACCGGCAAGGCTGGTAGCGCGGGCAATGGCAGTGGAAATAGTGATGGTGGAAACAGTGGTAGTGGAAATAGTAGCGGTGGAAACAATAGCGGCGGGAATAGCGGTAAAAAGGGCAGCGGTCTCGCCATCGCCCTGGTACTTATCTTAGCCATTGCCTTAGCGCTCGTTGCTTGGCAAGGCTGGCAGCGTCTGGAAAGCCAGCAACAACGCCTCGACGAACTGGCGCAACAGGCTGAAGGTAGCGCTTCGCAACAGGCAGTCAGCGACCTTGAGTCGCGTTTAGACAGCGGTGAAGCGGAGCGCAATGAAGCAACTCAAAGCACCATGGAAGAGCTGCGTAGTGAGTTTGACAGCTACCGTAGTGATGTCGACGAGACGCTGGGCCAAGTGCTTGACCAGCTCTCACAAGAGCAGGACACCGACGAGCGCGAATGGCTGCATGCCGAAGCCGCTTATCTACTACGCCTAGCCAACCAACGCCTGCAGCTAGAAGGCGACGTTGATGGCGCCGCCGCGCTACTGCGCACTGCCGATGCACGCTTGGTCGATGCGGATAACCCCGCGCTGACCCCCGTTCGCGAAGCGATTGCCAATGAGCTAGCCGCGCTTGACGCCGTGCCCCAGGTTGACCGTACAGGGCTCTACCTAGCACTGAATGCGCAGCAGGAGCGCATTTCTGAACTGCGTCTCTCGCAAGAAATTGAAGAGCAGGCGGTAACGTCGAGTATCGAGCAGCCGCCTACCGGCACGTTCCAGCGCCAGCTAGCGCGTTTCGGTGAAGAGCTCAAAGACTTGGTGGTGGTTCGCCATCACGACGAAGCCCTGGAAGCACTGATTACCCCGGAGCAAGAGTCTTACCTGCGCCAAAGCCTGCGCTTAGTACTGGAGCAGACTCAGCTAGCCCTGCTCAATGAAGAAAAAGAGCTTTATGATGCGAGTATCGATAAAGCGCTACAGCTGCTAAACGACTACTACGACACCACTCGCGAAGAGACGCAAAGCGTTATTACTCGTCTAGAGGAGCTACAGCAAGCCGAGGTTAAACCGGAGCTGCCGGATATCAGCGCCTCTCAGCAGGAACTGGCACGCTTTATTGAGAATCGCTATGAGACGCGTGGCCAAAGCGGAGGTGATGCATGAGAAAGCTCGTTCTCCTCATTGTCGCCGGGCTTGCCGTCGGGGCCCTGTTTGGGCACCTGATGATGTCGGTACCCGGTTACTGGCTGATCCGCGTGGGCGACTCATCTATTCAAACCTCTTTCTGGTTTGGCCTAGTGCTGCTGTTTGCGGCGTTTGTCGTGCTGCACTTTGTACTGCGCTTACTCAGCGGCATTATTCGCCCCATGGGACGCTTTCGCACCTGGAACAGCCGTGCCCGCAACCGCCGCGCCATGCAGCGCACTCAGCGTGGCTTGGTAGCGCTCACCGAAGGCCGCTGGAAAAAAGCCGAAAAGACCTTGGTGAATGCCGCTGACGACTCTAGCACACCACTGGTCAACTACCTCTCGGCGGCCCTGGCCGCGCATTACCAAGGGCATCACGCAAAATCCCAAGAGCATCTCAACCAAGCGCAGCTAACCACCGACGGCGCCGATACCGCGGTGGGCTTGATGCAGGCGCAAATGATGATTGAGCGTCAGCAGCCGGAAGAGGCGCTGGCGATCCTGAACCGGTTGGATAAAAAGCTCTCGAACCACCCGCAGGTACTCAAGCTACTCAAACAGGTGCATTTGAGCGTCAACGACTGGGAAGGCTTACGGCGCTTGATTCCAAGGCTAGCTGCGCAAAAGCTGATTACCCAGCAAGAGCGTGAGCAGCTGGAATTTAAAGCCTACCGCGAACTGATCGTGTTTGAAGCGCAAAACCCCACCAATATTGAACGAGTGCGGGGGCTGTGGGCCGACATGCCCGACTACCTGCGCGGCAACACCGAGCTAATCGTGCTCTACACCGAAGCGCTGATTCAGGCTAACGAGGAGCCGATTGCCGAGCGTTTGCTCAACCACTCGCTGGATCATCACTGGGACGCGCGCTTGGTGAAACGCTATGGCCTGCTGAATGTGGACGCAGGACGCCAACTGGCGAAAGCTGAGAAGTGGCTGCAGGAACGCCCCAATGATCCTGAACTGCTGCTCGCCTGTGGTCGTCTCTCTCTGCGTGTTGGCCAGTGGGAAAAAGCGCAGGAGTACTTCGAAGCCAGCCAGCGTCAACGCCCCAATGGCGTGGTATGTGCTGAACTTGCCCGCCTTTATGCAAGCCTTGGTGAGCATAACAAAAGTCAGCTTTACTACCGCCACAGCGTTGAAATGCTGGCCAAGTCGCTACCTTCGCTGCCCCAACCAAGCGATGCGAACGATAGTCAAAAGCCGGATACGAAAGCGGCCAAAAAACGCGCTTAACCTAGCATTTCTATCATTGAAAAAGCGGCTTTAGAACACGCAAAAAGGTGCCTGAATAGGCACCTTTTTGCTTTGGACGATTACTTGGCAACCGGCGTTTCAGTGGGCTGAGGAGACAAAGGTTCAGCCGATGCCTCTGGGGACGGCAAGGCCGCCGTGCAGTGTCCACACCGTGTGGCTTTGATAGGCACCACCATTAAACAATACGGGCAAGGCTGCTCCGTAGGACTCGCAGGCGCCACTGCCTCTTCGCGCTTTAACCGGTTGATGGTGCGTACCAACAGGAACACCACGAAAGCGACAATCGTAAAGCTGACGACCGCATTAATAAACAGCCCCACGTTCAATGTCACCGCCCCAGCGGCTTGCGCATCCGCCAGCGTCGCATAAGGGCCGCCCACCGCCCCTTGGCGTAACACCACAAACAGATTTGAAAAATCGACACCGCCTACCAGCAACCCAATCAGCGGGTTCATCACATCCGCCACCAGGCTCTGCACAATCAGCGTAAACGCCCCGCCGATGATGATGCCCACCGCCATATCGACCACATTGCCTTTTACCGCAAACTCTCGAAATTCCTGGAAAAATTTTGTCATTGAGCCTCCACTCTTGCGTCTAGGCGATGTTGAGATAAAGACATGCCATGTTTGCTGAGGAAGAAAGACAGATATCGCTCGCGGGCTTATTAAGAGTGTATCGCTTCTCTGGATTTTTGCGCCGTATAATCCAAGGCCACGCCACTTTAATCTTTCTTCTTACTTTCATCATATCTTGTTTGTTGCAATGACCGCCTGAAAGGCAGCTTTATAGCCTTGAACCCCTAGTCCGGCGATTACTCCATCGGCACGCAGCGAGACATAGGAGTGATGCCGGAAGGCTTCTCGCTTGTGCACATTCGATAGATGCACCTCAATCACTGTGCCATCGAAAGCATTAAGGGCATCAAGAATGGCCACGGAGGTGTGGGTATAGGCAGCGGGGTTGATAATAATTGCTTGGGTGCCATCCAGGCGGGCGGCATGGATAGCATCGATCAAGGCGCCTTCATGGTTACTTTGCAAACACAGCATGTCCCAGTCGGCCATTACCGCTTTCTCTCGCAACATATTATTCACATCATCTAATGTCGTGTAGCCATAGATTTCAGGTTGACGACTACCTAATAAATTTAAATTAGGCCCATGTAATACTAGTACCTTTCCTTTACTCATAACGTTTTACTACCCTACTTGTATTGAACATATCAATAAAAATGGTTGATCTATCGCTCAAACCACTAACTGCGCCAGCGCCTGTTCAAGCGATGCTTGTTGGCGCTGAGTGTAAAGCTCAATCTCATCAATGACGGTAGTCCCTAAAGCCTGCTCGAATTGCTGTTGGCTGGCGCTACTGCCGTAGTTATCGCGACTGCTTTCGCCCAGATTGGACTGAAAAATGCCAGCCGCACTCACCGGTAAGAAACCTTCATAAATCATCGGTGTGACTGACAGGGTGCCCTGCTGAATCAGGCTATCCACCTGCTCTATCGAAACAGGCCCTTGCACCGGCACGCCCTGCACCGCGTGGTAATGGAAGAATGCTAACGCTTCCCGACGCAGAATGGCGTAATCATCGGGGAACGCGGTGAAAACTTCCGCTAAATGGGCTTGATGAGTGTCATTATCCGCCCCCTTGGGCGCACTTTCTCGCGCCGTCGTCAGCAGGCGATCATAAAGCTCGCGCCCTTTTTTAGTTAGCGCAATACCGCGCTGCTCGATCTCGCCAAAACGAGCAGTATGTTTGCCTTCGGCGGCATCTGCGAAAGCGATGGTCTCCTCTAACGCTTTGAAACTGGTCTGGCGCAAGAGTATCGGGCAGTTGCGGCGGGGCGGGCCTTCAATGGTAGCTTTGGGATCAATACCCACGCTTGGCATACGTCGCTGTACTTCATCAATATCTAACGTTCTCGGCGCTAGGTGGTTAATGTGTGGGCCGCGGAAACAGACCACGTCGGCGATCAAGCGATGCTCATGATGCAAACGGTCATAAGTCGCCAAATCGACTGTGGCGTTGTCATGCCAGCGGAACGTTTCCAGCGCTTCCTGAACGAACTGCTCGGCATCGGCGGCGCTAAGCCCACCCTGCTGCTCGAAGCCTTCAATGAGCGTTTTCACATTATCAGTAAAAATATCCCGTGAGCTTAAAATGGCGCTTGCCTGTTCGCGGAGTTCGGCCTTTTCGATGAGTTCCAGGCGCAGCAGCGAGGTAAAGACACGAAAGGGATTACGCTTGAGCGCACGATCGGCGACCGGACGAAATGCTGTGGAGTGCACCGGCACGCCCGCCGCCGCCAGGTCATAATAGCCCACCGGCTCCATTCCCATTACCGCGAACATTCGCCGTAGCATGGCAAGCTCGTCAGCGCTGCCCACGCGAATCGCACCGTGGCGTTCAACATTGATGCGGGCCAGCTCGTCGCCCTCCTGCAGTGCACCGTTAAGTTCTGGATTAGCAGCTAGCACCTCTCGATTAACAGCCTCGACCAGCGACAACAAGGTGCCGTATTGCGGCACTTCCTGCTGATACATCGCTGACATCGCGCTGGAAAACTGATCGCGGATTTCATCACTGCTAACGTACGCTGAACTCATGGAATTGTCCTATTTATAAACGGCTATATCTGCCCATAAAAGGCTGTACCTACATAGTAGCGCTATCGGTGCCTTAACAATTTCACTTTTTCCGCACCTTGCTACACCTAAAAGCCCCCTCACCTTAACGAGTAGGTATTTTAAACTGTTACATTAGCGCTTGATCTTATGAACCTAGGCACGCCATCAATGACGCTTCCGCTTTATTTAGGTTTGCCCATGTGGGCCAATCAAGACTGGCTCGGCAGTCTTTATCCGCGCCATGCCAAAACCGAGCTATTAAGCGATTATGCCGCGGTGTTTTCGAGCGTTGAAGGTAACACTACGTTTTATAGCGGTATTCCAAAACCGGAAACAGTCGCCGCTTGGGCACGCCAGGCGCCACCCCACTTTCGTTTTTGTTTTAAATTACCGGCAACCGTCACTCACGATCAACGGCTTACCCATTTAGAAGACGCATGGGCATTTTTAGCCGCCCTTGAACCGCTGCACGATCGCCTTGGGCCCACCATGGTTCAACTACCCCGCGACTTTGGCCCTCAAGAACTCCCTCAGTTGGAAGCGTTGCTCGCTGATTGGCCTGCTCATTTGCCTTGCGCGGTAGAAGTACGCCACCCTGATTTTTTCCACAAAGGGGCCGCTGAAATTGCCCTTAACCGCCTGTTGATAACTTATTCGGCCAACCGCGTGATGCTTGATGTCCGTCCGCTCTTTTCAACCCCGTCAAATGATCATATGGGCCTGGCTCATGCCCAGCAAGAAAAGCCAAAACTCCCACTACACGTGCTTTCCACGGCAAATTATCCGGTAATTCGCTTCATTGGTCATATTGACAAAACCATAAACAGTGACTACTTCACCGCCTGGAAAGCTCGCCTAAAACTGTGGATAAGTCAGGGGAAAACCCCTTTCTTATTTGTGCATACTGCGGATAACCGCGAGTCCCCCCACATGGCTCGCCTACTTTATAACGCACTCGGAGAAGAGACGCCCTTACCCCCGCTTGAGCCCTTTGCCGGTGAAAAGCAAAGCCAGCTGTTTTAGGCCGCCTTTTTAGGCCAGCTAACTGGCATGCTCGCAGTCGATCAGATAAATTGCGCTTACTTTCGAAAAAGACGCTAACAATGACGCTGTTTTTCGAAAATTAGCGTGCACACCACGCTGTGACTGACACAATAATCGACTTCATAGGTGATGTATGGCGAAGCTCGCACACGCGCAGTGGTCATCGCGAATGACCTTTGTGCTGGCCGCCGCTGGTTCAGCGGTGGGTCTAGGGAATATCTGGAAATTTCCATATATGGTGGGTGAAAGCGGCGGCGCTGCTTTCGTATTTGTGTATTTACTTTGTATCGCACTGATTGGCTTGCCCATTCTCGTCTCCGAGTGGCTACTGGGGCGGCGTGGCCAGAAGAACCCTGCCAGCACGATGTCAGAACTGGCCCGCACCGCAAACAAGCCAAAAGCATGGGCCATTGTCGGCATTAGCGGCATTGTTGGGGCCTTTTTGATTTTGTCGTTTTACAGCGTGATTGGTGGCTGGTCACTCTACTACACCGTTAACTCAGTGAGCGGTGCCTTTAGCGGTCAAGACGCCGACGGGATTGGCGCCCTGTTTAATGGCATGCTGAGTAACCCAGGCTTACTGCTGTTGGGCCATTCGATCTTTATGCTACTGGTGATTGGCATTGTCGCCCGCGGTGTTACCAAAGGGCTTGAAGGCGCTGTACGCATTCTAATGCCAGTACTCGCGCTGCTGCTCGTTGTGCTGATCGGTTACGGCATGTCGACCGGCCACTTTGGTGAAGCGTTGACGTACATGTTCAACCCGGACTGGAGCAAGCTCAGCGCAGAAACCGTGCTGGCCGCCTTAGGTCACGCCTTCTTCACCCTCTCACTGGGTATGGGCATCATGATGGCTTACGGCTCTTACTTGGGCAAAGAGATCAACCTGCTGCAAACCGCCCGCACGGTCATCATCATGGACACCGTCATTGCCCTAGGCGCTGGGCTAGCCATTTTCCCGATTGTGTTTGCCAACAACCTGGATCTTGCCTCAGGCCCTGGGCTGATTTTCGTCACGCTGCCGTTGGCGTTTGGCAATATGGATGGTGGCTTGATCCTAGGCTTGATGTTCTTCTTGTTGCTCACGTTTGCCGCGCTGACCTCAGCGATTTCACTGCTTGAGCCGGTGGTTGAGTTCGTTGAAGAGCGCACGCCGCTCAGACGTGTCATGGCAACGGTTGTGGCCGGCGTGGGGGCTTGGTTGCTCGGCATTGCGGCACTGCTATCGTTCAACGTTTGGAGCGAGCCGCTCATGTTTGGGCTGGGCGTATTCGACCTGCTGGATACGCTGACCAGCAAAATAATGCTGCCGCTAACCGGGCTAGGCGCGATTCTCTTCGCCGCTTGGTGCCTGGATCGTAAAAGTGTCGAAGCCGAGCTTGAACTTTCAGCGACCGGTAAAAGCGTATGGAACATCATCGCACGCTATGTAGCGCCCGCTGGCGTTATTGCGGTGTTCGTGACAGGGCTTATTTAAGGTAAGCTGTCACTTCCCTGCTGTTTGCTAACCTCAGTGCAATTCGCTCTCTTGCCGATCTTCATCGGGCAAGGGGGCGATGTCCCGCGATAGCTTCTGAAATTCTCGATGCAATTCAATCCCACGACGCGCTCTTAGGCTACGCTGGGCAGCGCTCCGCTGACGCTGGGCATGTTCATCTACTTGCATACTCATAAAGATGTCGAGCAGTTCGCTTTTAACCGAGGTGATGCGTTCGACGTTTCTCATAATCGACGTTCCTCCAGGTGAATATGCCTTCGTCCACCTGCATCCGTGACGACTGTTTGATGCAGTGCGGCACTTCACTTCTTACTATAACCTACTTGACAAAATGATGAACATTCTTAAAAAAAGTGCCTAACGGCATTTTAACGCTAACCTTAAACAACGCTTTTCATGCCCATTTGCGCTATCAGTCAGGCATACTGTGGCAAATGCTAGAAGTAAGCCAAGTGTGTGCTGAAGAGCCAAGGAGCTGAACGTGAGTCGCGCCCTGTTCGATGAAATGAGACGCCGCATGGAGCACTTTCGACGCTCCGAGCAAAAAGTGGCGCGGTTTGTACTGCGCAACCCCGAAGAGGTCATCCACATGCGTATTGTGGATCTGGCCACTGAAGCCACCGTCAGCGAACCGACCGTGGTGCGCTTTTGCCGTGCGCTGGGGTGTAACGGCTTTCAGGATTTCAAGCTACAGCTAGCGCAAATGCTGGCCAGCGGCAGTCAGTTTGCACAATTTTCCATGAACGATAGCGACTCGGTCGCTGAGTTTTCCCATAGCATCTTTGACTCGACCGTGGGCACGCTGCTCTCTGTGCGTGACCGGCTGGATAACGACGCCCTGGGCCGAGCGGTTAATGCGCTAGCGATGGCTAATCGCGTGGAGTTCTATGGCTTTGGCGCCTCAGGCGCGGTCGCCTTTGACGCCCAGCACAAGTTTTTCCGGCTGCAAATTTCCACCTCCGCCTACGCCGACCCTCATATGCAGAATATGTCGGCGGTAACCCTAAAAGAGGGTGACGTGGTGGTGGCCATTTCTCAAACCGGCCGCACCAAAGCGCTGGTTGCCAGCGTGCGCTTGGCCCGAGAGGCAGGCGCGACGGTGATTGGCCTCTGTCCCAGCGGCTCCCCGCTCGCCGAAGAAGTCAGCCTGCCGCTATATATCGATGTTCACGAAGACACCGAAATCTACACGCCGCTTAGTTCACGTATTGCCCATCTGGTGCTGATTGATGTGCTCGCCGTCGGGGTCGCTAAAACCCGCGGCCCAAAACTCGCCGAACAGCTTAAAGCGGTTAAAAAGAGCCTCAATACGCTGCGCTTTCCTGAAGAGTCGTAATCGTTAACCTGTATACACAGCCAGTTTGCTGGCTGTGCTAGACTAGCCGCCTATTTTTTGATCCGGCAGCGGCTACTATGGACGACGTCACGGCGATTCTCGATCAGCTCAACTCCGCACAGCGCGAAGCAGTGAGCGCCCCCCAAGGTAACCTGTTGGTGCTCGCAGGGGCAGGCTCCGGCAAAACCCGCGTGTTGGTTCACCGTATCGCCTGGCTGATGCAGGCCGAAGGGTTGTCTCCCTACGCGCTGCTGGCGGTTACCTTTACCAATAAAGCCGCTAAAGAAATGCGTACCCGCCTTGAGACGCTGCTGAGCCTCTCGCTGCGACATGTCTGGGTCGGCACCTTTCACTCCATTGCCCACCGCCTGCTGCGCACCCACTGGCAGGATGCTCGGCTGCCGCAACACTTCCAGATTATCGATTCCGACGATCAGCTGCGCCTGGTTAAACGGCTGCTGAAAGATTACTCGATCGATGACGAACGTTATCCGCCGCGTCAGGTGCAGGGGTTTATCTCCGGCTGCAAAGAAGAAGGGCTGCGCCCGCACCAGGTAAATGTCGATGGCGATGCCTACATGGGTCAGATGGTCGAACTCTATGAGCGCTACCAACTGACCTGCGAGCGCGGCGGTCTGGTCGATTTCGGTGAGCTGCTGCTGCGAAGCCTGGAGTTACTGCGCGATAACCCAGCACTGTTAAAACACTATCAGGAGCGCTTTGGTCACGTACTGGTGGATGAGTTTCAGGATACCAATACGCTGCAATACGCCTGGCTAAAACTGCTCACTGGCATGAAAACGCCGATGACCGCGGTGGGCGATGACGACCAGTCGATCTACGGCTGGCGCGGTGCCAAGGTGGAGAATATCAGCCGCTTTGAGCAGGAATTCCCGCAAACCCATACCGTGCGTCTAGAGCAGAACTATCGTTCCACCAGCGCGATTCTTGAAGCCGCCAATACACTGATCAGCCACAACAGCGAGCGGATGGGCAAAAACCTGTGGACTGATGGCATCGAAGGCGAGCCGATCTCGATCTACGCCGGGTTTAACGACCTGGAAGAAGCGCGTTATATCGTTGATACCATCAAAGAGAAGGTCGACGAAGGCTTTAACCGCCGGGATATCGCGATTCTCTACCGCTCCAATGCCCAGTCGCGGCTGCTGGAAGAGACCCTGATTCGCCAAGGCATGCCCTACCGTATTTACGGTGGCCACCGTTTTTATGAACGCTTAGAAATCAAAAATGCCTTGGCTTACCTTCGCCTGATGCTCAACCGCGATGACGATGCCTCCCTTGAGCGGGTCATTAACGTCCCCACTCGTGGCATCGGCACGCGCACGGTCGAGATTGTCCGCCTGCGTGCACGTGAGCAGAGCATTCCGCTGTGGCAGGCGCTCCACGATGCGATTAACGACGGCACTTTAAAAGGCCGCGCTGCCAATGCCGTACAAACCTTCGCCAACCTGATCGAGCAGCTCGATAACGACGCCTCCGGCATGGCACTGCACGAGATTATCGATCACGTTACCGTTCATACAGGCCTGATAGAACATCACAAAAGTGAGCGCGGCGAGAAAGGTCAAGCGCGCGTGGAGAACTTGGAAGAGCTAGTCACTGCTGCCCGCGCCTTTACCCAAGGCGATGTCTTTGAAGCCCCTGAAGCGGGCGAAGGCATGGCCGCACTGGAAGCGTTTCTCTCCGAAGCAGCCCTTAACGCTGGCGACCATGAAGCTGAAGAGTTTGAAGACAGCGTACAGCTAATGACGCTGCACTCCGCCAAAGGCCTGGAGTTTCCCGTGGTGTTTATTGCCGGGGTCGAGGAGGGGCTTTTCCCGCACAAGATGTCCCTGGAAGAGCCGGGCAGGCTCGAAGAGGAGCGCAGACTTTGTTACGTCGGCGTCACTCGCGCCATGCAGAAGCTCTACCTGACCCACGCAGAAACTCGCCGCCTGCACGGCAAAGAAGTGTTTCCACGCCCCTCACGCTTCTTACGC
Source organism: Vreelandella arctica (assembly GCF_037070215.1). Classification (NCBI taxonomy): domain Bacteria; kingdom Pseudomonadati; phylum Pseudomonadota; class Gammaproteobacteria; order Oceanospirillales; family Halomonadaceae; genus Vreelandella; species Vreelandella arctica. The sequence goes on along the minus strand of NZ_JBANSN010000009.1, from coordinate 22,959 downwards.
GAGCTACCGCCACACCTGCTGGAAGAAGTCCGCCTGCGCGGGCATATTTCACGCCCGGTGACCGCGTCGCGCACTTCTTTTGCTCAGCAAAGCGTCGAAAGTAGCGGCGATCTGCCCAGCCTGCACGTCGGCCAGGGCGTTGAGCATCCGGTGTTCGGTGAAGGGATTATCCTTAATGCGGAAGGCGAAGGTGCCCGCGCCCGTGTACAGGTCAGTTTTGAAGGCGAAGGGGTAAAATGGCTGGTACTTGGCTTTGCTAAGCTGACACCGCTATAGCGATCTGTTCACTTACGTCCCATTGAATGCGCCCAGGCGCCACGTAGAGGTCATTATGAAACAGCGCTTAAAACGCCTATTTCCAGAAGTGAGTAACGGCTGGCAATCACTCAGCGGCTACCAGCGCTTTGAACGCTTAGTATCGATGGTACTGACCCTCGCCATCGGCGGCGCTGTGCTGGTCGCCATGTATTATCTGGTCATTCATGTGGTACAGCTGCTGTTTATTCAAAGCCGCGACCCCTTTGACTACCGCGTGTTTCAAGCCTTGTTCGACATGATTCTTACCGTCTTGATTGCCATGGAGTTCAACAACTCCATTATCCGCACAATGACCAGCGGGAAAGGCTTCATTCACGTTGAAATCGTCGTGCTGATTGCCATTATGGCGCTGGTGCGCAAGTTTATGGTGCTGGATATGGAAGTCATCGACCCCTGGCAAATAGGCGCGCTATCGGTGGCAGTCCTGGCGTTAGGCGGTTGCTATTGGCTGGTGCGCCACGGCAACAGTATGAAAGACGCAGCGGATGATTAGTCAGAAGGCTTGCGAGCTAAATTCGCTATAAAGCATACTAACCAGCAGACACGGCGCACTTAGCGCCCTATAAAAACAGATAATGACTTTTGGAGTTTTGCTCACATGCAACGCCGTAACTTCCTCAAAACCGTTGGCCTAGGCGCTGCGGGTGTCGCTGCCGCCCCCTTCGTAACTACCTCTAGCGTACGCGCTCAAGAGACCTATACCTGGGACATGGTCACCTCGTGGCCGAAAAACTTTCCCGCCCTGGGCACCGGTGCAAATGATTTTGCCCGCCGGGTCGAGCAGCTTTCCAACGGCCGTATGCAGATTCGCGTCCATGGCGCGGGTGAGCTGGTACCTGCGCTTGAAGTATTCGACGCCGTGGCGGCGGGAACCGCTGAGATGGGTCACTCTGCGTCCTACTACTGGCGCGGCAAAGTGGCTGCTTCACAATTTTTCACCGCTGTACCGTTCGGCATGACCACCACCGAAATGAATGCCTGGTTGTACCATGGTGACGGCCAAGAGCTGTGGGACGAAATCTACGCCAATCACAACCTGAAACCCTTTGCTGTCGGTAACACCGGCACGCAAATGGCGGGCTGGTTCAAGAAAGAGATCAACTCGCTAGACGATATGCAGGGGCTGAAATTACGCCTGCCAGGCCTCGCGGGTGAAGCCATGAACGGCATCGGTGTCAGCACCGTCAACATACCGGGATCCGAAATTTTTACCTCGCTGCAAACTGGCGCTCTGGATGCCGCTGACTGGGTGGGGCCGTATAACGATTTGGCATTCGGTCTGCACCAGGTCGCTGATTACTACTACACGTCGGCTTGGAACGAGCCCTCAGCGGTACTGGAAGGCACGATCAACCTGGATGCCTGGAACGCGCTGCCGGAAGACCTGCAGGACGTCATTCGCGAAGCCGCACGTGCATCTAACCTGGCGATGATCAGCGAATTCGCCTTTCGCAACGCCCAGGCACTGGAAGCATTGGTCGATGAGCACGGCGTTCAGCTGCGCACCTTCCCTGAAGACGTGATGGCAGCGCTTTACACCTCCTCCCAGGATGCCATCCAGCGCCAAATCGAGGACGATGAAGAGTCCCGCCGCGTGTATGAATCTTACTCGGCGTTTCAGAAACTACTGCGTCCGTTTAGCGACGTGGGTGAATACGCCTATCTCAAGAACCGCGACAACGTAGGTGCCTGATTATCCAGTCAGGTAAGCAGCAAGTACGGCAAAGGGCGCACTGAGCGCCCTTTTGCTATTTTAGGGGGGAACATTGAAGGGGTTGATAAGAAGGGCTATTCGCTGTGTACCGCTCGGATCCGTCCGTTATCGTCTAATGCGACCATTACAAAACGCGCCTCTGTCACCTTTTGACGCTCTTCAATCCGTTGCCCATGGGGCGGGCGTACCCATACTTCCACATCAATTTTGATTGAGCTATGACCGATCTCTTGTACCTGGGTGTAGACACTGACCATTGAGCCGACGCGCACCGGGCTTAAAAAATCCATGGCTTCAATCGCCACGGTGGCCGTTCGCCCACCCGCTTCGCGGCAGGCTGCAAGCTCAGCTGCCTGGTCCATTTGATTGACTAGCCAACCACCGGGTATATCACCATAAAGATTGGTATCTTGGCGGGAAGCCAGTAATTTTAAAGTAAGCTGCCCTTGAGGGGCCGGTACGTCATCCAAATCGGTTTCCAGAAGAGTCATGGGTTCGTCGCTTAGTCAGTTTATTGTTGTAAACGTTGCAGTAAGGCACATTGCCAAGGGGCGTTGCTGCGTCGCAACACAAGTGAATGGATTCAGTTAACCATAAGAGGACGCTTGTTTGAATACTCTTTCATCTCATAGAAGCTACCTTTTATCGCTACGGCACACCTCAGGTTGCTGGGTGATGATGGCCCTGCTGCTGGTGACGCCACCTACTTGGGGGCAATCACTGCCGATAACCGGCACGTTAGGTGCCGTCGGTTCTGACACCATGGCTGGGCTCATGCTGCGCTGGGGCGAAACACTGACTTCCCGCTACCCAGAGGTAAAGCTGCAATTTCAAGCCAGCGGCTCGGCCAGCGCCCCAACCGCGCTAATGGCAGGTACCACCCGGCTGGGGCCGATGTCGCGGCCGATGAGCACTGAAGAGCGTAATAATTTCATTGACCGCTACGGCTACCCGCCGCTGGAGTTAAAGGTTGCCCGAGACGCGCTGATTGTGGTCGTCCATCGCCATAACCCGCTGCGCGCGCTCACCCGCCAGCAGGTCGATGCGATTTTCTCGACCTCGCGTGCCTGCGGTGCCGAGGCGCCGATACGGCGCTGGGAGCAACTTCCGGCAACCCGTGAGTGGTCATTTGGCAGTATTGCGTTACATGGGCGCAACCTTGCCTCCGGCACTCACGGGCTATTTCAAGAACGGGCGCTGTGCGGCGGCCTCTTTCGCAACGATATTAGCGAACACCCCGGCTCATCGGCCGTCGTCGCTGCAGTCGGCGAGTCTGCCAATGCAATGGGATACGCCGGGTTTAACCACCTAACGCCGGCCGTGCGCGCATTAAGCCTTTATGACGATGACGGCATCGCTATACCGCCCGATGAAGCAGCGATACAGAGCGGTGATTATCCGCTGTCGCGCTACCTCTACCTCTACGTGAACCTGCCGCCCGGGGCATCCTTACCGCCCGCCGAGCAGGCACTACTGACGCTAATCATGTCCGATGAGGGCCAGCAAATTGCACGCGCATCCGGTTTTGTCCCCTTAACCCCAAGCGTCCTTGACGCGCAGCAAGGGTGGTAAGCCGCTGTCATCTAATTGACACATAATCGTCTTAGAATAGGAAGTCATTCTATGCACCGTTTTCACTATAAGCTCTCTTCACGACTCACTCTTTCAATACATGCTGGTCAGTACTGTGATCACCCCGGTTTTGCCATGCCTAGTTTTGTCATGATAGCGACATGACCCCACCTCGGTTAACCTCTTCTCGGCAGCCATTGCGCTTGCTTCAGGATCGTGTGGCCACCGGGTTCATCACCGCTGGTGGTGTCGGGGTGTTGCTGGCGATTCTCGCTATCGGCGTTTTTCTGATATGGGAAACGCTGCCACTACTGGCGATTGGAGAGAGCTTGGCCCTGGCCAAGCTCTCTCCGCTGGCGTGGGGCACCCTTAAAGCCGCGTTGGCTGCACTGCTGTTCGCGATTCCCGTCGCCTTAGGGGCGGCGATCTACTCTGCGTTGTTTATGTCAGCGCGCTTGCGTGCGCGTATCAAGCCCTCGCTCGAAATGATGGAGGCCATTCCCGGCGTGGTGGTGGGCTTTATTGCCGGGCTCATTTTGGCACCGTGGGTAGAGCGACACCTAGCCAGCGCTTTGGTACTGATAATCTGGCTACCGCTCAGTGCCGGGCTTGCGGGCTTGCTCTGGCAACTGGTCAAAGCTCGGCTGCGCCGCCGCTTACCGCTTTCCTGGGCAGGCCTGTGGCTAATACCGTGGCTCGCTCTGATGGTGGCAATAGCGCTATGGCTTGCGCCGTGGATGGAGCAGCTGTGGCTGGGCGGTGATCTGCGTCAGTTGCTCGACCAGCGCTTTGGGATGGATTACGCCACCCGTAACGCCCTGATTGTCGGCTTGGCGATGGGTTTTGCCGTTATCCCCAGCATCTACTCATTGGCAGAAGATGCCCTTGCCGATGTGCCTTCGACCCTGATAGAGGGCGCCCAGGCGCTGGGTGCCAGCCGTTGGCAGGCGCTGTGGAAGGTGGCTCTGGTGGCAGCGGGCCCCGGTATCTTCTCAGCAGTAATGATCGGCGCGGGTCGGGCGGTGGGCGAAACCATGATTGTACTGATGGCCAGTGGCAACACCGCTCTGTTTAGCGCCAGCCCTTTCGAAGGTATGCGCTCCATGGCAGCGGCTATTGCCATCGAGCTTCCTGAAGCGTCACCCGGCGGCCAGACCTATCATCTGCTGATTTTTGCCGCGCTGGTGCTGTTTATCTTCACGTTCCTGGTTAACACCCTAGCCGAGGTTGTCCGCCAGCGCCTGCGCCGCCGTTATCGGCAGATGGGAGGCACTTCATGAAAGCTGGCACGGTCAACACCGCCTCTCGCCGCCCTCGTTTTAACTGGCTGAATGACTTATGGCCTTGGCTATGCGCGGCCAGCGTAGCGCTCTCCTTGCTGATGCTGGGTGCTCTACTGTCGCTATTGTTAGTGCGCGGGCTTGGACATTTCTGGCCCGCGACGCTTGAAGAGGTCACTCTGCGTTCGGGTGACACCTTTGCTGGCCATGCCGTGCGCGAGGTCGAGCTCCCCCAGCAAGCGGGAGATGAACGGCTGTACTTTACCGGCAATCAGGACATTGAGGGCGCCCGCTGGCGCTGGGTGGCGATTGAGGAGATTGCCGAACGCGCGCAGCCAGCTGACTTGATTCGCCTGGAGCGAAGCCCCTGGGGGGATTTTATTGGCCGCTTGGTGGCCATTGAGCAAGACGACCAGCGCTGGGAGGGCGATGCTGCCTGGCAACGGTTAACGACTTTATTAGCGCTTCCCGCTAGCCAACGTCAAGAGAGCCAGCTGCTGCTCACCACCGTGGATGGCCAAACCTTGCGCCAACCGATGGCCAGTGTCGTCAGCGCTCAAGCCCCAAATGCGATGAGCTGGTTGCAGAAAACCCATGTCTGGGGCGATGGGGTCTGGCGGTTTCTCAGCGAAGGACCCCGGGCAGCCAATACCGACGGTGGCGTGTGGCCGGCGATATTTGGCACCGTGCTAATGGTGATTTTAATGTCCGTCATGGTGACGCCTTTTGGCGTGCTGGCCGCTATTTATCTTAATGAAATTGCCCACCAGGGGCGGCTGACGCGCCTGGTGCGTATTGGCGTGCGCAATCTAGCGGGGGTGCCGTCCATCGTGTATGGCGTCTTCGGCTTGGGAGTGTTCGTTTACGGCATTGGCGGCTCGCTGGATCAGTGGTTTTTCAGCGATACATTGCCTTCGCCCACGTTTGGCACCGGCGGCCTGCTGTGGGCCTCGTTAACCCTCGCCCTGCTTACCCTACCCGTCGTAATTGTGGCAACCGAAGAGGGGCTCGCGCGGATTCCTGAGGCCCAGCGCGAAGGCGCCGTGGCGCTCGGGGCTACTCGCCTTGAGATGCTTACCCGCATCGTACTGCCCATGGCGGCACCGGCCATGCTGACAGGCGTTATTTTAGCGGTCGCCCGCGCGGCAGGCGAAGTGGCGCCACTGATGCTCGTCGGCGTTGCCAAACTAGCGCCACAAATGCCCATTGATGGTGAGTTTCCTTACCTACATTTAGAGCGCAAGTTCATGCACCTTGGCTATCATTTATTTGATACCGCCTTTCACGGCGAAGATGTACAAGCTGCGATCCCGCTGGTTTACGCCACGGCGCTACTTTTAGTGTTGATTGTGCTAGTGCTTAATCTAACTGCCATATTTCTGCGTCATTATCTTAGGCGTCAACGGGGAAACGAATGCTAGCGCCTTTACATTCAGCTAATACCGCTCAGGTACCAGTGGCGCACTTTTCGTCCGAGCACAGCTGCCTGAGCATCGATCACTTAAGCCTCGCCTATGCGGGGAAAGAGGCGTTGCGCGACTTAACCCTCAGTGTTCCGCGACATCGTGTGACGGCCTTCATTGGCCCGTCGGGATGCGGTAAGTCAACGCTGTTACGGGCAATTAATCGGCTGCATGATCTCAATGAGACAGTGACCCATAGCGGCAAAATCACGCTGGAAGGGCAGGACATTCACGACCCGCAAACGAACGTGACCGAGCTGCGGCGGCGAGTAGGGATGGTGTTTCAAACCCCCAATCCCTTCCCTATGTCGATCTATGAAAACGTGGCCTTTGGCCTGCGGTTGCAGCAGCGCCTTCCCAAGCGCAAAAGGGACGATATTATTGAGTGGGCATTAACCTCCGCCGCGCTATGGGATGAAGTGAAAGACCGCCTGCACCGCTCCGCCTGGCAGCTTTCCGGTGGACAGCAGCAGCGACTAGTCATCGCCCGCACCTTAGCAGTACAGCCCGATGTGCTGCTGCTTGATGAACCCGCGTCAGCGCTAGACCCGATTTCAACGCTCAAAATTGAGGAGTTGATCCGTAATCTAAAGTCGGAGCTAACGCTGGTACTGGTCACCCACAATATGCAACAAGCGGCGCGCGTATCGGACTACACCGCCTTTTTGCATCAAGGTGAGCTGGTTGAGTACGGACCTACCGATCAGGTCTTCACCAACCCCCGTTTGCAACACACCGAAAACTACATCACCGGCCGCATTACCTAGGCCTTAGCGACTGAAACGTCAGGAGTGCTCCATGGATATTACTAGCGACTCTCACAGCCAGCATATCTCTCGCCAGTTCAACCAGGAGCTGGAAGAGCTAAAAACCCATCTGATGGCCATGGGCGGTCTGGTAGAGAAGCAAGTGCAGGATGCCGTCTTTGCGCTTCTTGAAGGCGACACCCGCCTAGCCGAACAAGTGCGCGACAATGATCGTCAGGTCAACGATCTGCAGCTGCAAATCGACGACGAATGCACCCGGGTACTGGCGCGGCGTCAGCCTGCAGCTTCCGACCTACGCCTGGTGCTCGCCGTTATCCGCGCCACCTCTGATCTTGAGCGAATCGGCGATGAGGCCAGCAAAATCGCCCGTAACGCCCTGCTGCTGAGTGAAAGTACCAGCACTATTCGTGGCTTGGTGGAAGTGCGCCACATCAGCGAGCATGTGCGCAAAATGCTGCGCGATGCGCTCACCGCCTTTGCCCGCTTTGACACCGACCTTGCGATGCAGGTAGTGCGTGAAGACGAGCTGGTTGACGATGAGTACAGCAGCGCAATGCGTTCACTAATGACGTTTATGATGGAAGACTCGCGCTCGATCACCTCCGTACTCAGCATCATGTGGGTATTGCGCGCTCTGGAGCGTGTGGGCGACCACGCTGACAACCTTGCTGAGTACGTGGTTTATCTTGTCAAAGGCCTGGATATCCGCCACAGCGACCCCGACAACCTTGACCCGCAAGTGCTAAAAAAGTCTTGACCTGAAAGGGGTTTCCTCCTGCAATACGTCCAGGCTGTTAAGCGGCCTGGACGTTTGAATCATAAGGAGTCTCCCCCACCATGCTGGATGCTGTCACTGCGCTTAGCCGAGGTACACGCTGTGTGTATCAGCCGGGTATGCGCCGCTATATTTTTCTGCCTATTTTAGTCAACCTGATTGTTTACGTCAGCATGTTCAGCTTCGTGCTCAACCGCTTCGGTGGTTGGCTAGATCATTGGATGAACATGGTACCAACCTGGCTTGATTGGCTCTCCTGGCTTATCTGGCCTCTTTTCGTGATTTGCCTGTTAGTGGTGGTGTTTTTTACCTTCACGCTGGTGACCAGCCTGATCGCCGCGCCTTTTTACGGTTTTTTGGCCGCTAAAGTCGAAACCCAAGTGACTGGCCGTGAACCGATTGATGACCGCAACCTTACTAAAACAGCCATTGATGCCATTGGCCGCGAATTTGTTAAGCTCGCCTATATTTTGCCCCGTGCCGCCGGTCTGTTTGTGCTTAGCTGGATCCCAGGGCTGAACTTAGTATCCCCCCTGCTGTGGGCGCTATTCTCCGCCTGGATCATGGCCATTACTTATCTAGACTACCCAATGGATAACAATAAGGTGACGTTTTCCGATATGCGCCAACGGCTCTCGAAACGCTGGTGGCAAAGCTTAAGCTTTGGGGGGTTAGTCACGCTCATCACCTGGATTCCGCTGGCCAATCTCTTCCTTATTCCCGGCGCCGTGGCAGGTGCCGTACTGCTCTGGGATGATCACTACAGAGACGTGCATGGAGATGCCCGTGGCATCGCGCCGCAGTAGCGCTTATTACCTATGCTCGGCTACTTTGCTATTTTTACGCTTTAAATTGCTCTCCTGCCTTCAATCAACAATAAAGGAATAAATGTATGTTCAAACCCATCGCTTGGCTGTGTGTGTGTTTAGTCAGCACTCTCTCTATGGTGGCATCAGTAGCGATAGCCCACGACGTACAAACAGACACGATGCGTATCGCACACCCCTTTGCCATACCGACCCCTCCGGGTGCGGCCAATGGGGCCGCCTATGTGGATATCACCACCTTTTCAGACCCGGTTACCTTGATTGGCGCAAGCAGCCCTGCAAGCAAAAAAGTGGAGCTTCACGATATGCGAATGGACGGCGACATGATGCAGATGCGTCATGTGGGCGAGCTTTTTATTGAGGCTGGGGAAACCTACACCATGCGTCCTGGTGGTGGCTTTCACTTAATGCTGATTGGGCTAAGCGAACCGTTAACGGAAGGTGACCGATTTCCCATCACGCTAACCTTTGCTGAACAAGGTGATGTGGACATTGAGGTCTGGGTACAAAGCGCCCAGGAAGGTAGTGAAGCCGCGGATGGGCATCACCATCACTAAAAAAAGTTGCTGCCTATAAAAAATTAGACCCCGCATAATGGGGGTCTAAGGACACAATATCTGGACAATAACTAACGCTAGCTTCCTTTCCTTTTGCGGGATTCCAGCCTTGGAATTTAACCCTGACCAGCGTTTTGATTGTCGTTTGATTCATTCCTTGAATCGACCTGCATCCCTATCGGTGTGACACGCTTCTGCGTGTCACACCTCTATCGTAATATATTTCAACATAATTGCAAACTTTTGTTACCAAACGTTTCAATCGCCTACGTTATGCGTTAAATATTTAGCGGTATATTCTGCTTGAGCACTAGTACGATGGGACTCTGCCATAACATTAGGGCGATCGAATCCTAGACCACTCATGGATGAATGGAGAGAATAGCCCATTACATAAATACAAAAAGAGAGGGAGGAGTAAAAATAAAACAATGTAGAAGTAAGTATTAGAAGCTTACAAAAAAGCAGGCAGCAAAAAAATTAGGCCCCGACTAGCGAGGCCCGATATCAGAATAGGCTATAGGTAATAACTAACGTTAGCTTCCACTCCTTGTGCGGGACTCCAACCTTGGAATTAACCCTGACTAACGTTTGATTTCCTAACGATTCATCCTTGAACCTAAAAAGCATCCTTGCCTTTGTAACATCCTGTCAATCTACCTTTCATCCGTTGAAAGGGCATTCTTTGATATCTAAAAAGATAATTAATGATTAGTCCGCTACTGCTATTTTTTACCGATCCTTTTTACAGATACAAACTCTTCGTCATATCGTCAGTACAATGTTTATCTAACCTATCAATACGTCCTTACCTATTTTTAATATTGCAGCTAGCATGCCAAAAACTCAACAAAAAAATTAAAACACATGAAATCAACAGCTTAATAAAACAAAATCAAGATAAAGCACTCTGTTAACATCGGAATACCAGGCCTAAAAACTGTATAAAAATGGCACATGAGTAAACTCTTACCAATTTTACATGCCAATATTGCACACCTTTACAGGTATGGTGCGAGAGGTCGCTTACGGAGCCCTATACAAGACGTGAAGCGGGAAATGAGCAGCGAAAAAGCGCCCCTTTACCAGGGTGGGATTCAATCTGTAATTGCGCATCGTGGCGTAATAGTACGTGCTTAACGATCGCCAAGCCTAAGCCAGTGCCGCCAGTTGCGGTGCTACGGCCTTTATCGACACGGTAAAAACGTTCGGTTAGTCGGGGAATATGGACGGGATCAATGCCTTCACCATTGTCTTCCACATCAATACAGCCGCCGCCAGTCGCGCTAGCTTTCCAGCGTAAGGTGATGTGGCTACCTGCTGGCGTATAGCGAACGGCATTGAAGGCGAGGTTAGAGATGGCGCTACGAATCTCCTGTTCACTACCCAGCAGGCGTGCATCGCTTTCAAGCGCGACAGTAATGGTATGACGCTGATTCGACAGCGCCAGCGCATCATCACAGATGCTTTGTAGCAAAGGCCCTAGCGACAGCGGATGGTGATCTTTCCCCCCCTGGTCGATTTCTAACCGAGAGAGCAGCAATAGATCGTTGACCAGGTTTTGCATTCGCTGCGTCTGTTCCTGCATCTGGTTGATGCTTTTGCCCAAACGCGGAGGCAACTGGTCAGCAATATCGCTGTAGGTTTCCAGATAGCCGGAAAGGACGGTTAGCGGCGTGCGCAGCTCGTGAGAGACGTTGGCAACAAAGTCGCGCCGCATCTGTTCCAGGCGATGCAAGCGCGTGATATCCCGGGCCATTACCAGCCGTTCATCGTCACCGTACAGGGTAATTTGATACTGCAGGATTCGACGCTCGTCAATCGGCGATGTCAGCGTTAGCGGCTCGCCATACTCCCGCGCATTGAAGTAGCGGATGAAGCTTGGCTCGCGCAGTAGGTTGGTAATGTGCTGACCACGATCATGGGCAGTTTGTAGCCCTAGCATGTTCGTTGCAGCGCTGTTCCACCACTCTAGATCACCGTGGCGGTCGAGCATGACCACACTGTCACGCATCGCTTCAGACGACTCTTGAATACGGGCCAAGGTAGCACGCAGCCGACTTTGCGTTATACGCTGGCTTTTCTGATAGCGGTATAAACGATCAAACAATTCACCCCACATACCGTGAGCGGCAGGCGGCTCATCGTGAGGATGTAGGGTTAGCCATAAATAAAGTTCGCGTAGCTGCCGCAAGTGATAAAACAGACATACTGCAAGCCCTGCCGCAAGCCCTAGCCCTGCTGAGCCCAATAACCAGCCTAAGCAAGTACCCAGTGTGGCCAGCCACGCTAGACGCCACAGTTCACGGCTCCATAGGCGCACATTTACACCCGTGCAGAGAAACGGTATCCGGTACCCCGAACCGTTTGAATCAGGTTTTGATGCACATCGCCCAGCGCTTTTCGTAAGCGTCGAATATGCACATCGACCGTACGCTCTTCGACATACACATTACCACCCCATACTTGGTCAAGCAGTTGGCTACGTGTGTAAGCACGCTCTTGATGGGTCATAAAAAACTGCAGAAGACGATACTCGGTCGGCCCCATTTCCAACGCTTTGCCGTGTGCGCTTACCCGGTGACTTACCGGATCAAGCAGCAGGCCATTAATCTCAATCGGATCTTCAACGCCACGCGGCGTCGCGCGGCGCAGCACTGCTTTTAACCGTGCCACCAATTCGCGGGGCGAAAAGGGCTTGGTGATATAGTCATCGGCACCGGCTTCAAGCCCTTGGATCTTATTATCCTCTTCGCCTTTAGCGGTGAGCATAATAATGGGGATCTCGGCGGTGGCTTCTTCGCGCTTCAACCGCCTAGCCAGTTCAATACCGCTGGTGCCAGGCATCATCCAGTCAAGCAGCAATAAATCAGGTTGGTGGTCAACCACCATGGCATGAGCATCCTGGGCGTTATCTGCTTCGAGCACACGGTAGTCAGCCATTTCCAGCGCTACCGCGATCATCTCGCGAATCGACGATTCATCATCGACAATCAGAACGGTTTTGGCGGTCATACCAGAGCCTCACGGTGTGCAAAAAAGCCAGTTCAAAGAAAACAGTTCAAAGAAAACAGTTCAATGACATGTCAGTGACGATAACACCATGACTTGATGACAGTTACATGACAATGGCAGTTACTAACCCGCCGCAGGCCACCAACTTAGCGCAATACCAGCAAAAATCAGCAGCCCCGACCAGTGATTATTCAGAAACGCCTGGAAACAGGGATCCCGCTCCTGATAACGAATTAAGCGCTGCTGATGCAGGAAAGTTGCCGCCATTGCAGCGAGCCCTAGCCAAAAGAACCCACCTAACCCGACCCGCCAGCCTACCCATGCCAGTAACCCCAGGGTAGCTACCTGGAGTAGGCCGATTATCAGGCGATCCGCGTCGCCAAACAGCACGGCTGTCGATTTAATGCCAATTTTTAAATCATCGTCGCGATCGACCATGGCGTATTGCGTGTCGTACGCCACCGTCCATAGCACGTTTGCACAGAAAAGCAGCCACGCTTCCAACGGCACATGGCCCAGCACGGCGCCAAAGGCCATTGGAATTGCCCATGAGAATGCCGCCCCCAGCACCACCTGGGGAAAGTGGGTATAACGCTTCATGAACGGGTAAATAACTGCCAGAAATACCCCGCCCAACGAGAGCAGCACCGTAAACCAATTAGTCAGTAGCACCAGAATAAACGCTGCGGCCACCAAACCAATAAACAGCAATTGAGCCTCGGTTTCGCTGATTCGACCTGTGGCGAGCGGGCGATGCTTAGTGCGTTTCACATGGCCATCGAAATGGCGATCTGCATAATCGTTCACCACGCAGCCAGCCGCGCGCATGACGTAAACACCGGCCACAAAAATCAGCAGTACATCACGGCCGGGTACCCCTTCAGCGGCAATCCACAGCGCCCAAAGCGTCGGCCACATCAACAGCCACGTGCCAATGGGTCGATCCAAACGCATCAGCTGTATAAAATCTGCCACGCGAGCCCATCCCTTCGGCCGCAACAGTGAACGATCCATGCTTACCTCACGAAAAATAAGATGCAGGCGCTAGCCTAGCGCGATGGCAGATCAAGGTCATCCGCCATCGCACGCAAAAAATACTCCTGCACCAATAACGACAGCCCGCCGTGATAAAACACCGAGCGTCGGCCCCAGGTACAGTCACTTTCGATACCGTTCATACAAGCAAATAAGGGGGGATGGGAGGTGGCCTCAAGCGGCCCGCGAATTAAACCTGGCTGACGAAATAACCAACTGCCTAACGAGCGCTCACCTAACCCTTCCAAACGCTGGCCCTTTAACTGAGTAAGCGGGGCGACGGAGCGCGCCACCACCCACGGTGTATTATCTAAACATAGCGCTACTTCACGCAGCCATGCGTAGCGTTTGGGAGCAATGCCCAACGCCCGTGCCTCATCCTCTCGCGGCCAGCCTACGCCCTGGCGTAGCAGCCGAACGCGAAACTGCTTTTCACCTCCTGCGGCTATTAAACGGGCGGTTAATGAGTCGGTTGAGGCAACCCACTGCCACCAGGAAGTACTCATGGCAGGTCGCGCCGCATCAACGGGGCGCCAGCGCGAAAAGTGAGGAGTTTGCCGAAAAGCTGCAGGCGTCACCAAGTTCTCCAGGGCAATAAACGAGTCGGCTAGTGTAACATGCAGCACTAACAGGCTTTTGTTTCAGCGACTTTTTTGGTGTCTGCATGCCCCCCTCACAACCAGAGCTCTCTTCATCCCACGCTGCGCTGGTCATTATTGGCACGGGAATGGCCGGGATTGGCTTAGCCCGCGCACTGCGCCGTCTCGGTGATCAGCGGTCAATCACGCTGATTAGTGCTGACAGCGGTGACGATTACAGCAAACCGTTACTCTCCACCGGCTTCGCTAAAGGCCTAGCGCCCAACAAACTGGCCCAGCGAAACGCTGCCGAGCTGGGCGATGAGTTAAACGCCCGCATCATTACCCACACCCCCGTGGCGGCACTGGATGTGGATAACCGGACACTGCTTCTCGACGCTGGACAAGCGCCCAACTATGAAAAACTTAGCTCTGAAAAACTAAGCTACGAAACACTGGTATTAGCCACCGGCGCTGCCCCCAGGATGCCGTTCAGCATCGACCCCAGCGTAGCCCCACGCTGCTTCACCATTAATGACCTAGACGACTACCGACGCTTTCATCAGGCGTTAGGCCAAGGCTCAGCAAGGGTGGCGATTGTTGGCGCCGGGCTGGTCGGCTGTGAATTTGCTAATGACCTGCACGCCGGAGGTCATCACGTCAGTGTCATAGCGCCTGAAGCTACGCTACTGCCCCGCCTGCTGCCCACGCCACTGGGCAACGCCCTGGGCGATGCCTTCAATGAGGCAGGCATCCGACTCTGCTTAGGCCGCACGATAGATTCACTAACACTCAGCAGCGGTGATGACATCGTATTACGGTTGGATAACGGCGAGACTATCAGCGCCGATCTCGTACTAATGGCAACTGGCCTAACACCGCGTACGGCGCTTGCCGAAGCCGCGGGTCTTAACGTATCGCCGAGCGGCATACACGTTGACCGCCAACTGCGTACTTCACACCCCGATATTTACGCCCTGGGCGATGTCGCCTGCGTCGATGGCGTTAACGCCATGTACGTGCAGCCGCTGCAAGCGAGCGCCAAGGCATTGGCGGCAACGCTTGCGGGCACTCCCACGTCGGTCAGCTTTGGCGCTTGGCCAATAGTCGTTAAAACACCCCTGCTGCCAGTGGTCGCCTATCCGCCAACCACCCCACCTGAACGCTGGCGAATTGAAGGCGAAGGTGGCGATATCAGTGCGTTAGCCGAAAATAAAGACGGACGTTTGATTGGTTTTGCGTTGACAGGGGGCTGCGTGAGAAGGAAAGTGGAGCTTTCCAGAGCAGCACCTACGCTGCTAGGCTGATTTTCGTCGCGTTCACGACTAGGCTAGAGAAGCTACCTAGTGCTAATGACGCGCCCAACAACCTGCATTTGCTTTACGCTCGATTCTTTAACAAAAGTTCGATTGTTTACTAAAGGGAGATTTCTTATGCGCAAACCTGAACTCGCTGCTGCCATCGCTGAAAGTGCCGACCTGTCAAAAGACAAAGCAGGCCAAGTACTGAACGTTATTTTGGATGAAATCACTAACAGCGTTGCTAAGGGCGAAGATGTCGCTCTGATCGGCTTTGGTACCTTTACGGTACGTGAGCGCGCAGCACGTACTGGTAAAAATCCACAAACCGGTGCCCCACTACAAATTCCGGCCAGCAAAAATGTTGCCTTTAAGCCAGGCAAAGGACTTAAGGACGCCGTTTCCTAATGAAGCTCAAGCTGACGCTGTGGCTACTGGGCATATTGCTCAAACGTGCCCTGCGCCGCAAGCCGCGCTTTCGTGAACAGTTAGAACGCATGCGCGGCCTGGACTGGGGAATTGCCACGGAAGATCTAAGCATAGCCCGCCACTACCGGATGACGCCGAAAGGTATCAGCACCGGTAAAGGGCTGCCCGTCGACTTAGACCTTGAACTGCGTTTCCGAGACCAAGCCACCGCGTTAAAGGTGCTCAAAAAGCCAACTCAGCAGGCCTTTCTTGACGGCATGATGAGTGGCAACGTGCGTTTAGTGGGCGACTCCGCCGATATGAACAAGCTGCAGAAGCTGCTCAAATATTTGTAGCCCAGTATTTGCAGTATTGAGCGATCAGCAAAGGGTAAACCAGGCAGAGGTATAACAGCTATCGATGGACATACCTCATCAACGCTTAGTGTACTTCCGCGTTACCCTGGAGTCTGGTTCAGTGCGCCGTGCTGCGGCGCGTCTGGACATTGCTCCCTCGGCAGTCAGCAGGCAAATTTCGCTGCTGGAAGAAGCCTTGGGAGCCACCCTCATGGAGCGTCAGCGCGGCGGCATTTCACCGACCCCGGTCGGTGAAATGCTGCTTGAATACTGCGAACGTCGCGGCGCACTGGACGAAGGCTTTATCGCGTCACTTGAAGCCTACCAGCGCATGGAAACCGGCAAGATATCGCTCACCGTCGGTGAAGGATTTGTCAGTGACCTAGTAGCGTCGCCGCTGCACGAATTTACCCAACGCTATGCGGGCATTCAGCTCGACATCCATACCGCAGGCACCTCGGGCATTATTGACGCCATTGTCGGCGATCACAGTCATATCGGCTTGATGTTCCATGAGCGTACCCATCCCCAGCTGCGTTTCTGGTCATCCAGTCCTCAGCCACTGATGGCTATTCTGCCGCCGGATCACCCATTGACCAGCCAGACGTCACCTCTCACGCTGACTCAGCTTAGCGCCCAGCCGATGGCCATGTGGGACACCACACATGGGGTGCGTCAAATGGTCGACCAAGCATTTCAGCAGTCTCGTATAGTCCCGCGCATGGCAATGAATACAAATTCCATGGTGGTATTAGCACAGTATGTGCGCAGCGGCATGGGCATTACCCTACTGCCCTCCTTTGCCGTCGCACACGATTTAGAAGCTGGCACGCTAGTGGCGCGTAAGGTAGATAATCCCCTTTTTCAGCGCTCCCAGGCCCACATGGTCACGCGCGTAGGCCGCCAACAGCCCAAGGCTAGCATTCTGCTGCTCAGACACTTACAGCGCTGGATGCAGGCCTTTCGCGACCCGGCCTCAGCAAGCGATTAACCAACGCCACTACCGTAGCCAAATGCCACGCTGGCTTCCGGTGCCGTTTCCACCCAGACGCTTTGCGGCACCGTGTATTCACGCAGGCCGTCCAAACCGCTTGAGCGACCGAAGCCACTATCGCCAAAGCCACCAAACGGCGACATCACGCTGATCGCCTTGTAGCTATTGATCCATACCGTGCCAGCACGCAATTGCCCCGCCACACGATGCGCTCGCGCCACATCCTGACTCCAAACGGCGCCAGCCAAACCAAAGCGAGTTTCGTTGGCGAGCTGAATGGCTTCGGCTTCGCCGTCAAAGGCCATGGCGATCAACACCGGGCCGAAAACCTCTTGCTGAGCGATCTCCATATCCGGCGTGACATCGACCAACACGGTAGGGGCGATAAAATAGCCATGAGCCTCATCTGGCAGTCCTTCGGGACGCTTGCCACCCGTTAACACTCTCGCGCCTGCCGCTTCGGCGGCCTCAATCATCCGGGTGACCTGCTCAAATTGACGGCGATTCTGCAAAGGCCCCATGCGCGTCGCTTCATCGCTGGGAAGGCCGACCGCAATCTGTTCCGCGGCCCGGGCCAAACGGCTGGTAACCTGCTCAAACACCGAACGCTCAATCAACAGCCGTGAGCCCGCCACACAGCTCTGACCTGCGGCGGCAAAAATTGCCGCCTGGGCACCGGCGACGGCTTCGTCCAGCTTGGCATCGGCAAAGACGATATTGGCAGATTTACCCCCTAGTTCTAACACGCTGGGCACCAATCGGCGTGCGCCGGCTTCAGCAATCATGCGGCCACTCTGGGGAGAGCCCACGAATACCAGCTTGCTGATAGTGGGGTGGTCGGTTAGGGCTGCGCCGGTCGTTTTTCCCAGCCCGTTGACGATATTAATCAGCCCCTTAGGTAGCCCGCCGCTTTCCAGTAGCTTGGCAATCACCACCGATGAGAAGGGCGTCAGTTCGGAAGGCTTCAGTACTACCCCATTGCCCGCTGCTATGGCCGGGGCCACTTGCCAGGCGCAGGTGAACATTGGAGCGTTCCAGGGGGTAATTTGCCCCACCACGCCATAGGGGACATGACGTACATAGTTAAGGTGCGAGGTAGGCACTGGAATCACTTCGCCGTGCTGCTTGTCGCACCAGCCCGCGTAGTATTCAAACATCTCACGCACCTTGCCTACTTCAGCCCGGCAGTCACGAATCGGCTTACCGGCAACGACGCTCTCCAACTGCGCCAGTGCTTCTTCATGGCCCTCTAGCCCACGCAGCGCCGCACTCATGCGCCGTCCACGTTCGCTGGCGGTAAGCGCCATCCATTCACGCTGCCCACGCGTAGCCGCTTGAGTAGCACGCTCAATTAACGCCGCACCCGCATCACGATAGCTCACCAGCGCTTCGCCGGTGGCCGGATTGATCAAGTTGATTTCCTCACCCTCCCCTGCGACTAATGCGCCATCAACCCAGTTACTTAGCGGCGTGGCAGCGGCTAAGCCGAAACCTTTAAGCAGTTCAGCAAGATGGTCGCAGGCATGTTGGCTAAGTGAGTTCATTGGTTGCCCTCCGCTTGGCTGCCACGCGCTAATATCGGCGTGGTAATATGGTTAAAGTCATCGCTATCAGTTGGCTGTTCGAGGTTCGCGTGCCACGCATCGACAACGGCTTGTAGCAACGGCAAGGGGATACCGAGTTGCTCAGCGGCATCCCGTGCCAGACGCAGATCCTTACGCATCAAACCGGAGGTAAAGCCAGAATCGAAGCGCTCGCTTAGCACCCACTCTGGGAAATTCACCTCGCTAATCGCGCTGCGCCCGGAGCCACTATTGATGCCCGCCAGACAGGCGACGGGGTCGACGCCCGCCTTGGCGGCCATAGCCACGGCTTCGGCGGTGGTTAACAAGTGCGCGGCACACAGGTAATTATTGGCAAGCTTCACCACATGACCGCTGCCAGGGCCGCCCACATGGGTGCGCTTGGCTGACATCGCTTCCAGCATCGGCAATACCCGCTCGATAGTGCTTTCATCGCCACCTAACAACATACCCAGCTTGCCACTGGCAGCACCTTTGGGGCCGCCGCTGACGGGGGCGTCCAGCCAGTGAAGCCCCGCTGCGGTTACTTTTTCGGCCAATTCACGAGTCACGGCGGGGTCGCTGGTCGAGGTATCGACAATCACACTGCCTTTAGGCGCCAGGGTGAGTAAGCCTGGGGATTGCTCAATCACCTCACGTACATGGACAGAAGTGGGCAGCGAAAGCAGATACACATCGCTTGCGGGCAGCGCATCGGGCGCCACAACGGTTAGTCCCTGAGCAGCAAGGCGAGATCGCGCTTGCTCAAATACATCGCTACCCGTTACTTCAAATCCTGCTGCTTTGAGGGTGAGCGCCATATTGCCACCCATCTGCCCGAGACCAATCACCACGATCGATAACGCTGTTGTTGAAGACATAGGTGAAGACATCGTAAATGCTCCTTGAACGCCCTAATACTTGAAAGACGCTATGTTCGGCGTAGACGCTCCCCTACCCAGTGGGCATCAGAGAGCGCATAACGCTTTTCGTTGAGAAAAAGGGGGCGACTTAGACGAGCAGCGCCCTTACCAGCTCCACCCAGTAGCGCGTCCCTAGCGGCAGCAGCGCATCGTTGAAGTCATAACGCGGGTTGTGCAGCGAAGCGGAATCTACACCGTTGCCCATCCAGATATAGGCGCCTGGTCGCTCGGCTAGCAGAAACGAAAAATCTTCAGAGGCCATGCTGGGCGGCGGGTTGCGCTTTACTTTGTCGCTGCCGAGCAAGCTTTCCAGCACCGTCGCGCAGTGCTGGGCATGCTCCGGGGTATTGATAGTAGCCGGGTAGCAGCGCTGGTAATCCAGTTCAACGGCTAAGCCGTGAAACTCTGCCAAACTGCCAATCGCTTGTTTAAAGCGTGCTTCCAAATGCTCTTTAAGCGTCATATCAAAGCAGCGCAGCGTACCGCGCAGCTCGACCTGCTCCGGAATCACATTGAAGGTATCCCCGGCGTGAATGCTGGTAATACTCAGCACCGCCGATTTATCCGGCGGCGTTTCACGGCTCACCAACCCCTGTAACTGACTGATCAGTTGGCAGCTTGCCAGCACCGTATCGATGCCCAAGTGTGGCATCGCAGCGTGGCATCCCTTGCCAATCAGTTTTAGGGTAAAAATATCGAAAGCCGCCATCACATCGGTGTCATGCACCGCTGCCTCACCTACCGGCAGGCCCGGCCAATTATGCAGACCGTATACGGCATCCATGGGAAAGCGCTCAAACAGGCCCTCTTCGACCATGACGCGTCCACCACCAGCGCTCTCTTCAGCGGGCTGAAAGATAAACACCACCCGGCCTTTGAAATCCGGCTGCTGCTTTAACGCCCAGGCGGCGCCCAGCAGCATGGACGTATGACCATCGTGGCCACAGGCGTGCATTTTGCCGGACGTTTGCGAGGCGTAGGCAAGCCCCGTCTCTTCGAGGATATCCAGGGCGTCAATATCGGCCCGTAGGCCGATGGTTTTGCCTTCCCCCTGTTGACCATCCAGAGCGGCGACCACACCCGTTCCAGCAATCCCGGTAGTTACCTCAAAGCCCCACTCAGTCAGCAGCGCTGCAATACGCGCACTGGTACGGTGCTCCTCAAACGCGGTTTCCGGATGCTGGTGGAAATCGTGACGCCACGCTTTTAATGTTTCGCTATCCGGCAAGTTTACTGAGGCAGTCATCGTCCTATCCTTAAAGCATTATGTGAGCGACAACGGCAGAGCCGATAAAGGTGCCGGTGAATACCAGTAAGGCCACGATCACTAGCTTCCAGCCGGTCTGCCTGAACATGGCAAACTCACGTCCGGTCAGCGCCAGCCCTGCATAGGCCAATACCGGCGTGACCACTGCCAGGAAATCCACTTCAGCGAGCCGTGCGATAATCCAGCCATTGCCAGGGAAGAATGGCAGCGTCGCGATAATACTGATCAGCGATACCCAGGCCACACTGGGCAGGTAAAAGGGGCATATGCGCCCGATGACCAAGCCGATAATGACCATGACATACAGAATCAACATGCCGGGCAGTGCGTCTAATAAAGGCGAACCGTTGACGATATTGCTAAACCATGCCGCCACACACACGGCTGCCAGTACCAACGCGGTTTTGCCTAGCTGGTTTTCGGGACGTAGCTCTTTTAACGCCTCAGCATCGAACTGATCGATTGGGCTCTCATGAGTTTTCATGGCTAACCTCCTGGCGCGAGCCTTTTAAGCGCTTGTACATCCACTCAGTGACTGGGAGCGCGATAAATAGCGAGATATACAGACCGGTGGCGTAGGTAAGCAGGTTGCTTGCCCCGGCAAAGGCGAGTAGTTCATCTTTGGATGCTGGTACCGCTTCAGCTAATGCGGCCGAACACGCCGCCACCATACTGCCACTGCCCACCCCGCAGGCCATGGCCAGAGCACGAATATCGAGAATATCCAGCGAGGCGATATACCCCGCCATTAAGGCGAAATAGAGCGTACCGAACATGGTGCCCACCACGTACACGCCCATAATGCCGATGCCTTCAGGGCTTCTAAGGCCGTAGCGATCTGAAATAATGGCAATATTGGGTTCGCGGGCGATGGAGTAGGTAGCACCAATCGCTTCACGGCCCATTTTGAGCACCAGGACGGCAAAGGGCAGCGCGATCAACATGGTGCCGAGATTACCTAGCTCCTGGAGAATCAGCGCGGGGCCAGCGGCAATGATCTGCTCAATGGCAGGCCCGATAGTAGAGCCGAATTTAGCAATAAACGGCAGGATGGCGATAAGGATGATGGGGCCAGCCGCATTGCTGACCGGCTTGGGAATCACCTTGCCCATAGTCGAAAAAAGGTGGGGATTGAAAATAACGCCAATGATAAAGGCGTAAAGCAGCGGTAGTAACAGCAGTGTTCCCGGTCCGAGTGGAATGCGCACAATGCCTATCCACTCGGCAAACATCGACGTCACGATCACCGTCAGGTGCAGACGCCAGTCCAGCAGTAGCTTGAGATCCATTGGAGTGTTCCTGTTTTTTTAGTGTCACTCCGAGTATCGAAAGGTTACCGTTTCAATCATAGGGCTTTAGTGCGCTATTTTTTAGAACACATGTCCGTCAGGCGTTGTGGATCGCCCGCCCACCGGGCGGAAAGTCGCTAAACGCTCACCTTGAGTGGCGATGAAGAGACTCCACGGTCAAAGCACAGCAACCACACCACCACGGCTATTCCTGCTACGCCGGCAAGTGCCAAAAATGCTGCCTCGTAGCTCAACCAGCTCGCCACCACGCCCGCAAAACTAGCGCTGAGCGCCGCGCCGACGCCTTGAATCGTCATCACCGCGCCTAACCCCATGTTCACACGCCCGGTACCGCGCAGTATTTGCGCCACAATACCCGGCGTTGCTACGCCCAATAACCCCGCGCCGACACCGTCCAGTATTTGTACGGGCACCACACTCCAGAGCCCCGGCACCGTGCCCGCCAAAACACCGCGGACAGGTAACACAAGTAGCGCCACCAAAAACAGCAGCCAATAGCCGTTCTTGTGCGAGTACCACGCAGCCAGAAGGGCCATCGGAATCATCGTTGCTTGAGCGATCACGACCGTACCAGCGGTATAAACAGCAGGATTCATCAGCTCATTGGTGGCCACGCGCTGACCCAACAACGGCAACATGGCGGCATTGCCTAGATGAAACAGCAAAAGCGTAAGCCCCACGACCATCAACATGGGGTGATCACGAAACACCTGGGCGATGTTGATCGTTTGGTGCGTTGTTTTATCCAGCCCACGGGCCTCTTCATAATCGATTTCGGCGGGGTTAATCCTAAGCACCAAAAAGATGGTTAACGCGGCCCGGTGATTTTCAACCCAGTTGTCCAAATGGCTGAGCTTAAGCAGCCTTTTTATTACGCTCGATTTCCTTCACTTTTCCTGGGTTAAGCGACACTGAACCAGTGACCCCCCAGTTTCGGGTG
>NZ_JBANSN010000096.1:0-1039 GCF_037070215.1 Vreelandella arctica | reverse complement strand
TTAGGGTTTCACCCATGGCGAGTGGTCCTCTTGAATCGTGTTCTGGCAGGAACATCCTGATTCTACAAGAGAAAACCACTCGCCATCTTCGTTTTCAGGTCGGCCTCATGAATAAGCTGGGTTATACCCCGTGAGAAATCCAGGCTAGCCTAGCTGGACAGTCGCAGCAGGGATGGGAGTTTGAAATGATTAATCGACTAAAAAAGGACGCATCGCAGTTTAAGAAACGTCCAATTAGGGATTATTTAGATTATTAGGACTAGCGGTCTATTATTAGTAGTTCCGCAAATACAGTCTGTTTCAAGTAGTCTGTTAATAGGTTTAAAGGACAAAACGAATGGTTCTTCTAGGGTATACCCATATAATATCCATTATATTCTTAGCATTTTTCTTTGGTTTAAAAGCTATTAACGATCAAAAATTTTATCTAAACATCAAGAATGATGCAGGTTGTGGTGGCATGGGCATATAATTTGCCATCAGGCCCTACAATTTTGCCTTCAGCAGTCGCTGTTCTCCGACCAGCATGAATGACTTTGCCTTCAGCCCGTACTAAAGGTGTTGCCACTGTCAAAGCTCGCACCATATTTACTTTTATCTCTAAAGTTGTGTAGGTTTTTCCTGCTGGCAAAAGGGTATGGACAGCGCAGCCAACAGCGGAATCTAAAAGCGTGCAGAACCAGCCGCCGTGGACTGTACCCAATGGGTTGTAATGATGAAGCTTTGGACGCCCTTGAAAAACGGCAATACCTTTTTCCATATGAATAGGAGTGTAGTCGAGCGTTAGACCAATAGGAGGATGAGGCAGCTCTCCTGCAAACATAGCATTAAAAATGTCCATACCGCTGCGAGTGGTTAAGTCTGATAATGGAATGACCCTGAATCCGTGAGACCAGCCCCCAGAAATGTTTCTAACCAACTGACCTGCATGGCAATATAGCCATTATCGCCATTCACCCAGACAGTGCCATGCCCAACATAAAGTTCCGCGCCAGTCGCCGCACCCTCACCAGCCACGCCGGGCTGTCCATCATCGGGC
>NZ_JBANSN010000095.1:0-1039 GCF_037070215.1 Vreelandella arctica | reverse complement strand
ATCCATTACTATAACCACGAGCGTATTAAGACCAAACTAAAAGGCCTGAGTCCGGTGCAGTACCGGAATCAGGCCTTGGCCGCTTAGTTGTTCACTGTCCAAGTTTATGGGGTCAGTTCATTAAGAGAGCGGGTTTTGAAATCTGGCGCGCCCGGGAGGATTCGAACCTCCGACCCCCTGATTCGTAGTCAGGTACTCTATCCAGCTGAGCTACGGGCGCGTAATGTTACAACTAATATTTACTAATACTGCTACTAAGTAGGTGGCGCGCCCGGGAGGATTCGAACCTCCGACCCCCTGATTCGTAGTCAGGTACTCTATCCAGCTGAGCTACGGGCGCATACCTTGTGACCATGTACTTTCTAGCTAAAAGAGTAATGTCTAACTAAGCACTTTCTATAGCTAAGTAGTTAATGGCCATGCTATTGGCGGAGAGAGAGGGATTCGAACCCTCGATAGGGCTATAAACCCTATACTCCCTTAGCAGGGGAGCGCCTTCAGCCACTCGGCCACCTCTCCTCAACGGCACGGCGCGAATATTACCGATTTGAGGTTCTTATGTCTAGCCTTCTACGGATTTTTTTCACACCGGCCATATCTTACCTACAAGCTTACGTCTTAAGCATCGCGTCATCGTGCAAACCCGCAAGTCTTATTCCACTTCGTTTTCACTATTTCTTTCACGCTGAATGCGCTGATAAATCTCTTCCCGGTGAACCGCAACATCTTTAGGCGCATTAACACCGATACGCACTTGATTGCCTTTCACACCTAGTACGGTGACAGTGATTTCATCACCGATCATCAAGGTTTCGCCAACACGACGAGTTAGGATGAGCATGGCTGATCTCCTTTTCAGACGTTTTATGCAACGGGATATGTCAGACCGAGGCAACACTAGGCCATTATGCGGCATAGTGATCTTACCCAGCAAGAGTGGACACTGGTTTAAGCGATCATTCGGGCTTCAAATACCTCTGGGCTGATCATCCCAATGGCACTGTGCCGCCGTTGTTTGTTGTAGTCTAGTTCAACGTAC
>NZ_JBANSN010000094.1:0-1051 GCF_037070215.1 Vreelandella arctica | reverse complement strand
GGCTATGTTGGCATCTGCTGTTGGTCAGCGCCTATCGCCGCACGAAGCCACGCTTCCTCGGCTGGCCTTGTGGTTTCAAATAACCGTCGCCATGCCAAGTAATTAGGTAAGTACGCTGTCCCCACCCCATGAAAGCGCCCCATCCACCCCTTCAAGCGGCTCATATAGCTGTTCACGTTCTGAATGTGGTATTCCTTGCCGATCACTCGCTGATTATCGAATACGATGAGTCGATGATGGGCAATGCCGTAGTCGCGAGAGAAGGTTTTATACCAGCTGTGTCCGTCAGAGCATAAAATCGAGTCGCGATCGATGATCGGCGCCAGAAACTCATGAACAGTCGATTTTTGGAGCGCCGGATCAACCAAATCACTGACCTTTCCATTACGGTCTCGCGCAATAAGCACCTGAATTTTTTGTTCTTTTTTCTTAACATTGCCTTGTCCCCCACGCTTGCGAGGTTTGCGGTGAGTAATCTGACGCTTTCCTTTGCAGGACTCCAGGAAGAAGGTTTCGTCTACCTCAATGATGCCGGATAGTGGGTTGGCATTGTCTAGAGCACTCGTTTTCAGGAAACGATGACGCCATCGGAAAGCCGTCTTCAAATCAATACCCACTCGGGCCGCTGAGGCGCGCAACGTCAAGCTGTCTCGCATGCAGCGCAGGTAGTCGAACCATTTATCTCGATGTTGCAGCTTGGCTAAGGGCTTGCCTGTAAGGGCGTTGAATGTTTTGTGACACTCGGGGTTCCGGCATCGATACCGCTGTAGGCCACCGCTGCGTCCCCACTTAACAGCGTGCTCGCCGCCACAATGTGGGCATGGAAAGTGATGGCTTAAGGTATCAATCAGAGTGTCTGCCTGTGAGCTGATTTGCCCAAGAAGTCGTTCCGCTATGTATTTCTTGCGCTCAACAGGAAGGCTGGAAAGTGTCCTCTCAAGGATTTTGAAGTCTGCTTGCTTCATGGCGCCCTCCACACGAAGACTACACATACAGTATTTTATACAGTATATTTAAAGCACATCAACAGAAGATGACAACATAGCCATAT
>NZ_JBANSN010000093.1:0-1084 GCF_037070215.1 Vreelandella arctica | reverse complement strand
TAAGTGCTTATTCAAAATTAATCGCGTGATCAGCTTCATAGCTACCCAATAGCCGGTGTACCTCTTCACAGAGGTGATCAAACGAAAGGTAAGCACTCAACGGCAGCCATGCGTACTTCATCTGACGCCACAGTATCTCAATCAGATTCAGCTCCGGCGAGTAGGCCGATAAGTAAACCAGATGCACACGGTGCGACATCCACTCGACTATTTTCCGCCTGAAGGCCTGCGAGCGATGCATGCTGGCGTTGTCGAGCACCACAACAGCGAAGGTATCGGTTTTTTTCTGTGCTACAAACTGGTCAAACGCTTCGATGACCGTCTCGGTGGTCACTGACCCGGTAGTGGTGTGGTAGATCAGTTTCCCAGCACGGCTGAGGAACCCCAATACGTTCAGCCTTCGGCTGTGTGAGTAGGCGGTCACCTCGCAGGGTTGCCCGATGGGACTCCACGCATAGGGTACCGACGACGATTGTGAAAAACCCGATTCATCAAAGTAATAGAGCTCGTGCTCACCCTGGTCCTCCTGCTGATGGAGTGCCTTGAGGAGGCCTTGGGTGTTTCGGAAATCCGTCTCGTCACGCAATGCTTTGAGTGAGTGCCGGATACGTTTGAAGCTGAAGTCATTTTTTTTTCAACGCTCGGCGAAGGGTCACCGTGCTGACGGTCTTGCCCGTCTCTTCTTCAAAACGGGCCTGCAAGGATCGAATCTGGTGAGGCTGTTCGGCGACGAGCTCCTGCAGTCGCTGATGATCGCTCTCGTCCAAGACGGGCGTGCGACCACTGCGGGGCTTGTCGATCAATCCATCGAGGCCTGACGCTTCCCATTGTTTGAGCCATCGTGATACGGCGTCGCGGCGGACCTCCAGTATCTGGCTAATTTGGTTGATCGTATGGCCTTGATTGCTCAGTAGGATGGCATGTGCACGGCGTCGTAGAGCACGCTTCTCACCGTGGTGATAGGCGGAGGACAGCGTCTGCTGTTCAGAGTCAGTAAGGGGAGCAACGAAACGCCTTAACATGGTTCCATCCGTTAGAGATATCAGACTCCAACGTTACACGAAAACTTAAGATCAGGCACTTA
>NZ_JBANSN010000092.1:0-1085 GCF_037070215.1 Vreelandella arctica | reverse complement strand
TAAGTGCCTATTCAAAATTAATCGCGTGATCAGTTCCGTAACCACCGAGTAAGCGGTGTACCTCTTCATGTAGACGTTCAAACGAGAGATAGGCACTCAAGGGCAGCCAGGTGTACTTCATCTGCCGCCACAGAATCTCTATCAGATTCAGCTCTGGTGAGTAGGCAGACAGATAGATCAGATGCACACGTTGCGACATCCACTCCACCCTCTTGCGCCTAAAGGCCTTGGAGCGATGCATGCTGGCATTGTCGAGCACCACAACGGCGAAGGTGTCTGGATCCTTCTGGATCACAAACTGGTCAAACGCTTCTATGACCGTTTCCGTGGTCACTGTCTCGGTTGTCGTGTGATAGACCAGTTTTCCGGCTCGGCTTAGGAAGCCCAGCACGTTTAGCCTTCGGCTGCGGGAGTAGGCAGTGACTTCCCAGGGCTTGCCGATAGGGCTCCACGCATACGGCACCGACGACGCTTGTGAAAAACCTGATTCATCAAAGTAATAGAGCTCGTGCTCGCCTTGGTCCTCTCGCTCGTGAAGCGCTTTCATCAAGCCTTGCGTTTTGCGAAAGTCCGTTTCGTCACGCTGGGTCTTGAGTGAATGCCGAATGCGCTTGAAGCTATGGCCATTTTTTTTTCAACGCCCGGCGCAGTGTCACCGTGGCGACAGACTTGCCAGTCTCTTCTTGAAAGCGAGCCTGTAAGGCGCGAATCTGATGGGGATGCTCGGCTACCAACGCTTGCAGTCGCTTGTGATCGTGTTCATCGAGGGCGGGTGTTCGTCCACTACGCGGTTTGTCGGTGAGACCATCAAAACCGGACACTTCCCATTGCTTGAACCATCGTGATACGGCATCGCGGCGAACCTGAAGTATCTCACTGATTTGGGTAATAGTATGGCCTTGGTCACTCAGTAGAATGGCATGCGCCCGACGACGGAGAGCGCGCTTCTCGCCATGGTGATAGGCGGAGGTCAGCGTCTGTTGTTCAGGTTCAGTGAGAGGGGCAACGAAGCGTTTTTCCATGGTTCTGTCCGTGTCAGAAATCCTGGCATGGATATTACACGAAAACTTTAGATCAGGTACTTA
>NZ_JBANSN010000091.1:0-1131 GCF_037070215.1 Vreelandella arctica | reverse complement strand
CGACTGGCGCGGAACTTTATGTTGGGCATGGCACTGTCTGGGTGAATGGCGATAATGGCTATATTGCCATGCAGGTCAGTGGGTTAGAAGTGCTTCCGAGGGCCGGTCTCACGGATTCAGGAGTTATTCATCTATATCATTTGATCAATGGAGCCGCTATTACAATATTGAATCTAAACGGCTAGCGTTGCTATCTCATAGAGGGGTTAATCATAAAATAACTGATCGCCGTATACATTCTTATTGGGGTAACGATTGGATGCGTCACCATGGTCTTTCAACGGATCATGGTTCTGACTGGATAATTAAAATATTCAGAAAGCACAAAAGTTCTTTTTCATACTTGCAACACTTTTCTTGTTGGCTAGGAGTGCGGGGTGACTCACTTGAAATAATTCTCCATGATGAGCTTAAGAAAGTGTTGCAATACAGCGAATCTACTAATAAAACTAAAAAGATAAAGTATTCTAACAATGATGAGAAGAGAATAGAGTATCGTAAGGAATGGATTAGCTGCTTAAAGAAATACGAATATTTGTGTGATATAAGGAATGATAAAAATGGTAGGCGATTTTATTCTTGGTTATATAGATATGATTTTTCATGGCTCGAAAAGAATAAACCCGTGCAAAAAATTAATAAGGAATGCTTTAGAAATGTTGACTGGAAAAAGCGAGATAGAAGTGTTGTAAGGTACTTAATTGATATGGAACGCTCCATCTGGCAGAGGTTAGATGGTCGACGAAGGTCTATGTCATGGTACTGTCAGCAACTGAAAGTAAAGTCCTTTTACTCGTTAAAAGTCGAAAAAATGCCTCTGTGTCGACTTTTTTTTATAAAATATGCAGAAACAGTTGAAGAGTATCAGGCACGGCGCTTAGCATACCATTTATCTTGTATGATTACGGCTAAGCGTGGTGAAGTGAATAGCTATGAGCTATATAAAAAAGCTGGCCTTAGTGCCAAAACGATCTATCAGTCAGTTGATATTATTATCAAAAAAGATATTCCCTGAATCCGTGAAGCCGGCGCCGACACTTTCCCTATCACCGCCAGCGAGCACTTTTTGATCCTTCGCCCCGTGCAAGTTGGCTTTCGCAAGCCCGTTATTGCCAAAACCCACCGTGCTGA
>NZ_JBANSN010000090.1:0-1186 GCF_037070215.1 Vreelandella arctica | reverse complement strand
TAGCCCGGATTTCTCATGAGGGGATAAAAGAAAGCGGCTGAAAGTGCTATAGTTTCAGGACCTTACACCGTTCACCAAGCACCAACAGCCGCTATCCAAAATGGTACCTGAAAAACTGACCTTCTCGCCACTGTCTCGCCGTCAAATTGAAGCCGATTTCTCCGGTGGTCATATCACCTCCGATGCCGGCCTGCTTTTGCTTCGCGAAGTCGACAACCAACACCAGCTCACTCAGCGCCTGGCTACGGTGCTGGACGATGCCCGTAATCCGGTACTGGTTCGCCACAAGCTTCAAACCATGATCCGGCAACGGGTCTTTGGCGTAGCCGCCGGATACGAAGATCTGAACGATCACGAAACGTTACGCGCTGACCAGGCACTTCAGACCGCGACTGGCGAAGAGGCCATTCTGGCGGGCAAATCAACACTGTGCCGAATGGAGCAGCGCGTAGACCGGCAGGCCGTGGTCAAGGCCCACGAACTGCTGTGGCATCACTTCATTGAACAGCACGAGACTCCACCCAAGGAAATTGTGCTGGATTTTGATGGCACCGACGTTCCGGTGCATGGCGACCAGCCCGGCAAGTTCTTTAACGCCTACTACAATCACCATTGTTACTTCCCACTGTACGTGTTCTGCGGTCGCCATCTGCTGGTGAACTACCTGCGCACCAGCAACCGAAGCGACAGCCGCCACAGCTGGGCCATTCTGGCCCTGCTGGTGAAATTCATCCGGCAGTACTGGACGAATACCCGCATCGTGTTCCGGGGTGACAGCGGCTTTTACCGTCCCCGATTGCTGAGCTGGTGCGACCGGAACAACGTGGACTATCTGGTGGGCCTCAGCAAGAACAGCCGGCTGCTCAAGGAGGTAGACGTACCCTCGATGCTGGTTCGCAAGGCTCACAACGAACTGGGTGAAAAAGTCTGCGCCACCTATCGATTCCAGTACCAGGCCCACACCTGGAAACACCCCCGCTGGGTGATCGCGCGTCTGGAGGAGGGCGAACTGGGTGCCAACCCCAGGTTCATTCTCAGCTCCCGTTACGACGACGGCGTTAAACTCTACTACGAGCAATACTGTGCCCGGGGTGACATGGAAAACCGGATCAAGGATCAGCAGTTGTGTCTGTTCGCAGATCGCACCTCCAGCACGCGGTGGTGGACCAATCAGTGGCGGTTGCTC
>NZ_JBANSN010000008.1:0-207685 GCF_037070215.1 Vreelandella arctica | reverse complement strand
AGGGGTTCAGCAAGCTGGAGCTGGTCGTGAACAACGTCCGGTTTCAGGATGGGGAGCAGGTAACCGATCAATCAGACAGGACTGCCGCCTGACTGCCATCCACCAGATTTGACTATAACTCGAGGAATAAACAGTTGTGGCTAAGCTGAGCCTTAAAAATCAGCCATAAAAAAGGCCCGCGTTAGCGGGCCTTTGTCCATCCGGTAGCAATTAAGCTGGGCGGATGTTGGAAGCCTGAAGGCCTTTTTTACCCTGAGTCACTTCAAAGCTGACTTTTTGACCGTCTTGCAGGGTCTTGAAGCCTTCAGCTTGAATTTCGGAGAAGTGGGCGAACAGATCGTCTCCGCCGTCATCAGGAGAGATGAAGCCGAAGCCTTTAGTATCGTTGAACCACTTAACTGTGCCAGTTGCCATTTTCTATTTCCTTAACATGCTTAATATTCAAACGGGCAACTCAATTGTCCACCCGCTACAATTACTCTAGATGCAAACGCGGCTGTCGTCCAGCCACATACCTAAGATTTTTTATTTCTTTGCGAGCAAGCACAAATGATGCAGTTGGGTTTTGTTGATGCGCAGTTTATTTCCTTCCTGGTGGCTATCACGCTGCTTACGATTAGCCCTGGCGTCGACACGCTGCTAGTCATCCGTAACACGGCTCGTGGAGGCATTCGCGATGGTGTGACTACCAGTGTAGCTATCTGCTGTGGGCTGTTTATCCATGCCACTATCTCTGCGTTAGGCATCTCGCTTATTCTGCTGCAATCGGCCTGGGCATTTCATATGTTGAAGCTGGTAGGGGCGGGATACTTGATTTGGCTGGGGATCACCAGTTTATTGGCAGCGAGGCGAGGGCAGCCGCTGCCCGTTAATGGCGTACTAAAAGATACGCCTGCTGTTTCTCGCTGGCAGCCAGTCAAAGAGGGCTTTTTGTCCAATGTGTTGAACCCCAAAACGGTGGTCTTCTACATGGCGTTTTTGCCTCAGTTTATCGCCCCCGGCGATCCTGCTTTGCTGAAATCCCTTTGGCTGGCTGGCGTGCATTTCATTATCGCCAATATTTGGCAGATCAGCGTGGTAATGATGGTGGGGAGTGCCGGTAAGTGGCTCGCCAACGCGCGTTTTGCGCAAACCTTGAACGCCGCTACGGGAACCGTGTTGGTTATCTTTGGTATCCGGCTTGCACTCACTCAGCGCCCGGTTTAGACCGGGCGCCAAGGCTAGTGGGTAGCTAGCCTAACGACGGGCGAGCAACGCCCGGTCGTAGCGTACCTGCTGTTCGTTATCGCTCAGCAGCGAAACGCCTTCGCTGTTGCCACCGTTAGCAAGGCTTTCAAAAATCACACGATAGCTCAGGACGGCTTGTACGTAGTCGCGGGTTTCGCGGAAGGGGATGCTTTCCACAAATAGGTCAAACGCCTCCACGCCATCACCTAGCCATTGGTCAACTCGACCAGGGCCAGCGTTATAAGCCGCAGCGGCTGCTAAGCGATTGCCCTGGTAGCGTTGCAGCTTGTCACGCAAGTAGGTGCTTCCCAAACGGATATTTAGCTCTGGGTCCAGCACGCCGTAGGGGCCTGGATCGTTAATGCCCAGCTCGCGGCTGACTTGGCTAGCAGTGCCTGGCATTAGTTGCATTAAGCCTCGCGCGCCTGCAGGCGAAAGGGCGTTTGGATTATAAGCACTTTCGCGGCGGGTAATGGCCATCAGTAGGTAGGGATCAACGCCGGTGAGCCGGCCCCAGTGCTGAAAGCTATCGTGGTAGGCCTGGGGAAAACGCCAATCCAAGGCGTCCCACATCTCGGCTGCAATGGTGGTTTGCACCAAGCGAGCATGCCACTGCTGCTGGGCAGCATAATCGGCTAATGCGCGTGCCTGCTGTGGAGAGCCAGTTTGTACCGCATGCAGCCACTCGCTATTGGCAAGCCCATCTTCACCAATACGAAGCAATGCCTCGGTACGCTGAACGGCAGGTAGTTGCGCTATACGCTGCCGCGACGCGTCGTCAAAATGATTGCGTTCCATATTTAACTGATAGGGCTGTCCGAGTTTTTCGGCGGCTGCAAAGCCGTAAAAACTGCGATCTGTCGCCGCGCGTTGGTAACGTTCCTGGGCGGCTGTATGGTTGCCAAGCTGGGCGTTGGCACGGCCCAGCCAGTACTGCCAGCGACTGTTTTCCTGTTGGTCTACCGGCATTTCGGTAACCCAGTGAAGCACGCCGTTCCAGTCACGGTTAGCCAATGCATGGCGAACACGCAGCTCTAAGACACGCTCGCTCTCAAGGGTTGGTAGTACGCTGTCGACCCAGCTAAGTGTACCCGGCACATCGCGGACCAAAGCGTAAAAAGCCAGCTCTTCCTCAATGGCTGCACGGTCGCTGGGCAGCAGGTTTAGGCGTGGTGATAGCGCTTGCCAAGCAGCAAACGCTGCGGGGGTATCTTCTCGTGTAAATCGCTGCATGGCCGCCTGATAAAAGCTAGCGGTAGCCGCACACTCCGGGCCTAGGCACGAAGGCGCCTGAGTGATTGCGTGACTGCTGGTGGTGACACTGTCGATGGTGTCCAGCGCGGTTTGCCACTGGCCATTTAATAGCCCGCCCAGATAATTTGAAAGGCGCGTTTCTCCGGCTTGCCAAGCCAACATTTTGCGTTCCCAGATGGCCGCGGCATCAATAGTGCCGTTAGCGCGCAGGCGGTTAAACAATGGATCGCAAGCCTCAGGCTGTGAACTGCCCGTACGCCACAGTTTAAGGCCTGCTTCGCTGGCCTGCTGGGGCTGAGTAGCCAGTAGCGCCGTGTAGTAATAGCATTGCCGCGCTGTACCTGCTGGCTCGCCATCAGCGACCGCTAGTAAGTCGTTGTAACGTCCTGCATGGCCATACTTAGCAATCGCTTGGCCACGCATCCAGACCGCTAGTGGTGAATCAGCATACTGGTTGATAAAACCTTGCACGCTGTCAGGCGATAGATGGGGCAGTTGCCCCCTCAGCCGGTGATATTCCACATAGCCTTTTAAGGGATGGCTTTCTATTGAGCGGCTATCAACCTGCTCCCACTGCTGCTCTCTTGCGGCAGCGAGGGCATCGCGTAACTCACTGTCTGAGGCGGCCCACGAAAACGCGGGTAGCCCCACCAGCAGGGTTGTGCATAGTGCGCGAGCGGTATGGCGAAATGGTGAAGCCAACATGGTGCTCTCTCTCTATCAATTTAACTCTGTTTAAGCTCGGTGGAGGTAGTCCACAGGTATTATCGAGCAACCGCTATACTGAACGAATGTAAATAACCATGATCTGACTGCCCAGATACTAGGAGGATTTAATTACGATGGCCCCATTATCCACTTGGTGGTTCCTGCGTCGACTCAAATCCCGCGTTTGGGCGGCAAAACGTATTGTGCGTGCGCTAAAACTGTTTGTACCAATGTCACGTGACGTGATCCGTGGTGATTTTCGCCCCATCCCCTGGTCGGCATTTGGCATGATGGCATTAGCCTTGGGTTACTTGGTACTGCCGTTTGATCTGATACCCGATTTTCTCATGCTGATCGGTGTGGTGGACGATGTGCTGATTGTCGGCTGGTTGCTCAACCGGATCGACCAGCGCTTAGAGGGCTATCGTGCTTGGAAATACGGTGACCCCGACCTAACGCCTTCTTAAGCTCTGCTGTTTCTTACCCTCAGCTGCTTGAAAAAGCGCTGCTTATCCCCATATTTGATCCACGAAACCTTTTTATGCTCCTGCTGAATAGCGCAGGGGCAATTGACCAACGTGATCCAGAAGGGATAAGCGCATGACTACTGCTACCCACGAACAAGCGACTGATAAGTCGGCTAACCACGAAGAAACGCTAGGCTTTCAGACGGAAGTTAAGCAACTGCTGAATTTGATGATCCACTCTCTGTACTCTAACCGGGAGATTTTCTTACGCGAGCTTATCTCAAATGGCGCCGACGCCTGCGATAAGCTTCGCTACGCGGCCCTTGATAACGATGCGCTCTATGAAGGCGACAGTGAGTTGCGTATCGAAATCGAGCACGACCACGAAGCCAACACTATCACCCTGCGTGATAACGGTGTAGGCATGAATCGCGAAGATGTGATTGCTAACTTAGGCACCATCGCGCGTTCAGGTACCGCTGAATTTCTCAAGCAACTTTCCGGTGAGCAGCAGAAAGACGCCAAGTTGATTGGTCAGTTCGGCGTTGGTTTCTACTCTGGCTTTATTGTTGCTGATGAAATCGCGGTGCGTACCCGTAAAGCAGGTACCGATGCCAGCGCAGGTGTCGAGTGGCGTTCCAAAGGGGAAGGCGAGTTTACCGTTGCTGATATCGAGCGAGCCCAGCACGGGACCGAAATTACCCTGCACCTGAAAGAGGATGCCAAAGAGTTCGCCGATGATTACCGGCTACAAAGTCTGGTACGTAAATATTCGGATCATATCGAAGTGCCCGTGCGTATGCCGAAGACTGAAACGGCGAAGGACGACGAAGGCAACAGCATTGAGGGTAGTGAAGTAACGACCTGGGAAACCATTAATGAGGCCACGGCGTTATGGTCGCGTCCTAAGAGCGAGGTTTCCGACGATGAGTACAAGGCGTTCTACAAGCACGTTGCCCACGATTTTTCCGACCCGCTGACCTGGAGTCACAATAAAGTCGAAGGCAAGCTTGAATATACCAGCCTGCTGTATGTGCCAGGGCGTGCCCCGTTTGATATGTTCGACCGTGATGGGGCACGAGGGGTGAAACTCTACGTTCAGCGTGTCTTTATCATGGACGATGCTGAACAGTTCCTACCGCTTTATCTGCGCTTTATCAAAGGTGTGCTGGATACCCGCGAGCTGTCGCTCAACGTTTCTCGTGAATTGCTCCAGCAAGACCCCAATGTCGATAAAATCAAGTCGGCGCTTACCAAGCGTGGCTTGGACATGCTCAAGAAACTCGCCAAGGACAAAGAGCAGTATCAAACCTTCTGGAATACCTTTGGTAGCGTATTGAAAGAAGGGCCGGGCGAAGATCCGTCTAACCGTGAAAAAATCGCTGGTTTGTTGCGCTTTGCTTCAACCCACACCGATACCGCTACCCAGGAACATGCGCTGGCTGATTATGTGGAGCGCATGAAAGAAGGCCAGAAGAAGATTTATTACGTGGTGGCGGATAGCTTTAATGCAGCGAAAAATAGCCCGCATCTGGAAATCTTCCGTAAAAAAGGCATCGAAGTACTGCTGTTGTCGGATCGTATTGATGATTGGTTGATGAGCCATCTGACTGAGTTCGATGGCAACACCTTTGCCGATGTCGCTAAGGGCGAGCTTGATCTTGGTGATGTAGAAGATGAAGCAGAGAAGAAAGCCCAGGAAGAGACCGCTAAAGCGAAAGAGGATCTGGTTAAGCGCGTCAAAGAAGCGCTAGGCGACGGCGTGCAGGAAGTGAAAATCACGCATCGCCTGACCGACTCGCCCGCCTGTGTAGTGTTACCTGAGCATGAGATGGGCTATCAGATGCGCCGCATTATGGAAGCGGCAGGGCAGCCGCTGCCCGAGGTGAAGCCTATTCTTGAGCTGAACCCCAGCCATGCGCTAGTGGCCCGCTTGGAAGGGGCTGAAGGTGATTTGTTCACGCAGCTTTCCTACATCCTGCTGGATCAAGCCATCATTGCTGAAGGCGGTCATTTGGATGATCCTGCCGCCTACGTGAAACGCCTTAACAGTGTGCTGACCGCCTAGAAGGTTCTTACACCAAGGCGCTATGGCTTAGGCGTTAGTAACTAACGCTCATATTTATCAGCGCCCAAAACGGCCCGTTTGGTTACCCAAGCGGGCCGTCTGTTTTAGTAGGCTAGTTTTGATAAAGTGGGCGTGTACGTTCTGCGAGACTTATTAGGACACCATCATGGCTGAGCAGCAAATTAAGGTCGCCGTACTCGGAGGCGGTAGTTTCGGTACGGCATTAGCAAGTATTGCCGCCGATAATGGCGCCCACGTCCGTCAGTGGATGCGTGACGAAACGCTGGTCGCGCAAATAAATAACGAACACCGTAACGGGCGCTATCT
The DNA here is from genome assembly GCF_037070215.1 of Vreelandella arctica. Lineage (NCBI taxonomy): Bacteria > Pseudomonadati > Pseudomonadota > Gammaproteobacteria > Oceanospirillales > Halomonadaceae > Vreelandella > Vreelandella arctica. The sequence goes on along the minus strand of NZ_JBANSN010000008.1, from coordinate 201,634 downwards.
GCCGCATTACGCAATGAATCCAGCCGTAGAAGCCTCAACCGATATGCAGGCTGTATTAGCTGATGCCTCCCTGGTACTGATTGCGATTCCCTCAAAGGCCTTTCGCAGCGTGGTGCAAGCAGCAAAAGCGTGGCTGAGGCCTGAGCAAATTCTGGTAAGTACCACCAAAGGGATTGAGCAGGACGGCTTCTTGCTCATGAGCCAGGTGCTTGAACAGGAGACAGGCTTTAGCCACATTGGTGTGATTGCAGGGCCTAACTTGGCATCTGAAATTGCCGATAAACAGTTAACCGCTACGGTCATTGCTAGCGCTGACCCGTTAACCCGCACGCGGGTTCAGCAAGCGCTGGGCTGCCGTTATTTCCGCGTTTACGCCAGCGATGATCGCCACGGTGTTGAGTTAGGTGGCGCACTAAAAAATATTTACGCCATTGCGGCGGGCATGGCGGCGGCGCTGGGTATGGGTGAAAACACCCGCAGTATGTTGATGACCCGCGCGCTGGCTGAAATGAGCCGCTTTGCGGTTGCCCAGGGCGCTAACCCGATGACTTTTTTAGGCTTGGCAGGCGTAGGAGACTTGATCGTTACCTGCTCGTCTAATTTATCGCGTAACTACCGGGTTGGCTATGCCATGGGAGAGGGGCGGACGCTTGAAGAAGCCGTTGATGCACTTGGCCAAGTGGCGGAAGGCGTTAATACAGTGAAGCTGGTATGCGCCAAAGCGAGCGAGATGGGTGTTTATATGCCGTTGGCGGAAGGGCTTCATCACGTACTGTTTGACGGCGTGCCTGCTCAAGAGATGGCGCGCACCCTGATGATGGGCGAGCAGAGTAGTGATGTAGAGTTTATTCTGCCCCGTGAGGCTGTTCAGCAGGCTCATCGCGACCAAGCCCATCATGACCAGGCTCCTCCCTCTCAAAAAAACGGAGGCTCGAATGCCTGATATGTTGATCATGCGCCATGGCGAGGCTGGGCCAGGGTATCCCGATCACGCGCGCCGCTTAACATCGCGCGGTGAGCGTGAGGTCGAAAAAATGGCGCGCTGGCTGGCCGAGCGTGTGGCTGCTGGTGAATTGCCAATGCCAACGCTTTATGCCAGCCCCTACGCACGAGCGCAGCAAACCGCGCAAGCGCTGTGCGACGCGCTGGGTACTCCCCTTGAGACGCTAGATTTTATCACCCCAGAGGACTCACCCAGCGCTGTGAGCGACTGGCTGCTTGAACAGCCTGAGGGCACGCCGATTATGCTGGTGAGTCATATGCCGCTGGTGGGCGATTTGGCGGGGCTGTTGGTCGAGGGGAGTCCAGCCCAAGGCATTGGTTTTCCTACCGCCGCCATCGCTGAGTTTGAAGCCGAGGTCTGGGCGGCAGGCTGCGCGCAGCTGAAGCGTTTTACCCAGCCCAGCCAGCTTTGATGGCCATAAAGACCAAAAAGCGGCTGCCGGGGCAGCCGCTAGTTGTTCGAAAATTTCAGTTCCGAATCAACTCGTAGCGGGGGTCTTTCGCCAAGGATGGCGAAAGTAGCGCCCAGGGAGGGGTTTACAGCGCCCCCGCCAAGAGTTGTTCGGATTGTCCAAAACTGCCGTTACAACAGCGCGTCGAGCTTCTCTTTTAGCAAGCCATTCACCTGCTGCGGGTTGGCGGTGCCACGCGATGCTTTCATTACCTGACCGACAAAGTAGCCGATCATCTTGCCGCGTTTTTCCGGCTCCGAATCACGATACTGGGCAACCTGGGCGGGACTGTCGGCGATCACTTGATCAATCATCGCTTCAATCGCGCCGGTATCCGTTACTTGTTTGAGCCCTTTGGCATCAATAATATCGTCGGCGGATTCGCCCTGGCCATTCCACAGCGCCTGAAAAACCTCTTTTGCCGCTTTACCGTTGATGGTGTTGTCCAGCACGCGACTGATCAGCTGGCCTAGCTGGCGCGCCGAAATCGGGCTGTTGGCAATGCTTAGGTTTTCGCGATTAAGGGCGCCGGAAAGCTCACCCTGTACCCAGTTAGCCGACTGCTTAGCGTCGCCGCACTCGTTATGCACGGCCTCAAAGAACTCGGCCATATCGCGGCTGGCTGAAATGACATTGGCGTCATAGGCAGATAGCCCCAGCTCGTTTTGGAACCGTTCGCGCTTATCGGCAGGCAGTTCAGGCAACTGGCTGCGTAAGTGATCCAAGTAGGCTTGATCAAGAACTACTGGCAGCAGGTCGGGGCAGGGGAAGTAGCGATAGTCGTTGGCTTCTTCCTTGGTACGCATGCTGCGGGTTTCATCGCGATCCGGGTCGAATAGGCGCGTTTCTTGAACCACGCTGCCGCCATCTTCGATCAACTCAATTTGACGCTCAACTTCAAATGCAATCGCACGTTCGACGAAGCGGAAAGAGTTAACGTTTTTAATCTCTGCGCGCGTACCAAAGGCCTCCTGACCCGTGGGACGCACTGAAACGTTAACGTCGCAGCGCATGGAGCCTTCCGCCATGTTGCCGTCAGAAATGCCCAGGTAGGTGACGATCGAGTGAATCGCCTTGAGATACGCCGCGGCCTCTTTCGCGCTACGCATATCGGGCTCTGAAACGATTTCCAGCAGCGGTGTGCCAGCCCGGTTCAGGTCAATCCCGGTCATACCATGAAAATCTTCATGCAGCGACTTGCCAGCATCCTCTTCAAGGTGAGCATGGTGAATGCGGATACACTTGGTGCTGCCATCTTCCAGGGTAATCTCAATGTCGCCAGGCCCCACGATGGGGTGATACATCTGACTAGTCTGATAGCCCTTGGGCAGGTCGGGGTAAAAGTAATTCTTACGGTCAAACACCGACACTTCAGCGATATCCGCATGCACCGCCAAGCCGAACTGAACGGCCATCGCCACCGCCTGTTCATTAAGCACCGGCAATGTGCCGGGCAGGCCTAAATCGACCGCGCACGCTTGGGTGTTGGGCTCAGCGCCAAACGCCGTTGAGGCACCGGAGAAAATTTTTGAACGCGTTGCGAGCTGAACGTGGACTTCAAGCCCAATCACGGTTTCCCATTGCATTAGGCGTACTCCTCGGCAAAGGCAGGACGTTGTAGGTGCCAATCGGTCGCTTGTTGAAACTGGTGAGCGACATTTAGCAACTGCGCTTCGGCGAAGTGGGTGCCGAGAATTTGCAGGCCCACCGGCCGACCATTGGAAAAGCCAGCCGGTACGCTGATGCCGGGGATGCCCGCCAGGTTAACCGCGATGGTGTAGATGTCCTGTAAGTACATTGATACGGGATCTTTTTTAGCGCCTAGGTCGAAAGCAGGCGTGGGGGAGGCCGGTCCCATCAGCACATCCACATCTTCAAAGGCGTCTAGGAAGTCCTGGCGGATCAGGCGACGTACTTTTTGAGCCTTGGTGTAGTAGGCGTCAAAGAAACCTTCCGACAGCGTATGAGTGCCGATCAGGATGCGCCGCTTGACCTCTTCACCGAAGCCCTCAGCCCGTGAGCGGGTATACAGATCAATCAAATCGCTGGGATTGTCGCAGCGATAACCAAAGCGCACACCGTCGTAGCGTGACAGGTTCGAAGAGGCTTCGGCGGGGGCGATAACATAGTAAGCCGGAATCGCATAGTGGGTGTGCGGTAGGCTGACTTCGCGCACGGTCGCGCCCAGAGATTCGTACACTTTCACTGCTTCGCGTACGGCCTTTTCAACATCGGGATCTAAGCCATCGCCAAAATACTCTTTAGGCAGGCCAATCTTTAAGCCTGAGAGCGGAGCATTAAGGCTTTCCACATAGTCCGGCACGCCGCGGGTGACGCTGGTGGAGTCGCGTCCATCGTGACCGGCAATAACGCCCAACAGGTGTGCGCAATCTTCGGCGCTACGTGCCATGGGGCCTGCCTGATCAAGACTTGAAGCGTAGGCAATAATGCCAAAGCGAGATACACGGCCATAAGTGGGCTTCAAACCAGTGATGCCGCAAAACGCCGCCGGTTGGCGGATGGAGCCGCCGGTATCGGTGCCCATGGCGGCAGGCACCAAGCCAGCCGCGACCGCTGCGGCACTGCCGCCGGAGCTGCCGCCCGGTACTGCGTTCAAATCCCAAGGGTTTTTAACCGGACCGTAGTAGCTGTTTTCGTTGGAAGAGCCCATGGCGAACTCATCCATATTGGTTTTGCCCAGACTAATCGTGCCCGCTGCGTTCAGCTTTTCAACGACGGTGGCATTGTAGGGGGCGATAAAGCTATCCAGCATTTTTGAGCCGCAGCTGGTTTTTACATCGCGAGTACAAAAAATATCTTTAAGCGCCAGGGGGATGCCCGCCAGCGTGCCAGCGGTGCCCGCCGCCCGCGCGTTATCAGCAACTTCGGCTTGCTTCAGCGCTTGCTCAGCGGTCACGCTGATAAAACTGTTCAGTTTGCCGTCAGCTTTTTCAATGCGCTGCAAATAGTGAGCGGTCAGCTCTCGGCTTGAGAACTCGCCGCTTTTTAAGGCAGCAGCGAGTTGCGTTAATGTTTTCTCATACATGACCCGGAAGCTCCGTTCAGGGGCGAAAAAAAGAGGCGGTGTGGTTGGCTCGGGTTAGCTCGACGACGCGGTTATTCAACGACGCGAGGCACCAGATACAAGCCGTTTTCCACTGCCGGAGCACAGCGCTGAAAGGTATCACGCTGGTTAGATTCGGTGACTTCATCGGCGCGCAGTCGCTGAGTCGCATCTAACGGATGAGCGAGCGGCTTAACACCTTCAGTATCAAGGCTTTGTAGCTGATCGACCATGTCCAGAATCCGGCTTAGGTCTTCTACAAAGCCGCTGGCTTGGTCATCGCTGACGGCGAGTCGGGCCAAGTGAGCGGCCCGGCGCACATGAGATTCTTCAAGCGCCATGATCGATATTCCTCGTAAACGTAATTGAACAATATCCGCTTTAAGCGGTATACATACCGATATCAAAAAAACGTCTTGTGTAGCAGACGTGGAAAATAGCCGCAAAAGGTACCACATATTGGCCTTAACGGGCAGTATTAGGCACGACTCGTGCTTGCTGCCAGGGGGTTGCGGTGATACCGTTTGCATCCGCACAGGGTTCCCGGTCTGCACTAGGTAACAACATCCATGTTTAAACGTTTAAGGGGGCTGTTTTCCAGCGATCTATCGATTGATCTGGGTACAGCCAACACACTGATTTATGTACGCGGTCGCGGCATCGTGCTTGATGAGCCGTCCGTGGTTGCTATCCGCCAGTCAGGCAATATGCGTAGCGTCGCGGCAGTCGGTACTGATGCCAAGCGAATGCTGGGGCGTACGCCTGGCAACATTACGGCAATTCGGCCGATGAAAGATGGTGTCATTGCCGACTTCACCGTCACCGAGCAGATGCTTCAGCACTTTATCCGTAAAGTTCACCAAAGCACTTTCCTAACCCCCAGCCCACGAGTGCTGGTGTGCGTTCCTTGCATGTCAACGCAAGTCGAGCGTCGGGCGATTCGCGAGTCAGCGGAAGGTGCTGGTGCTCGCGAGGTGTTCTTGATTGAAGAGCCCATGGCAGCGGCTATTGGTGCGGGTCTTCCGGTTGATGAAGCGCAAGGGTCGATGGTGGTCGATATCGGTGGTGGTACCACTGAAATCGCGATTATTTCTCTCAATGGCGTGGTCTATTCCGAGTCTATCCGGGTGGGCGGCGACCGCTTTGATGAAGCGATCACTGCTTACGTGCGTCGTCACTACGGCAGCTTGATTGGTGAAGCGACGGCTGAGCGCATCAAAGAAGAGATCGGCTGCGCCTACCCAGGTGGCGAGCTACGTGAAATTGATGTGCGTGGCCGTAATCTGGCTGAAGGTATCCCGCGCAGCTTTACGCTCAATTCCCACGAAATCCTGGAAGCATTGCAGGAAACGCTGGGTTCCATTGTAGCAGCGATCAAAAGCGCGCTTGAACAATCTCCCCCTGAATTGGCGTCCGATATCGCCGAGCGTGGCTTGGTGTTAACGGGTGGCGGTGCTTTGTTGCGCGATTTGGATAAGCTCATTGCTGAAGAGACAGGTTTGCCGGTGATTGTGGCTGAAGATCCGTTGACCTGTGTTGCTCGTGGCGGTGGTAAAGCGCTGGAAATGATTGATCAGCACACCTTTGAGTTGCTGTCGAGCGACTAATCGCAGCGGTTAATTGCGGGGGATTGCCTATTAAGCCGCTGTTTTCGCACGGGCCACTGCCGGGCTATCGGCTGTTTTTTTGCGTATTGGCTGCCAGTGCTTTGATGTTTGTCGACCAGCGTTTCACGCGTATGGAACAAGTGCGTGCGCAACTGTCGACAGTTGTTGCCCCTATCCAATGGGTGGTTAGCGTGCCTAGTGACCTGTTGAATTGGGGGTCGCTGGCACTTTCTGATCAACAGGCCCTGGTGGATGAAAACCGTCGCCTGCGTGAGCAGATTCTTACCCTTTCCCATCGTGGTCAGCGAATGGCGAATTTAACAGCGGAAAACAGCGAGCTGCGCGAATTGCTAAGGGCCGCTGAACGTCGTGAGATTCCCTATATCACGGCGGAGCTTTTATCGCTGGATAATGACCCTTTTAGTCATCAAATGGTAGTCAATCGTGGGCACCGTAACGGCGCCTACGTGGGGCAGCCGGTTATCGACGCCTCTGGCTTGGTGGGCCAAATTACTGCTGTCTCTGCCTATTCCAGTCGCGTTTTGCTATTAGCGGATGCCAGTCATGCCTTGCCGGTCCAGCTAAACCGTAATGGGTTACGCTTTATTGTTCAGGGGGCCGGGCGTTACAGCAGTGTTAATGTGATGCATGTCCCCGATACAGCGGATATTCGTGAGGGTGACTTGCTAACCACTTCAGGGTTAGCGGGGCGTTTCCCGCCGGGGTATCCCGTCGCACGCGTAACAGAGGTTTTCCACGACCCTGGTAAGCCCTTTGCGCGTGTAACGGCCGAGCCCATGGCGCAGTTACAACGCTCGCGCCACTTTTTGCTGCTTTTCCCGCCTCCGCGTGTGGAAGTGGAAGAGCATGCGTGGGATGAAACGCTGGATATCTCGGCAGAGGCGTTACGCTCCTCGCTACGGCTTGCTAATCCCGATCAAGAGGTGCCCTGATGGCGCGTGCACCGGTTGTGCCTATTTTAGCTATTTGGCTAAGCCTGCTATTGGCGTTATGTTTGCAAGTCATGCCGCTGGCCGATGGCTGGCAGGTATATCGGCCTGAATGGCTGGGGCTTATGCTAATTTACTGGTGTATGCGAGCTCCCGACAGAGTCGGCGTTTTTCATGGCTTTGTACTAGGCATTTTGATGGATTTAATCGAAGGCACCGCGCTTGGGCAGCATGCTCTCATCTATTCGCTCTTAGCGTTCCTTTGTGCATTGGTGTACCCACGCTTCCGGGCTTATTCACTGGTACAACAGTCGGCTCTCGTGTTGGTGTTGCTCGGCTTAGTGCAGCTCGTCGCGCAGTGGCTGCGCACCATCGTGGGTGATTTTTCAATTCACCTGGCCTTTTTAATTCCCTCGCTGATCAGTGCATTTTTATGGCCGTGGTTGTCTACCATGTTCCAAGCATTCGAGCGCCGGTTGGCCGCTTCATGACCGCACCTGTTTTATGCTTAGCGTCTGCCTCACCACGCCGTCGGGCCTTGCTGGAATCTATTGGTGTGTCGGTCACGGTTAACCCCTGTGATATTGATGAGACACCACTGGTTGGTGAGTCGGCCCAAGCGTATGTACAGCGCTTAGCGATTGCCAAAGCCAAGGCGGCAGCCCCCCTAACTGACTTACCTACGTTAGGTTCAGATACCGCTGTCGTCGTTGATGGGCGAATTCTAGGTAAACCGGTGGATGCCGAGCAGGGGGCTGATATGCTGCGGCTGCTTTCCGGGAGGCAGCATGAAGTGCTGACCGCCGTGGCGGTGAGTGGGCCTGAAGGTATGCTCTCCTGCTGCGTGATCACCCAGGTGACCATGCGAGAAATAGAAGCACATGAGATTGCTGCCTACTGGCGTACCGGCGAGCCCGCTGATAAGGCAGGTGGGTACGCCATACAGGGATTAGCAGCGATCTTTGTAAAACAGATTCATGGCAGTCATTCGGCGGTGGTAGGGCTACCACTGTTTGAGACGGCACACTTGCTACGTCGACAGGGAGTCCCCATCTGGCAGCGCGTTTAACTCCCCTTGGATGAGAGCGCCGCCTAGATCGCTGGCAAGGAATACGTCAACCAACAAGGAATTTTGCATGAGCGGTGAAGTTCTCATCAATTTAACGCCAATGGAAACCCGCGTCGCGCTGGTTGAAAATGGTGTTTTGCAAGAGGCACTGATCGAGCGTTCCCGTCGGCGTGGTATCGTGGGCAATATCTACAAAGGCAAAGTAGTGCGTGTGCTGCCTGGAATGCAGGCTGCTTTTGTTGATATTGGCTTAGAGCGGGCGGCGTTTATTCATGCCCATGAAGTAATGCCGCCAGGTACGCCTCCAGATGAGCAGCAAACTATCGGTCAGTTGCTTCACGAGGGGCAGGCGCTGGTGGTACAGGCCACTAAAGATCCTATTGGTAGCAAAGGGGCGCGCTTAACCACGCACCTTTCGATCCCTTCCCGTTATTTGGTCTACATGCCGGACTCGCCGCACCATGGCGTATCGCAGCGCATTGAAGATGAGCGTGAACGCGAGCGCTTAAAGGCACTGCTGGATAGCAGCGTAGCAGAGCAAACGCTGGAAGTGACGGGTGGCTTTATTGTTCGCACCGCCGCTGAAGGGGTGGGCGATGAAGAACTGAAAGGCGATATGTATTTCTTGCTGCGTCTATGGCGCAAGGTAAGTGAGCGTAAAGTTACCGCGACGCCACAAAGCGTGATTTATGATGATTTACCGCTCTTTATGCGTACGCTACGCGACGTTATGCGCGACGATATCGAAAAAGTGCGTATCGACTCACGAGAAAACTTCGTCAAGCTGGTAGAGTTTGCTGAAGAGTTTATGCCTGCTGCGGTTGAGCGTATTGAGTACTACCCCGGCGAGCGCCCCATCTTTGATCTCTACAGCGTCGAAGATGAGATCCAGAAAGCGTTAGGCCGTAAGGTACAGCTCAAGTCTGGTGGCTATTTGGTCATTGACCCCACTGAGGCCATGACCACCATTGATGTGAATACCGGTGGTTATGTGGGGCACCGCAATCTTGAAGAGACCATTTTCAAGACCAATCTTGAAGCAGCGACGGCGATTGCCCGCCAGCTTCGGCTGCGTAATCTGGGCGGCATTATCATTATCGACTTTATCGATATGATTGATGTTGAGCATCAGCGGCAGGTATTGCGGGTGCTGGAAAAAGCCTTAGAGCGCGATCACGCCAAAACCAAGTGTACCGGCGTCACCGAACTAGGCCTTGTTCAGCTTACTCGTAAGCGTACCCGGGAAAGTTTGGAGCAGACGCTCTGTGAAGCCTGCCCCACTTGCAGTGGCCGTGGAACGCTGAAAACCCCGGAAACGGTCTGCTATGAAATCTTTCGCGAGATTCTCCGAGAGGAGCGCGCCTACAGTGCCGAAACTTACATGGTGCTTGCCTCGCAGTCAGTCGTTGATCGTCTATTAGATGAGGAGTCAGCTGCGGTAGCAGACCTGGAGACATTTATTAATAAAACGATCCGCTTCCAGGTTGAACAGCACTACTCCCAAGAGCAGTACGATATCGTACTGATGTAATCATGCAGACTAGTTCGCTGGTGCGTTGGAGTTTACTGATAGCGGCTTGGCTGCTGGGTAGCGCCGCTGTGTTGCTGCTACTGCTTCGCTTGGCTTTTAGTCAATCCGACGCTCTTACCCCCCGCATTGAAGCGCTGCTTGAAGCGCGTATTGGCGTGCCGGTTACTATTGAGCGGTTATCGCTTTCCTTCGCCCGGAGCGACCTGCTGTTACGCCTTGATGGGTTGAACGCAGAAACGCCTGATGGCCAAGCACTGTTTTCCCTGGACCATGCGGGGCTGCGTTTGGATACCTGGGCGTCGCTTGTCAATATGGCGCCGATTTTTAGCGACGCACGCATAAGCGGAACCGAGTTTCATCTCTATCAAGGCACGGGAGCCTCTTGGCAATGGCCTGAGCCGGCCGAGTTGCCGCTATTAATGGCGGCTGAACCGGAGGTCGATCTGGCCGCTATTGATGACTGGGCTGAACTCATATTGCGCCAGCGTCTATGGGTAGATGACACCCGCGTGGTGCTGCATGGTAGACACGATACCGTGATGTTGCATGCCGAGACGCTGCTGCTGACTGGCGATGAACGGCGCACACGGCTGGAAGGCGCGATCAATATTGCAGAATCCCTCCAGCAGGCGCGCAAGGTTGCCCTTCCCGCGGCTGAAATTAAGGTTGAGATGCAGCCCGGTCAACATGGCTTGAGCGACTTTTCTGCAGCACTGCAGCTGGATATTCAGCTTGACCAATTGGTAGTGTTGGCCGCTATGTTCCGTCCTGATCATGCCGCCTATTTAGAGCAGGCTGGGGGGAGTGCGCGGTTATGGGGCCGCTGGAGCGCTGGACGTCTTGAGGAAGCCCGTGTTGCCGTCAATGTGCCCCAGTTAACCCTTCGCCATAATGTTCAATACGCGGTGCTAAGGGATATTGCAGCGAATGGCTTATGGCAGCGTGACGGCGACGGGGGCGAGGCCTGGCTAAGTGGTGACGCCGAGAGCGTCGAGTGGGCGCAACCCCCCGGGGGCAGCGTTGGTCCGGCCTTGCCGCGATACTGGCACGCCACCCATCAACCAGGGATGTGGGAAGTTCGCACCAGTGCCTTTGAACTCGCCTCGCTGACAGCCTGGCGCGATTATGTATTGCTACCTGAGTCAGTAACGCGAGTATTGCAAACCCTTGCCCCCCGCGGGCAAGTGCAGGGGTTGCACGTTGGGCAGCAAGATGGTCGCTGGGGAGTCAATGCGGCCCTAACCGGTGTCGAGGTCTCGCCTTGGCAGCAGGCCCCAGGCGGTGGCCCGTTGGATGCCTGGGTGCAGGCGCGGGATTTTCGTGGCCGTGTACTGTTTAGCAGCGACGGCGACAGTACCCTCTATTTCCCCGAGTTTTTTGCCGCTCCCATGCAGTTAAGACGTGCCGAAGGAGAAGTAGAGTGGGTATACGATGGTCCCAATACCATGGTGAGTGGCAAGAACCTCAGCGTTGACTGGGATGGCGCTCAGGTGTCGGGTGGTTTTGGTTTAGTCACCGGTAATCAGCGCGGCCATTTTGGCTTAGATCTAGATTTTAGTGAGGTGGACGCGCTAGACAGACCACTGGCTCAATGGCTGCCGCTTAGCGTGATGGATGAAGGGCTACGCGATTGGCTGCTCAACGATATCGGTGGCTATGTCACCGAGGGGTCGTTACAGCTAAGCCAGCCCTTAGGAGAAACGGTAACCGTTGAGGATTTTACCGCCACACTTGCGCTGGCAATTACACAAGGCCATTTGCCGATTGCGCCAGGCTGGCCACGCCTTGATGACGTTGAGGGTCGTCTGAAATGGCAAAATAAGGTGTTAAAGGCTGAAGTTGAACATGCTCAAAGCCATGGTGTTACTGCTTCAGAGGGTGAAGTGGTGATGGAGAATGAGATACTTAATCTATCGGGCCAGTTGAAGGCGGATGGTTCGGCGTTAACGACCTTTTTACAGGCGATGCCCGATATTGATCTTTCCCCACTGAGTGATCTGCGCGTAACGGGCGATGTTAATGGCGATATTGCCTTGTCGCTACCGCTGGAAACGCCTGATGCGCTGCAACTGGAAATTAACGCCTTGCCACGCTTCTCCGAAGTGGTTTACCAGCCGCTGGGTTTACGGCTTCAGTCGGTCCAGGGTGACCTCGCTTGGCTGCAGGACGGAGAGAGCAGCGGGCTGGTGGGTGACGCCAGTGGCCAATTGCTAGGCGGACAAATAGCCGCAGATATCCACACCCAAAACGACAGAATACAGCTGCAGGGTAATGTAGCGACCTCTGCACTTTTTGAGCTTGCTGGGTTAAATGACAGCCAAGGGCGCCTGCCGTTAGAAGGGCAGCTACAGTGGCAAGGCAATGTCAGCTTAATGCCCACGCCAACCCTGCGCCTGGAAAGCCGTTTACTCGGTGTCACCAGTCATTTACCGGCACCCTTTGCCAAGTCGGCCCAGCAGCCATGGCCCTGGAGCGTGACGGCTGACATTGAAGCTGGACAGATCGAAAGCCGTTTGGCTGATATTGCTTCCGCGCGACTTCAGCAGCGCAATGGCTCTATTGCTGGGTCGCTATATCTAGGCAATGAGGCAACGCGCACGCACACTTGGCCTACGCAGGCCGGGTTAAGCATTGATGCCGATGTGCCGCGTATTGACCCGCTGGCTTGGCAGCAGGCGATTGCACCGTTAATGGCAAAAGGCGCATCTACGCCCAGCAGTGGCAACGGTCAGGTGCCCTTAACAGTAGCGTTAACGACACCCTGCGTGGTTTATCAAGATGAGTGTTTAGGCAGCCTTAGTGCCACCGGTGGTATGAACGGTGACCTCATTGATATGGATTTAAGCGGTAATCTTGTGACCGGGCGTTTGCAGTATAATGTGCAATCGCCGCAGCCTTTGGATATGACGATTGAAGCGTTGTCGCTTGATCGTTTGCTGGTGTTAGCTAACAAGCAACATGATAGTGATTCGCCTACGCCAGACTCCTGGATGCAAGCGGTTAAAACCCAGCGCGAGGCGCCAGCCGCCATTCCCGATTGGCTGGCCGATGTGCCTAATGGGCGATTACGGTTAGCCGAAATTTCCATGGGGCCCCGCCGTTTCGGTCCGTTGACCGCCTACTGGAAAACCGATGGAGAGCGCTTTTCGCTCACTCCGGTTGGTTTGACCCTGGGCCAGCTCTCCGCACGAGGCGAGCTGCACTGGGAGGGTAACGCCGCATCCAGCCACACCCGTGCGGACATCTCAATTCAAGGTGGGGATATCGGCACCGCCCTTGAGCGCCTAGACCAGCCTGTGGCCATGCGCAGCCGCAGCACCGATGTGGTGGCCTCGCTGGATTGGCCGGGCGCCCCCTGGCAACTGGCGTTAAGGCATGCCGATGGCTATATCAGCACTGACATTCGTGACGGCAGCTTTGTCACCCTGGAATCGGCACCGGCGCGGTTAATCGGCTTGCTCAATTTCGATAACATCTTACGACGGCTGCGCTTGGATTTTTCTGACGTTACCGGCCAAGGCACTGCATTTGACCGTGTCAACGGTACCGCCGATGTAACCGGTGGACTGCTAACACTTCGCGGCCCATTGCAAATTGACGCCCCGGCCACCACCCTAACGTTGACAGGCAACGTCGACCTTGTAACGCGTGAACTTGACCAGCGGCTTGGCGTCACACTGCCAGTGACGCAAAGTTTGCCGATTGCGGCCATTGCCGTTGGTGCGCCCATCGTCGGCGGCGCGCTATTCCTCGCCGATCAACTGTTTGGCGATGCCCTAGATCGCGCCACAACGCTTCATTATCGCGTGCGAGGCCCTTGGACCTCGCCGCAGGTTACTTTAGAAGGCCCCCAATGACCGCATATAAAAGTGATGTAGATACCGCTGCAGCCATCCTGTTGACTCCCGGAGGATTGGATTTAGACGCTCTGGAAACAGGGCTAGGCTACGCCATGGGCGCGGGTATTGACTACGCCGACCTTTATTTTCAGCGGACTTGGCAAGAGGGCTGGGTGCTGGAAGATAGCGAGGTAAAAGAGGCCAGTTATAATATCGATGGCGGTGTCGGCGTGCGTTCGCTGGCGGGTGAGAAGACCGGTTTTGCCTACTCCAACCAAATTACCGCTGATGCATTGATGGATACCGGTCGCACCGCGGCTGGCATTGTGCGCAGTGGTAAGCGCTTGCCTGGGCAGCTGGTTAGTCCAGTGTCCGCCATGTCGCGCTATGCAGGGATTGATCCCTTGGCCGGCCTGAGTGCTGAAGAAAAAGTCGCCATGCTGAAACAGGCTGACCGTGTGGCGCGTGCTGCCGATCCCAGTATTAGCCAGGTAAGTGCCTCCTTATCGGGCACTTATGAAGTGGTGTTGGTACGGGCTAGTGATGGCACGTTGGCGGCCGATATCCGCCCGCTGGTGCGCTTCAATGTCAGCGTGATTGCAGTTAAGAATGGGCGTCGCGAACGCGGCAGCGCCGGTGGTGGCGGTCGTTACTCCATGGCTAAACTGCGCGATGATCAAGTGGCGGAGCATTACGCCAAAGAGGCGGTGCGTCAGGCATTGGTCAACCTGGAAGCCATCGATGCACCCGCAGGGCAAATGCCTGTGGTGTTGGCATCCGGCTGGCCGGGGATCTTGCTGCATGAAGCGGTAGGGCACGGCCTGGAAGGTGATTTCAATCGTAAAGGCAGTTCCGCCTTTGCCGGCAAGATGGGCGAGCGCGTGGCCGCTAAAGGCGTCACCATTGTCGACGATGCGACGATATCGGATAGCCGTGGCTCGATGAGCGTGGATGACGAAGGGACACCGGGTCAGTATACGCCGCTTATTGAAGACGGCATTTTAACGGGCTATATGCAGGATAAGCTCAATGCCCGATTAATGGGCATGGCGCCCACAGGAAACGCGCGACGTGAATCTTTCGCCCACTTGCCGATGCCACGCATGACCAATACGGTCATGCTGGCTGGTCAGGATGAGCCTAGCGATATTATCAAAAGCGTAAAGCGCGGTATTTACGCGGTCAGCTTTGGCGGCGGCCAGGTGGATATTACCTCGGGTAAATTCGTGTTCTCCGCCAGCGAAGCCTACCTCATTGAAGATGGCAAAGTAACGGCGCCGGTGAAAGGAGCCACGTTAATTGGTAACGGCCCAGAAGCGATGCAGCGGGTATCCATGATTGGTCATGATATGGCGTTGGATACTGGTATTGGCGTGTGCGGTAAAGAGGGGCAGGGCGTGCCGGTCGGTGTCGGCCAGCCTACCCTGAAATTGGATGAGCTGACCGTCGGCGGTACGCAATCTTAAGTGCAGGCCTTAAAGAGCGAGCGTTTCGCGCAGGTGTTTGAAGAGTTTACGCGAGCTGGTCGGCGGTTTGCCCTGTTCGCGTTCCCGCTGAGCGTTACGAATTAATTGACGCAGCGTTTGGCGGTCGGCATCGGGGTGTTCGGTCATGAATAGGTCGACAGCCTCATCGCCCTCGTCAATTAAGCGCTCCCGCCATTTTTCGAGGCGGTGGAAAGCGTGGTCGCGCTGCTCCTGCTGTTGATCAATGGAGTCGAACACGGCCTGAATGGCAGCCAGATCCTCTTTACGGATTAACTTGCCGACGTACTGCATATGGCGGCGGCGGCCCTCATGGGAGCGGATGCGCGAGGTTTCCTCGATAGCGCGTAGCATATCGTCGGAAAGCGGGAAGCGGGCGCGTTCTGCCGGTCGCATGGCAATTAAGGTTTCCCCAAGTGCTTGTAAAGCATGCATTTCACGTTTGAGTTGCGATTTGCTAGGGCGTTCTTCTTGGTCTTCTACTTCAACTGGATCGGGACGTTGCTTACGCATAGTGTGACTCACTGACAAGATTCGTTGCAGCATTATAACAGCTGCGAGTACAACATTGATTCGCCGAAGACACTCTCTTGAAAGGCACTCTCTTGAAAGATATTTGGTTGAGAGTCATTCGGTTGAAAAAGGAGGCCATATGGCACAAGCATTTGATGCATCTGCTCAGCAGTCGTTACTGACCGCGCGGGCCGAAGAGGCGCTAGCGCTGGCGAAGCGATTGGGCGCGGATGCCGCAGAGGTAGGCGCAAGTGTGGATCAAGGCATAGGCGTCAGCGTTCGCCAGGGTGAAGTTGAAACGGTTGAGCTTTCGCGCGATCAAGGTATCGCCGTTACGCTTTACGTGGGCCAACGTAAGGGCAGCGCTTCTTCTACAGACGCCAGCAGCGCCTCGATTCAGGCAGCGGTGGAGAAAGCGCTAGCGATCGCTCGCTATACCGGTGAAGACCCGGCGGCAGGGTTGGCCGATGGCTCACTGATGGCGACCGAGCTGCCGGACTTAAAAGTGCATTATCCCTGGGCGCTCACCACCGACCAAGCGATTGAATTGGCACTTGCCTGCGAGCAGGCGGGGCGTGATGTGGAAGGCATCTCTCAATCGGACGGCGCGTCACTCTCAAGCGGTGAAGGCGTGCGCGTTTACGCCAATAGCCACGGCTTTTTAGGCACTCAAAAAGGCAGCAGCCATTCGCTGTCGTGCATGCTGATCGCCCAAGATACAAGCGGTATGCAGCGCGACTACGACTATACCTCTGCCCGTGATCCACAAGCGTTACGTGACCCTGCCGAGGTGGGCCGTGAAGCGGCTGCCCGCACATTGCGTCGGCTGGGTGCCAAACGTCCGCCCACGGGTACCTTTCCGGTCCTGTTTGATCCGTCGTTAGCCGGTGGTTTGATTGGTCACTTACTCGGCGGTATCGCCGGCGGGGCGTTATACCGCCAAGCCTCGTTTCTGTGTGATCGGCTCGGTACGCCGCTGTTTCCCGATTGGTTCAGCCTTGAAGAGCGGCCAATGGAAGTCGGTGCCACGGCGAGCTCGCCATTTGATGGAGAAGGGGTACAGACACGCAATAACCGCTTTATCAACCAGGGCTCTATTGCCAGCTATATGCTCTCTTCTTACAGTGCTCGGCGGCTGAGTATGCAAACCACGGGTAATGCCGGTGGGGCGCGTAATGTACGCCTAATGGCGCCGTTGCAATCCCGTGATAGCTTGCTGCAGGAGATGGGGCAGGGAATTTGGGTGACAGAACTGATGGGTCAGGGCGTCAATGGCGTGACCGGTGACTACTCCCGCGGGGCGGCGGGCTTTTGGGTGGAGAACGGTGAAGTGCAGTACCCGGTCGAAGAGTTCACCATTGCCGGTAACCTGGAGCGGATGTTCGCCGGGTTAGTGGGGATTGGCGATGACACCGATACCCGTGGCAGTGTTCACACGGGCAGTTGGTTAATTGACGCCATGACGGTGGCCGGTGACTAATCCTCAGCAACTTAAACTTTAGCAACCAGAACCGATTACTGATCTTCTTCAAAGCGGGCATCGAACAGCGCTTGAATCGCATCAAGCGCCTGTTCAGCGTCATCGCCTTCGGCGTTGATGATGAGCTCGGTACCGCAGGGTGCCGCCAGCATCAGCAACGACATAATATTGGCGGCGTCGGCGACCTGTTGCTGTTTATAAACCCTTATTTTAGCCGTATAGCGCTGGCCGCATTTGACCAGTTTTGTCGCCGCGCGGGCGTGGAGTCCGCGTTGATTGGTAAGTGTAAGTATTCTTTCTGGCACCCTGGTTCCTTTTTGCCGAGTGGTGTCATTAATGGGTAGAAGCGCTTAGGAAGTCTCTTGCCGCTCGTCAGTATGATGTGGGTTATCCAAGGCGGCATCAGGCTGCTCACTTAGCGTGTACTGCAAGCCTAGCTCCCGATGGCGCAGCTGAACTTCACCCATTCCAGGCGCCAGCCGTTTAGCCAACTGCTCAACCATATAGACCGAGCGGTGTTGTCCCCCCGTGCAGCCAATGGCAATGGTCATGTAGCTGCGCTGGCTATTTTGGTAGGCGGGCAGCCAGCGCTCAAGCCATGCCTGTATATCGTTGCTCATGGCATCGACAATCGGATAGCTGGTTAAGAAAGCGACGATGTTAGCGTCGCGGCCAGTGAATTGGCGCAGCGTTGGATCCCAGTAAGGGTTGGGCAAACAGCGAACGTCGAATACTAAATCGGCATCTAGTGGTACACCACGTTTATAACCGAATGACTCAAGCGTTAGCGTCAGTTTATCCGGCCGCTGATGTGCCACCTGGTCGGTAATGCGTCGGCGTAAGTCGTGTACCGACAACCGCGATGTGTCGATCACTAGGTCGGCTAGATCGCGAATATCCTCTAGCGTCTCCTCTTCTTTGTTGATCGCCTCTTCCAGGGTCATCTCGCTATCTCGGGTCAGCGGATGGCGTCGCCGGGTAGCGGAGTAACGTTCAAGCAGGATGCGGGCATCGGTGGTCAGGTAAATAACTTGAAAATCAATCTTACGCTGGCACAGTTCCTCTAATAACGTGGGCAGACGTTCCAGTGCGCCAGGTAAGTTACGCGCATCAATACTGACCGCCAAATGAGCGCGGTCGCCCTGATCGCGTAATTGATCCACCAACGACCCGAGCAGCATGGCGGGCAGGTTATCAATGGCGTAGTAGCCAAGATCCTCCAGCGCTTGTAAGGCGATAGATTTACCTGACCCGGAGCGGCCGCTAATGATCACCAGTTGCATAGAGTCTCGCTTTGCTTAGATCAAGCTGCATTGGGGGTGGTGGGCGAAGCATCAACTTAGCGTGTAAAATACCATTAGTTGGCTTTCACAACTTAAATTGGCGTTAACGACTTAGGACGTTGAATGCTCACGCATTTTGGCGGTAATAAGCTCAAGCAGCTCGCGCTGACTGCCTGCCTTGCGCAGCTGGTGGCGAGTATCCGCATCATTCATGATGGTCGCTACCTGGCCGAGTAGGGATAGGTGCGTGTCGTCTGCCTCTTCGGGTACAAGTAGGACAAACACCAGATCAACTGGGTCGCCATCAATGGCGTCGAAATCAATCGCTTCTGACAGTTTTAAAAAACCAGCGATAGGCGCCGAACAGTGCGGGCTGCGTGCGTGTGGGATAGCCACGCCATTGCCGATACCGGTGCTGCCTAAGCGTTCTCGACCGATTAACCGGCTAAACACTTCTTGGCTGTCCAGGCTGGGCGTATTTTGTGCGATAAAGGTGCTGAAAAATTCCAGCACCCTTTTTTTGCTGCCCCCGGGCACGTCGAACAGAACGCGTTCCGGGGGGAGTATGGTTTCCAACGTCATTGAATTAACGCACACCTGCGCCTTGGGCGCGGGCTTGTGCTTTTTCCTTATGTTTAACGAGTTGTCGATCGATTTTATCCGCTAGGGCGTCGATAGCGGCGTACATATCACTGTCGAGGGCTTCCGCATGTAAATCAGCACCTGCGGCGTGCAGTGTGCAGGCGGCCTGTTGGCGCTCTTTCTCCACTGATAAGGTGACTTGCACCGTGGTTATGTTGTCGTAATGGCGCTCTACACGTTCAAGCTTTTCGTTGACATAGTCACGCAAGGCGTCAGTCAGATCTACGTGATGACCAGTGATATTTACTTGCATTGACGTACTCCTTATCCATCGGACTGTACTTCGATTGTAACCCTTTTTGCCGCGTTGCAAAGCCCTTGTCGAGAGTTTCCCTTAATCGTTGACGAGTGCTAGCGAAGACGACGTCGTTCGCTGGACGAGAGGATGCCCATGGCTTCACGATATTTAGCCACTGTACGACGCGCTACTTGAATGCCGCCTTCATCCAGTAGCGTGACTAAGCGGCTGTCAGAAAGCGGTTTGCCCGGCGGTTCTTCCTGAATAAGTTTTTTGAGCCTGGCGCGAATAGCGGTGCTGGAGTGGCTGTCGCCATCTTGGCCGCTCACTTGGCTTGAGAAAAAGTATTTAAGTTCAAACACACCACGGGGCGTATGGATATATTTTTGCGTGGTGACCCGTGAAATCGTTGATTCGTGCATCTCCACGGCTTCTGCTATGTCAGCCAATATCAGCGGTTTCATGGCTTCTTCGCCGTGCTCTAAAAAGCCAATTTGCCGGGTGATAATTTCGCGACCCACGCGCAGCAGCGTATCGTTACGGCTGGAGAGGCTTTTGATTAGCCAGCGCGCTTCTTGGAGGTGCTCTTTAAGAAACTGGTTGTCCTGGCTTTTGTCCGCACGCTTTATCAAACTGGCATAATCGGGCTGAATGCGCAGCCGCGGCAAGGCTTCTGGGTTGAGCTCTAGGTGCCAGCCTTCGTGGTTATGGCGAACTACCAGGTCGGGCGTCACATAGCTGTCGGCGGTGTCACCGTAGGCGCTACCGGGGCGTGGGTCGAGGCTGCGTATCAGTTGAATGACATCGGTCAACTGCTCGTCGTCGAGCCCTAAGCGGCGCTTGAGTAGGCGTATGTCGTCTTTACCCAGCGCTTCAAGAAACTGGCGCACTAAGCGGCGAGCGGGGACGAGTAGCGGTGTGTCGTCCGGGAGGGCTGCGAGTTGCAGCATCAAACATTCGCGCAGATCGCGAGCAAAGATGCCGGTCGGTTCAAACTGCTGGAGTTTGAGCAGAATCGTTTCTACTTCGCGCTGGCTAAGCCCGTCAATTCCCTGGGCGCGTAGGCCTTCACGAATATCATTGAGCGGTTGGGTCAAGTAGCCGTTGGCATCCAGTGCGTCGATTAAGCTCTCTGCAACGAGCTGTTCACGAACACTGAAATCCGTCATGGCAAGCTGCCAAAGCAGGTGACCATGAAGGCTTTGTCCGGCGGCTTGGCGCTCAAAATCTGGGCCTTCACTGCTGTTGCCGCCCAGGCTGTTTGAATCTTGATAGGTATCTGACCAGTCGCTATCTACCGACAGTTCAGTGGGTATGCTCTCTGACCACTCCTCCTCTTTAGGCTCGCTGACAGCCTGTTCGCTGAATTCATCCTCTTGCTCAAGCATGGGATTGGCATCCAAGGCCTGCTGAATTTCTTGCCTCAGATCCAGCGTAGAGAGTTGTAATAGGGCAATCGCCTGCTGCAGCTGAGGAGTCATGGTCAGCTGTGTGCCAATACGCAGTTGTAGAGAAGCTTTCATGACCATCTGAGAACCACGCGTTAATCGGAAAGCTTCACCCTAGTGCGAGAGAGTATCGGTTGCAAGTGCAATAAACATGCCATTGGTAGTAAAGTTGTTGCAGAGCGCTATTTACAGAACCAAAAAATAGGTTTATGGGCAGGCAGTGATTGTAGGCGCCGCTGATCAGTTTAGAGGCGAAAATCAGCACCCAGATATACGTCTCTGACCTTCTGATTATCGAGAATGGCACTGGGTGAACCGCTGGCAATGATTTGCCCATCCCCAACGATATAGGCGATGTCGCAAATATCCAGGGTTTCACGTACGTTGTGGTCGGTAATCAGTACGCCAATATGGCGCTGCTTCAGCGCGCGAATGATGGTTTTGATCTCACCTACCGAGATGGGATCAACGCCTGCAAAAGGCTCATCGAGCAAAATAAAGGCGGGCTCAGTGGCTAGCGAGCGGGCTATTTCTACACGCCGACGCTCGCCACCCGAAAGGCTCATCCCCAGGTTGTCGCGAATATGGGTAATGTGGAAGTCTTCGAGTAGCGCTTCAAGGCGCTGTTCGCGGTCGCTACGGTTAAGCTCTTTACGGGTCTCGAGTATCGCCATAATATTATCGGCAACCGAGAGCTTGCGAAAAATAGACGCCTCTTGAGGTAGGTAGCCAATCCCTGCCGCTGCACGTTCGTGCATGGGGGCGCGGGTTAAATCCACATCGTCGATACCCACTTTGCCCGCGTCGGATTTGACTAGCCCGACAATCATATAGAACGAGGTGGTTTTACCCGCGCCGTTGGGGCCCAGTAGGCCGACAATGCTGCCTTGGCAGATCTCCAAATTGATGTCTTTAACCACTCGGCGGCGTTTGTAGCTTTTAGCCAAATGGTGGGCATAGAGGGTTTTGATCGGCGCGGTGTCAGCAGTTGCCACAGCTTTGCTCCCTATTGTTCAGGCTGAAGGGTCATACGTATGCGCTGGGGCTCGCTGCCGTCAACGTCAGAGCGTGCTTGAATCACTTCACGGTCAATAAAATACTCAAGGCGCCCGCCGGTGAACGTGTCTTCTAGCTGGATCAGCTCGGCTTGGTCAATCAGCTCTACGCGGCGCTCAGCGACGTGATAAATAATCCGTCGAGCCCAGCCTTCAGTGGGACCATCTTGGCCCTCCACTTGATGACGCAGGTAGGCGCGTTCACCGGTGGATGTCGCTTTCGATAGTTCGCCAGCCTCGTTGCGTTCGATCTCAACACGCTCGCCTCGCAACTGCATTTCGCCTTGGCGAATATCTACATCCCCGGTGTAAACGGCGGTGCCGGCCCGCTGGTCGAGATCTAAACGGTCAGCTTCCACTTCTACAGGGGCTTGTTGTGACGTTTGGGCCAGTGCCGATAACGGCATCGTGAGGGCAAAAAGAGTGGTGGAGAAAAGGGCTGTATAAATAATGGCTTTCATGGCGGCTCCTCTTAAGGTTGCGTGGCCGGGGGGTGTGTGCCGCGCACATTATCATTTAGGCGGACCTGGCTGGTGTTAAGCCACGCGTCCATACGTGAAGCGCTCATTTGCTGGGGCGGTTGCTGCAGTAATACCGGTGTTTCACTCCAAGCATGTTGATTAAGGCCATCATAATGCAATAGCTCGGTATCAAGCTGCCAGCCTTCATCCGGCGCGATCAGTCTAGCCGAGCCCGACATCAACAGTGCCTGGGTGGCCGTGTTGAGCGTGCCTACATCGGCGCTAGCCAGCCACTGACGGTTTTCACTATCATACAGTACCGCTTGAGGCTCTTCCGTCCAGGTTTCGCTTCGCTGCGGCGTATGGATAAGTCGCGGCGTTTTTAGCGACTGCAAAACGTTGCCGTTATCGCCGAACAGGGTGATCTCAGCATTTTCCAGTACGTGGCCTGGCTCTTGAGCCTGTGCGTCGGGGTCGATGCTGATGTCTTGAGGCCCGCGGGGGTCAAGCCATACCAATAGAGCCCCTAAGGCAATCACCAGTCCGGCTAGCCAGATGCGTACTTTAAAGCGTTTAACCATTTAATTGCGGCCGTGCAGGTAGGTGTCGAGCACCGCGCTCCAGTGCCCTTGAGCTTCAAGCAGCGTATCGCAGATTTCGCGCACGGCACCGTGGCCACCCAGGCGTTCGGTGGTCCAGTCGGCGTGGGTGTGCATATAATCCGGTGCGTTGGGTACGGTAATGCCGACGCCACAACGCTTAATAGCCGCAAGATCGGGGAGGTCGTCGCCACAGTAGGCCACTTGATCAAGCTCGATATCGAGGCGCTGACAGAGCCCCCGCAGGGTAACCAGCTTGTCTTCACAGCCTTGATGGACATGGTCGATACCCAGGGCGGCGGCGCGTTGACTCACCATGGGAGAGTCTCGGCCGGTTATCAGCGCAACATGAACGCCCACACGTTTGAGAAGTTTGAGCCCATGGCCATCCTGGGTGTGAAACGCTTTGATTTCGATACCATCGGCCTGAAAGTAGAGGCGGCCGTCGGTGAGAACACCGTCAACATCAAGCGCCAATAGGCGTACGCGGCGAAGTCGATCGAGTAGCGCAGCAGGTAGGGTCATAGAGCCTCCATATTAGTAAATTCTTAAATTAAGTGTAGTTAAATAACACCGCTGGCGAGCAGGTCATGCATGTGTAAGGCGCCAATAGGTCGCTGTTGTTCATCAACCACCGCCAGCGCGGTAATACGGCTCTCTTCCATGATGCGTACCGCTTCGGCCGCCAGGATGTCGGGGCCGATACGCTTGCCCGGTCGGGTCATGACATCATCCACGAGCACTTCACGCAGATTATGGAATTGATCTAACGTGCGGCGTAGGTCGCCATCGGTGTAGACCCCGGCCAATCGCCCTTCGCTATCCACCACACAGGTAAAGCCAAGCCCTTGCCGGGTAATCTCTAGTAAGGCGTCGCGCAGCGGGCTGCCCAATGCGACCTGGGGCAGGCGTGTGCCGTCGTGCATCAGATCTCTAACGCGCAGCAGCAAGCGTTTGCCTAAACTGCCGCCGGGATGGGAGAGGGCAAAATCTTCAGCGGTAAATCCACGCGCCTCTAGTAACGCCACTGCCAGCGCATCGCCTAGGGCGAGGGCGGCGGTGGTGGAGCTGGTGGGGGCGAGGTCCAGCGGGCACGCCTCACGCTCAACGCCACTGTTTAAGTGCGCATCGGCGTGTTTGGCAAGCGTGGAGTTTGGACGCCCCGTCATGCTGACTAGCGGTATGCCCAGGCGTTTAAGCAGTGGTAAGAGCGCAGTGACTTCGGCGGTTTCACCCGAGTTAGACAGCGCCAATACCACATCGGAACGGGTGATCATGCCTAAATCGCCGTGGCTGGCTTCACCAGGGTGAACGAAAAAAGCTGGTGTGCCTGTGCTGGCAAGTGTGGCCGCCAGCTTACCAGCGATATGCCCCGACTTGCCCATGCCGGTCACCACCACGCGGCCTTGGCAGGCGAGAATTAGCTCGCAGGCACGGTCAAAACTTTCGTCTAGTTTGGCTTGAAGGCCGCCAATGGCTGCCTGCTCAATTTGCAGCGTACGCAATGCACTTTCGCGTAGTAGGCTGGGTGGAGCGAGAGGCTGGCGCATAGCGTTTTCTCTTAATCCTTGAACATATAAAAAGTAGTAACCATCAAGAATAACATCTTGGCACCCTTTATAGGCAGTCGTTGAGATAGTAGTTGGAGACGTTAGCCCGGGTGCGTTTTGACTATAAGGCGGCCTGCTACCGGTTCGCTATCAATAAATGGGTAGGCCAGTAGAAACACTCAAGCGTGCCGACGTGTTTTGTAGCGTTATAGTACAATGTTTGATAATGTTTTAGAAACACTGTTTTATAATCGCGATAGCCGCAAGTAGGGTATGATGGCTAACCCAAGTGCGCCTCGTTAAGAGTCAACTGATCCATGATAGATGCTCCATTTATTGAAATTGAAGACCTCCATTTTTCACGTGGCGATCACGAGATTTTTCGCGGCATAAATATGACGATTCCTCGCGGCAAAGTAACCGCGATTATGGGGCCAAGCGGTACTGGTAAAACCACACTGCTTAAGCTAATCGGCGGGCAGTTGACCCCTGAGCGTGGGCGGATAGTGATTGATGGGCAAGATGTTCATCGGCTATCTCGTAAGGCGCTATTTACGTTACGTAAGAGAATGGGAATGCTATTTCAAAGTGGCGCGCTGTTTTCCGATTTAGATGTATTCGAAAACGTTGCCTTTCCGTTACGCGTACATACTGATTTGCCCGATACCATGGTGCGCGACCTAGTGCTACTTAAGCTGCAGGCGGTCGGGCTGCGCGGTGCGCGTCACTTGACGCCCGCAGAACTGTCGGGAGGCATGGCGCGTCGGGTCGCACTGGCTCGCGCCGTGGCGCTGGATCCGGAGTTGATCCTGTATGACGAACCTTTCGTTGGTCAGGATCCCATCTCTATGGGCGTTTTAGTGCAGCTTATCAAGCGCCTTAATCAAGCGCTGCAACTCACCTCTGTGGTGGTATCTCACGATATTAAAGAAACTCTGAGCATTGCAGACTATCTCTATTTAATTGCTGATGGTCAGGTGGTTGCCCATGGTACGCCGCAAACCTTAGATACGAATCAAGACCCCAGGGTTAGCCAGTTTATTCATGGCGAGCCCGATGGCCCAGTGCCGTTTCACTATCCCGCTGAGGCGTTTTATCGCGATATTTTGGGCGAGCCCCCGATGACAAAGACAGGCTAATGGCTTCAATGCAGGGTAAATACAGGGCAAGGACAAATGCAGTCAAAATTTTCTAACGGTACCGCGCGTATTACCCGATTGGGGCGTCGAGGGTGCGATTTAATGGAAGCATTAGGCCGTGCGGGGGTGTTTCTCTTCCAATCCGCTGTCGGTGTGCCATCCCGTGCGGGTTGGCGCTTATGGTTGCATCAGATGCATTTTGTCGGTGTGCTTTCGCTCGCCATCGTGTTGGTGTCTGGGCTGTTTATCGGCATGGTGCTGGCACTGCAGGGCTATACCATTCTGGTCGATTTCGGCGCTGAACAAGCGCTTGGGCAGATGGTGGCGCTGTCACTGCTGCGTGAGCTTGCGCCTGTGGTGGCCGCGCTGCTGTTTGCTGGCCGTGCGGGCTCGGCATTGACTGCTGAGATTGGCTTGATGAAAGCCACCGAGCAGCTCACCAGTATGGAGATGATCGGTGTTGATCCGCTGCGCCGGGTGGTCGCTCCGCGGCTATGGGCGGGCTTTGTGTCGCTACCCATTCTAACCGTAGGTTTTAGTGTGGTGGGTATCTGGGGTGGCTACTTGGTGGGCGTAGAGTGGTTGGGTGTTTTTGAGGGCTCCTACTGGAGCAACATGCAGGCCAATGTGGCTTTTGTCAGTGATATTGGCAATGGCATGATCAAAAGCGCTGTGTTTGCGCTGGTGGTGACCTGGATTGCTGTCTTTCAGGGCTACGATCTGGTGCCGACCTCAGAAGGCATATCTCGTGCTACCACACGCACGGTAGTGTATTCGTCGCTTGCAGTTCTGGGGCTTGATTTTGTGTTGACTGCCGTCATGTTTGGCGGCCTTTAATGGGTGGAGCAGTTTCATGAGACGCAGTAAAACCATGGAGTTCGGTGTTGGCCTGTTTATGATTGCTGGCATTTTGGGACTTGTATTCCTCGGCTTGCGTGTTAGTGGACTGACACTCTCCGCACCCGCTCAGTCGTTTCAGTTGGAGGCCAATTTTGCCAATATTGGCAGCTTAAAACCTCGCGCTCGGGTCACTATGGCGGGGGTGACGGTGGGGCGCGTTGAATCTATTGAGTTGGATACGCAGTGGTTCGATGCACGGGTGGTGCTAAGCCTGGACAGCGAGCTGGAAGGCCAGCTCTCCAGAGACACGATAGCGTCTATTCTTACTGCTGGCTTATTAGGTGAGCAGTATATCGGCCTTAGCGTAGGCGGTGACCCTGAGGTGTTGGAGGAGGGTGACACGATTCGTGATACCCAGTCGGCGCTGGTGTTGGAAGAACTTATCCAGCAATTTGTGTCCAACATGGCAAGTAATTAATGTTTCAAATAATGAGACACGAACCCAGTGCTTTAACGGGTCGGGAGATAATGGTTATGAAAGGAGTAAACGGGATGGTAAGTCGTTGGTTGCTGGTGGGTATGATCATGGTGGGGTTAGTGGTGCCGTTACAGGCCCTAGCACAGAGCCAGTCCCCTGAAGCATTGGTTCGCGATAATGTTGAATCACTAATGGAAGACCTTGAGGGTCGTAAAGATTATTACGCTAATAATCTTGGTGAGCTTGAGGCATTAGTGGATAGAAATCTCGATCAAGTGGCTGATTTTCGCTATATCGGTGCCAGTGTGATGGGTAACTATTTCCGTAACGCCACCCCAGAGCAGCGCAGCCGTTTTGCCGATGTGTTTCGTCAAACATTGAT
Organism: Vreelandella arctica; assembly: GCF_037070215.1. Classification (NCBI taxonomy): domain Bacteria; kingdom Pseudomonadati; phylum Pseudomonadota; class Gammaproteobacteria; order Oceanospirillales; family Halomonadaceae; genus Vreelandella; species Vreelandella arctica. Next base: position 174,528 of record NZ_JBANSN010000008.1, on the reverse strand, counting down.
TGATACCTATACCCGTGGACTGGTGACATTTGATTATGACGAGCTGCGAGTGCTGGATGCCCAGCAAGCACAGCGCTATGACGATCAAGCCAGTGTCGCGATGGAAGTGGTGGCGAATAACGGGCAAGTATATCCCGTGAGCTATAGCTTAAGGCTTTCTAATGGCGAGTGGCGGGTGGTCAATGTGATCGTAAATGGCATTAACCTGGGCTTGACGTTCCGCAATCAGTTCGACCAAGCCATGCGTGATAATAATCGCGATTATGATGTTGTCATCGACGGTTGGTCGCCTGAGGTGGGTGTTGAAGAGCTTGAGCAGGGGGGCGATGCGTGACAACCCTTTTTTCACGCCCCGGTGTCACGGTGGATGCTGAAGACGCTACCTTGCAGGTAGTCGGTGATGTGGATGTGACGTTGGCGGCCGATTTGGCCGCCAGCGGCGTTACGTGGCTCAAGCAAGCCGAGTTAACTTCACTAACACTGGATTTTAGCCGCGTTGAAAAAGCCAGCAGTGCTGCCATCAGCGTGCTGTTTGAATGGTTGCGCACGTGTCGGCAGCGTGAAATCCAGGTTCAGGCTATCCGCTTTTCAGCCCCTCTACGCCGACTTGCCTCATTAGCCGAACTGGATGCATTAATTGATCATCCATCAGCGACCTTGGCTGTTTAAAGCTACGCCATCGCCAAGCGCGTTGCTTTTCTTTATTATGTCGACCCAATTACGTTTATTAATATCGACGACCCCAAAGGAGTTTTTTGCGCCATGCAACCCAACGAGGTAAAAGCACTGCTTGAATCCCGTATAGACGGATGTCAGTTCCATATTCAGGGTGAAGGCTGTAATTTTCAGGTGATTGCGGTTGGCGATGCCTTTGAAGGTCTCTCTCCAGTCAAACGTCAGCAGCTCGTCTACGCTGCTCTCAGTGATGAGATCGCCTCTGGCGCGCTCCACGCCATTAGTATCAAAACGTTTACTCCGGCGCAGTGGCAAACTGCACCGGAAAACGTCCAGTAACGGTCGCTCCATGGATAAATTAATCATTACCGGCAATGGTTCGGTAGACGGTGAAGTGTGGGTGAGCGGTGCCAAAAATGCAGCGTTACCCATCTTGTGTGCCAGCCTGTTGGCCGACGGCCCCGTAGTGATTGGTAATTTGCCGCACCTGCAGGATATTACCACCACCTTAGAGCTGCTTGGTCGTATGGGGGTTGAGCCGGTAATGGGTGAGAAGCTGAGTATCCAGTTAGATGGTTCTCAGGTGACCCAATGCCACGCACCTTATGAGCTGGTTAAAAAGATGCGTGCTTCCATCTTGGTGTTAGGGCCACTGCTTGCCCACTTCGGTAAAGCCGATGTGTCGCTGCCCGGTGGCTGCGCGATTGGTTCGCGCCCGGTGGATTTGCACATTCGTGGTTTGGAGGCCATGGGTGCTGAGATTCGCGTTGAAGCGGGCTACATCCGTGCGCGGGTCGATGGCCGCCTGAAAGGCGCGACGATTTACTTTGATACCGTGACAGTAACCGGTACCGAAAACCTATTGATGGCGGCGACGTTGGCCGATGGCAAAACCGTTCTAGAGAACGCTGCCCGCGAGCCAGAAATCGTCGACTTGGCAGAGTGTTTGATCAAGATGGGCGCTAAAATCAGCGGCCAAGGTACTGACACTATTACCATTGAGGGCGTTGAGAAACTTCACGGCTGCGAACACGATGTCATGCCCGACCGTATTGAAACGGGCACGTTTCTGGTAGCCGCTGCCATGACAGGTGGGCGAGTGAAGGTAAAGCGCACCCGGGCGGATATCCTGGATGCGGTCATCGCCAAGTTGGAAGAGGCGGGTGCTGAGATTACCAGCGGTGACGATTGGATTGCTCTGGATATGCACGGCAAACGCCCGAAGGCGGTGAATATTCGCACGGCGCCTTATCCTGCGTTTCCAACCGATATGCAGGCGCAGTTCGTAGCTATGAACGCAGTGGCCGTGGGGCACTCTCGAGTGGTCGAAACGATCTTCGAGAACCGCTTTATGCACGTTCAAGAGCTTAATCGCATGGGCGCCAATATAGTGCTGGAAGGTAATACCGCATTAATAGAAGGGGTCGAGAAGCTTTCCGGCGCGCCTGTCATGGCGACCGATCTACGCGCTTCCGCTTCGCTGGTGATTGCAGCGATGATGGCCGAAGGCGAAACCCTGGTCGATCGTATCTATCACATTGACCGTGGCTACGAGTGCATCGAAGAAAAATTGCAGCTACTGGGCGCGCGCATTCGCCGTATTCCTGGCTAAACTATGCGACCAAACTCGCTTGCTACTAATTCTGCATGCTACTGGCGCTGCATGCTATTAACCACTGGCCTAAACGATGAGTAAGCAACTGATTTTAGCCCTCTCGAAGGGCCGCATTCTGGAAGAAACGCTGCCACTGCTGGCCGATGCGGGCATCACGCCCGTCGAGGATCTGAGCAAAAGCCGTAAGCTGCTGTTTGACACCAACTTGCCAGACGTCAAGCTGGTGATTATCCGCGCAACCGACGTGCCCACCTACGTTCAGTTGGGTGCCGCGGATGTCGGTATCGCTGGGAAAGATGTACTGCTTGAGCACGGCGCTGAAGGGTTATACGAGCCGCTGGATTTGGAGATTGCTCGCTGTAAGTTGATGACGGCGGGCGTTACCGGCCAGTTGCCTGCGCGTGCCCGGCGCCGGGTAGCCACTAAGTTTGTGAATGTGGCCCGTCGCTATTACGCCGAGCAGGGCATTCAAGCCGAAGTGATCAAGCTTTATGGCGCCATGGAGCTTGCGCCCCTGATGAACCTAGCGGACGAAATTGTCGATATCGTTGATACCGGCAATACATTGCGGGCGAATGGTATGGAGCCGCGTGAGCTAATCGCCCATATCAGCACCCGACTAGTAGTGAATAAGGCGGCCATGACCATGAAGCATGAGCGCATTAAGCCGTTACTGGCTCGCCTAGACAGCGCGGTCAAAAAGCGTCAGGCACAGCTTGCCGAATGACATGAGGTGACCCATGAGCGAACAACGTAATGCCACCATTTCACGCCTGTCGACAAGCGATGCAGACTTTAACCATCAGCTTGATGCGCTGTTAGATTGGGAAGGGGTGTCAGACAAAGCAGTTCAGGCGCGCGTAGAAGAAATTCTTGCCAGTGTTAAACAGCGAGGCGACGCCGCAGTAATTGAAGCTACCAACCGCTTTGATCGGCTTTCTGTTAGCTCAATGGACGAATTGCAACTCACACCTGAGCAGTTGAAGCAGGCGTTTGATCACCTGCCTTCTGAACAGCGTGAGGCGCTATCCAGTGCCGCCGAGCGCATTAAGCAGTATCACGAGCGCCAAAAGCCCAGCTCCTGGCAATACGAAGAGGCTGACGGCACGGTGCTGGGGCAGAAAGTCTCCCCACTGGATCGCGCCGGTATCTATGTACCGGGTGGAAAGGCGGCTTACCCCTCTTCGGTGCTGATGAATGCGATTCCTGCCCATGTGGCCGGTGTCCGTGAAATTGTCATGGTAGTGCCTACGCCGGATGGCGTGCTCAATGAGTTGGTGCTGGCTGCGGCCCACCTGGCTGGGGTCGATTATGTATTCACCATCGGTGGGGCTCAGGCGGTGGCTGCGCTTGCTTATGGCACAGAAACGGTGCCTCGCGTCGACAAGATAGTGGGCCCAGGCAATATTTATGTAGCCACGGCTAAGCGCGCGGTGTTTGGTCAGGTGGGGATCGATATGATTGCCGGCCCTTCGGAAATCATGGTGGTGTCCGATGGGCTGACTGATCCTGATTGGTTGGCAATGGATCTGTTCTCCCAGGCCGAACACGACGAAGATGCTCAGGCGATCTTGGTGAGCTGGGATAAAGCGCACTTAGCTGCCGTTGAGGCCGCGATTGAGCGCCTACTGCCGACTTTAGAGCGCGAAGAGATTGTGCGTGAATCGCTGCGCCGACGTGGAGCGCTAGTACACTGTCAGGACGCCCAAGAAGCGATTACGCTAATTAACCGGATCGCCCCTGAGCATCTGGAGCTTTCGGTGGCTGAGCCAGGCACTTGGTTGGACGATATTCGTCACGCCGGGGCGATCTTTATGGGACGTTACACTGCCGAAGCGCTGGGAGATTATTGCGCGGGCCCCAATCACGTGCTGCCTACCTCTGGAACGGCACGTTTCTCGTCACCGCTGGGTGTCTATGATTTCCAGAAGCGCTCTTCGATTATTCACTGCTCGGCAGGCGGTGCGTCTGAGCTGGGTAAAATTGCCTCGGTATTGGCGCGGGGCGAGTCATTAACCGCCCACGCCCGCTCAGCTGAGTACCGTATTCGCGATTGATGCCCCCCTAGCACCTTGTCAACGCGCTCAAGCTGTTACCGCTATGAGTCGCGTTGGCCGGGCACCTCTTCATTAATCGGAATAGCGGGAAGCGGGCGTTCGCCTACTTCCAGTGTCATTTCCATACGCTCACCGCTGCGCACAATGGTTAATGGTAGCGACGTGCCGGGCGGTATTGAGGCGATCTCGCTCATCGTGGAGCGAGCATCCAGAATGGGCTCTCCGTCCACGGCGAGTAGTACATCGCCAGGCTCTAGGCCTGCTAGCGCAGCCGGGCCGCCGCTGACGACACCGGCAACAATAACGCCTTGAGGTGTTTGCAGCCCAAAGGAGGCCGCTAGCTCACGTGACAGCGCTTGTGCCTCTATACCCAGCCAGCCACGAATCACACGCCCTTGCGTAACCAGTTCATCTAGGATGCTGTGGGCAAGGTTGGCGGGGATCGCAAACCCAATACCCTGGGAGCCACCTGAACGTGAGAAAATGGCGGTATTAATACCCACCATGGCACCGTCAGGGTTGACCAGCGCGCCGCCAGAATTGCCTGGATTGATCGCAGCATCTGTCTGAATAAAATCTTCATAGGCGTTGAGCCCTAGATGATTACGCCCCGTGGCGCTAATAATGCCCATGGTGACGGTTTGGCCGACCCCAAAAGGGTTACCAATGGCCAGCGCTACGTCGCCCACTGCTACATCGGCAGAATCGGTCAGTTCAATAACCGGCAAGTCGTCCAAATTAATGCGCAGCACGGCTAAATCACTTTCAGGGTCGGTGCCAATCACTTCGGCCAACGTTTCGCGCCCATCACGTAACGCCACCTGAATTTCGTCGGCGCCATTGATAACGTGGTGATTGGTTAATACGTAGCCGTCTTCACTCACAATAACCCCAGAGCCTAGGCTGGAAAGCATCCGCTGGTGAGTCGTCGCATCGTCGCCCTGGCTATCAAAAAATTGCTGGAAGAAGGGGTCCGACATCAGTGGGTGCTGATCGCGTTCCACAATACGTGATGAATAAATGTTAACCACGGCCGGCGCTGCTTGTTCGACTGCTCGTGAATAGCTCACCGGGCCCTTATTGCGGGATAGAGGTGCAGCTTGGTGTATTTCTGGAGCTGGGCGATTAGGGTTGGGTTCCACTGCCGCTGGGACCGTAGAGATCACCGGGGCCGGAGATTGAGGCGCCTGTGGCGGTGAATCACGAAATGGGTTGGGAAGTTGCTCGGGGAGCGCAAACAGAATCACCACAGCGAGCAGTACGCCAGTAACAACAGGCCATAGGTAAGGCAGCACATAGCGTCGCATGTAATAAATTCCTTAACGAGTCAGTCTCACTGTTCGCGATAAAAAGCCGCGAGTTTTACAATGTTTTAATGGTAACACTTTCTTAGCAAGTTCCTCACGGGTGCAGTTAAATCAATAAAAGGACGCAATATGATTCATCGTGACCAATTAGTGGCAGCCTGTGACCATCAGCTGCGCGCTGCTCAGTTTAAAGATTATACGATTAATGGTTTGCAAGTGGCGGGTAGTGAGCACGTTAAACGCGTTATGACGGGAGTGACAGCCTGTCAGGCTTTGCTGGACGAAGCCGTTGCTTGGCAGGCGGATATGGTGTTGGTCCATCATGGCTATTTCTGGAAAAACGAACCCGTTGCGATCACCGGTATGAAGCAGAAGCGGATTAAAACACTGCTTGATAACGATATCAGCCTGCTGGCGTACCACCTACCGTTGGATGCTCACGCCGAAATGGGCAATAACGCCGAATTGGCCAGGCGCCTAGGCTGGAAAGTGGAGGGGTGTATTGATGGCGAGCTAGGAGAAGGGCTTTTATGGTCAGGACGTTTAGCGCAGCCACTTTCTGTACAGGATCTCGCAGCGCAAGTTGCGCACACCCTTCAGCGTGAGCCTTTGGTCATTGAAGCCCCGCAGGTGGGTGATATTGAGCGCATTGCCTGGTGCACCGGTGGGGCGCAAGACATGATTACGGCAGCCTTTGAAGCGGGGGCGCAGGTTTTCGTGTCGGGTGAAATATCAGAGCGAACCACCCACTTGGCGCGCGAAATGGGAATCCATTACATCGCTGCTGGCCATCACGCTACCGAGCGTTATGGAATCCAGGCCATGGGTGAGTGGTTAAGCGATGAGTATGATGTTGAGCATCGCTTTGTGGATATTGATAATCCTGCTTAACACATTAAGCGCCCCGAAAGATCGTTGACGAGAATCGGGGCAGCTTACTGTGGTTTGGTTACTTAATAGCGAGGTGGTTGAGGCGTTGCCACCTCATTACTTTTCAAGCCAAAATCCTCAGATAGCGTGCCGCCTTTACCGTCGGCATAGTCGCGCGGGGTAGCGGGAGCCGCTGTATCAGCCTGTGCCTGCTGTTCAGAGGTGGAATTGATGCCAGAAAGATCAAGGCTTGGCTGAATCGCTGCATCGCGAATATCCCATTCCTCAGCGTCCTCTTTTAGCTGAAGTTCTAGTTGGTTGGCTTCATCGCGAATATTGCTGAGTCGCTGATAGATCCCGGTCAAATGGCTGCCCACGCTGTTCTTCATTTCAGCGATTTGATGTTCGCGTTCGAGTAGCTTTTGACGCATGGAAGCAGCCTCACGCTGGCTTTTGCTGAAGAGGCGGTAACTGCCCAATCCAACGATTAAGCCGACGATAAAACCGATAATGGCAAAGGTTAATGGTGAGCTTGCGTCCACAGTGTTCTCCCTGGCGCCTTGAATATAACCGCAGACTGCATTAGCCAGCAGCTTTTGAATTAAACAGGCTGCCATTATAGGCGTCAGTCTGCCAGTTGGGTCAATCCACTCATGCGCTTAGACGTCTCTACGGGTATAATCGCAGCCTTCTTAGGGTTGCCAGTCATTGTGCTGGCTGCTGCCTTACATGCTGTGGGAGGCGATTGCATGTCATCAACATCTGCGGATAGGGCAATGTCCAAAACACGCCCAGCATCGCCTATTGAGCGCTACCGCGCGGATTTAGAGCGTGAGGATTTTCAATATGATGCGGCGCAGGAATCAGCAGTAAAACATTTGCAGCGGCTTTATGATGAGCTTGTAGCTGCACCTACGACCGTGCCAAAAACCTTGATTGCCCATAAGGGCTTGAAAGCCAAAATGGCCGGCTTAATGGGTAAAAAATCTTCTTCTGCCGATAAACCGGTCTTGCCTCAGGTAAAAGGGCTCTATTTTTGGGGAGGGGTAGGGCGTGGTAAAACCTATTTAGTGGACACGTTTTACGAATCCCTTCCTTTTCCTGACAAAATGCGTACCCATTTCCATCGCTTTATGCAGCGCGTCCATAATGAGCTGACACACTACAAGGGTGAAAAAAATCCCCTCACGCTGATAGCGGGTAAATTTGCCACTGAGGCGCGTGTGATTTGCTTTGATGAATTTTTCGTCAAAGATATTACCGATGCTATGATACTTGCCAACCTGCTGGAGGCGCTTTTTGAGCGCGGGGTGGTGCTGGTGGCAACCTCAAATATCGTGCCTGATGACCTGTATAAAGAGGGTCTGCAGCGGGCCCGTTTTCTGCCTGCCATTGAGCTTGTCAACCGGCATTGCAGCGTGGTGAACGTCGATTCAGGCGTTGATTATCGTCTGCGCGCACTTGAGCGGGCTGCTATTTTTCACTCACCGCTGGAAGAAGCGGCTGAGCATGAACTTTCGCGTAGCTTTCGTGAAATAGCGGGGCAGGCGGGCGAAGTAGATGCGTCGCTAGAAATTAACCATCGTGTGCTTAAAGCCCGCCGTTTGCATGATGATATTGCTTGGTTTGAATTTCTTGAGTTGTGTGACGGGCCGCGTAGTCAAAATGACTATATTGAGCTGGCCCGTGAGTTTCACACCGTGTTGGTCTCCAATGTAATGCGAATGGATGCAAAAAAAGATGATCAGGCGCGCCGTTTCATCAATATGGTCGATGAATTTTATGACCGTGGCGTAAAGCTGCTGATGTCGGCGGAAGTGCCAATTGAGCAGCTTTACAGCGATGGCAAGCTGACGTTTGAGTTCCAGCGCACGCTTTCCCGGCTACAGGAAATGCAGTCAAAAGAATACTTGGCGTTGGCGCATAAACCCTAGAAGGCAAAGAGTCTATCGGGCAAGTAAAAAAGTCACGATACGGCTTAACTTGTCGCTGTCCTTACTGTAGAATGCCGCCTCGCTACATGTTGCTTGCGTAAGCTGGCAACCAAAAAGAATAGGGATGGTGCTTCGCCGTATAGCGGTGTGAGTCACCCAATACATTTAATCTGGTGATTTTATCCATGAAGACGTTCAGTGCTAAGCCGCAGTCCGTCCAGCGCGACTGGTATGTTGTCGACGCTAAGGACAAAACGCTCGGTCGCCTGGCAACCGAGATTGCTCGTCGCCTACGCGGCAAGCATAAGCCCGAATTTACCCCTCACGTTGATACCGGCGACTACATCGTTGTTATCAACGCAGAGAAAGTCCATGTGACCGGCAACAAGGCGAAGGCTAAAACCTACTACCGCCACACTGGTTACCCGGGCGGTCTGCGCTCTATGACATTCGACAAAATGCTTGATCATGCGCCTGAGCGCATCATTGAGTCTGCCGTTAAAGGCATGTTGCCGAAAGGTCCTTTGGGTCGCGCCATGTACACTAAGTTAAAAGTGTACGCCGGTGCCGAGCATCCGCATGCTGCCCAACAGCCGCTTGAACTAGACATCTGAGGAAATCTTCGCCATGACACAGCAGTATTACGGTACCGGGCGCCGCAAGACTTCCACCGCTCGCGTGTTTATGAAGCCAGGCTCTGGCAAAATTACTGTCAATAACCAAGACCTAGACCTTTACTTTGGTCGCGTTACTGGTCGTATGGTTGTTCGTCAGCCGCTTGAGTTGACCGAAACGCTAAGCCAGTTTGACATCTTCGTGACTGTCGCTGGCGGCGGTGGCTCATCTCAAGCAGGTGCTATTCGTCACGGCATTACACGTGCCCTGATGAACTACAATGAAGACCTGCGTCCTTCGCTACGTGCCGCTGGTTACGTAACGCGTGATGCTCGTCAAGTTGAACGTAAGAAAGTCGGCCTGCGCAAAGCACGTCGTCGTCCGCAGTTCTCTAAGCGTTAATTCTTTACGCTATGCGGCAAAACGCCCAGGTCATCGACCTGGGCGTTTTTTATTGAAATATCATAAAATTATATTGCTCGTACCACTATGGTCACGGGCGGTTGTTCTTGTGCATAGCGCTTTGTTTTTTTACCATAGAGCGTATTTGATATTCGTCGCCGCAAGACGCCTTTGCGGCGAAGCGGGTAAGCTGATGGGAGAAACCTGAAATGGCAGATAACGGCGTAAACAAAGGCCGACGCCGTTTCCTCGTAGGCGCCACCTCCGTTGTGGGTGCGGTAGGTGCTGTCGGGGTTGCGGTACCCTTTGTGGCTTCTTGGCAGCCTAGTGCCAGGGCAAGAGCGGCGGGTGCTCCTGTTCAAGCGGATATATCGAGGCTTGAACCAGGACAGCGTATGACCGTTGAGTGGCGTGGTCGTCCTATATGGATTATCAATCGTACACCAGAGATGATTGAGCGCACTGAATCGCTGGGTAGTGACCAGTTAGCTGATCCTGATTCGGAAGTGCCACAACAACCTGCGTACATTGATGGTGGGTTGCGGTCGATTCGACCTGAGATTGGGGTGCTGATTGGTATCTGTACACACTTAGGTTGCTCGCCACTTTTTCGCCCTGAGCCTGATGCAGAGGGCGTAGGCGTCGATAATTGGCCGGGTGGTTTCTTCTGTCCTTGCCATGGTTCTCGCTTTGACTTAGCTGGTCGTGTGTTCAGTAACGTTCCTGCGCCGACTAACCTCGAGGTTCCACCCTACCGCTTTGAGAATGACGACATCATTGTCATCGGCGAAGATGAGGAGAGTGCCTAATGGGTAACCCGAATAAAGCCAAAGCGGAAAAGGGCGTCATGCGGTGGGTAGATGATCGGTTTCCTGCGACTCAAATGTGGCAAGAGCATCTATCTAAATATTACGCGCCAAAAAACTTCAACTTCTGGTACTTCTTTGGCTCGTTAGCGCTGCTGGCGCTAGTTAACCAAATCCTAACCGGGGTTTGGCTGACGATGAGCTTTAATCCCTCGGCTGAAGGTGCGTTTGATTCTGTCGAATACATCATGCGCGATGTGGAGTGGGGCTGGTTGATTCGCTATATGCACACCACCGGCGCCTCTGCTTTCTTTCTCGTTGTTTACCTGCATATGTTCCGTGGCCTGTTATACGGTTCTTACAAAGCCCCCCGCGAGTTAGTGTGGGTCTTTGGCATGACGATTTACCTGGTGCTAATGGCGGAAGCCTTTATGGGCTACCTGCTTCCTTGGGGCCAAATGTCCTATTGGGGCGCGCAGGTTATCATTTCGCTATTCTCTGCCATTCCCGCTATTGGCCCTGATTTAGCGCAGTGGGTGCGCGGTGACTTCCTGATCTCAGGGATTACCCTTAACCGCTTCTTTGCGCTGCACGTGGTGGCCCTGCCCATCGTTATTTTGGCGCTTGTAGTGCTGCATATCATTGCCCTGCATGAAGTGGGTTCAAATAACCCCGACGGTATTGATATCAAGCAGAAGAAGGATGAGGCCGGTGTTCCGTTGGACGGAATTCCTTTCCATCCCTACTACACGGTTAAAGACTTGGTAGGTGTCGCGGTATTCCTGTTTGTTTTCTGTGTGGTGGTGTTCTACTTCCCAGAAGGCGGAGGCTACTTCATTGAGCGGCCTAACTTTGATCAGGCTAACCCGCTGCAAACACCTGACCACATTGCGCCCGTTTGGTACATGACGCCGTTCTACGCCATTCTTCGTGCGATTACCTTCTCGGTGTTTGGCTTAGACGCCAAGTTCCTGGGCGTTATCTTTATGGGCGCGGCGATTGCCATATTGTTTGTGCTGCCTTGGTTGGATCGTAGTCCGGTGCGCTCTATGCGTTATAAAGGCTGGATGTCGAAAGTGATGTTGCTGCTGTTTGCCATCAGCTTCGTTATTCTCGGTGTTTTAGGTGTGTTGCCATCAACGACAGGGCGAACCATTCTGGCGCAAACATGCACCGTGATTTATTTCGCCTTCTTTGTCTTGATGCCTGTCTACACCAAGCTTGAGAAGACTAAACCCGTTCCAGAAAGGGTGACTGGCTAATGAAAAAGCATCTATTAGGACTCCTTTTCGCCTTAGTGCCAGTAACCGCGATGGCTGCAGGGGGTGCAAGTGTGCCTCATTCGATGGAGCCTGATCTTCACGATCAAGCCTCGCTGCAAAACGGCATGAAGCTCTACGTTAACTACTGCATGGGTTGCCACTCGCTTCAGTACCAGCGTTTTGCCCGTGCGGCTGACGACTTGGGGATGCCTCAGGATTTGGTGGAAGAGAATCTGATTTTTTCACCTGAGTTGGCCTATAACGATCAAATGCACATTGCTATGGACAGTGGCGATGCAGAGGGTTGGTTTGGTGCGCCGCCGCCTGATCTGTCGCTGAAAACACGTGTGCGAGGAACCGATTGGATCTACTCCTATCTGCTCGGTTTTTATAAAGATCCCAGCCGTCCAACCGGCGTCAACAACACGGTATTCGATTTGGTAGCAATGCCTAACGTGTTGGAGCCTCTGCAGGGCGTGCAAGAGCTGGTGTGCGCTGAAACGGATCATCCGGTAGAAGGGCAAGAGCCGGATGCGCTATCAGGTAAGTATCAGTCTTGTGACGTGCTGCAAGTCACAGAGCCTGGTGAGCTCGAGCCTGCTGAGTTTGAGGAAGCGGTGTATGATCTTACTAACTTCCTGGCTTATGTAGGCGAGCCCTCCAAGCTTCAGGCCCAGGCACTGGCGCCTAAGGTGCTGATCTTTATTTTCATTTTTGGTGTGATTGCTTACCTGCTCAAGCGTGAGTATTGGCGAGATATCCACTAATTAGTAGTAGCTGATCGTCAGTAGGGCGCACGGCGTGAGCTGTGCGCCTTTTTCTTGTCAGCATGACAATAAAGCAAAGCAAGCTAGCTTCCCCTAAGGGTGTGCTGGCGTGTTATTATCCAAGATTGTTTTGAAGTGAGGATGCTTTCATGGGTGTTGTGGCCAAGCGGTCGTCGATGATCTTTTACTCAGGTGGTGATGATCATTTCAGTCATCGTGTGCGCATTGTGCTGGCCGAGAAGGGGGTCGCCGTTGATATCGTCGATGTTCTCGACGAAAAACCACCAGAAGAGCTGGCAGACCTCAATCCGTACAACAGTGTACCGACACTGTTAGATCGTGACCTGGTGCTTTATGAGTCCAAAGTCATGATGGAGTATCTGGATGAGCGTTTCCCGCATCCTCCGTTGTTGCCTGTTTACCCAGTGGCTCGGGCGCAAAGTCGTCTATGGATGCACCGCATTGAGCGTGAGTGGTGTCCAATGGTTGATCAGATTCGCAGCGGTGGAAAGAAAGAAGCGGATAAAGCGCGTAAAGAGCTACGCGAAAGCTTAATTGGTATATCACCAATTTTTGAAGATATGCCGTATTTCATGAGCGAAGAGTTTACGCTAGTGGATTGCTGTTTAGCGCCTGTGTTGTGGCGTTTGCCGGATCTCAATATTGAACTGCCTGAAAAGCAGGTTAAGCCGTTGCTGGCATATATGTCACGTGTATTTGAGCGTGAAGCGTTTAAGGCATCTTTAAGTGAGCGTGAAAAAGAGATGCGCGCTTGAATTCATTCGGCTCCCGTTCGCTTGTTAGAGGCAGGGAGCCTTACTTGTAAGGAGGAGGGAGTCTAGATGAAATCGAGTCGCCCCTATCTCGCCAGAGCGCTTTATGAGTGGCTGCTGGATAATGAGCTAACGCCTTATCTGGTGGTGGATGCTACTTTGCCAGGCGTCGAGGTGCCTCGCCAGTTTGTTCAGAATGGCCAGATCGTTTTGAACGTGGCACCTACTGCCGTGCGCGATCTTTTTATGGAGAATCAGGCAATAGGCTTTAATGCCCGCTTTGGTGGGCAGCCGATGCAGGTGATGATTCCGACGCCGGCTTTGATTGCTATCTATGCCCGGGAAAATGGCGCTGGAATGGTTTTTGGCCATGAGCCTGAGCTGGGTGAAGACGCCGAATCTTTTGGGGATATTGAGGACGACGAGAAAGCCTCTGGTAAGCCTGAGCTTTCAGTCACTGAGCCAGTTCATGATGAACATGGCGATCCCAAAACTTCAGCCGAAACCTCTGATAAAGCTCCTAGCGCCAAGAAAAAACCAACGCTACGGGTTGTTAAATAACGCGAGTTAAATAACGCCAGTGGTGTGGATTAAAAAGCCTCGCTTTTATCAAGCGAGGCTTTTTTTATGCAAGTTGGCAATGAAAGCGCGTACAGATTAGTCGATGTAGTCAAACACCTTGACGATTCGTTGTACGCCGCCAACTGCGGAGGCTGCATTGACGATGCGGTCGGCTTCTTCACGCGTCACGCTGCCCATCAGGTAAACGCTGGCGTTTTCTGTAGTCACTTTTAGTTTGGAGGAATCAATGTGGTCATTAGTGGCCAGGTGGCTGATGACGTTGGTGGTTAGCCATGTGTCCGTCAGGCGCTGGCTGGCCGGTAGGCGAGCGGCAATGGTGAGTTCGTTATGAACTTCATTGACCCCACGTAAGCTGCTGGTGACTTCGCCCGCCATCGCGCGAAGCTCTTCACTAGGCACTTGTCCCACCAATAGCACCACACCGTTATAGGCATGGGCGCGGATACGAGCGTCGCCGAGTCGCGCATCGGCACGCTCAAGAGCGTCGTCAACTTCGCGCTCTATGGTGGCATCAATGGCTTCAACGTCGTCGCTACGTTGGGCATAGTTTGACTGATTGGAAGCGGAGTTATTGGCACAGCCGCTGATAAACATTACCGCGCAAAGCGCAGCAGCGATAAAACCGCGAGAGGAGAGGTGCTGGGGCATCGGTATGACTCCTTGGTGCTAGCTAGCTGTTAAAAATTTATCAAAGTCCGTTTATGTTAACGCTATAAACAAGGACTGCTGGTGTTTAAGCGCTGCCAAACAGTTGTTCGTCGATAAGGTCGCATAGGCAGTGAATGACCAAAAGATGAACCTCTTGGATGCGCGCCGTCGAGGTGGCAGGAACGCGGATTTCACAATCATCCTGGCCTAGCAGCGAGGCCATATCGCCGCCATCGCGACCGGTAAGAGCGACAACGGTCATATCACGATCATGCGCCGCCTGGATAGCTTGCACAATATTGCCTGAATTGCCGCTAGTTGAGATAGCCAGCAGCACGTCTCCCGGTTGGCCCAGTGCCCGGATCTGCTTTGAAAATACCTCATTATAGCTATAGTCGTTAGCGATAGACGTTAGCGTGGATGTGTCGGTGGTAAGCGCTAACGCAGGCAGGCTTGGCCGTTCGCGTTCGAAACGGTTGAGCAGTTCAGAGGAGAAGTGCTGGCTGTCGCCTGCACTGCCGCCATTGCCGCAGCTAAGTATTTTTCCTTCGCTAACAAGGCACTGCACCATCATTTGGCTTGCCACTTCAATAAAGGGCGGAAGCACTTCGCTGGCATACGTTTTAGTGTCGATGCTGGCGTTAAAGTGGCCGAGTATCCGAGATTGAAAGTCCATCAGGGCTTCCTGGTTAAATTAAAGTGTAAAGACCGTTTTTAAAGACAGTCAAAAGGCATCAAAAGCAGCTTTCACCCAGTGAAACTCAAGATCGGGGGACTTGCCAGTAATCGCCAGGATATCAAAGCGGGATGGCGATGAAAGTCCACCGCGAGCGATATATAACCTAGCTGCACGAACCAATCGCTGCTGTTTCTGGTGGGTGACCGTTTCTAGAGGATGTCCATAGCGCGTCGTCGTGCGATGTTTAACTTCGACAAAGACGAGAATATCGCCATCTCGCATTACCAAGTCAAGCTCACCCCCTTTCACGTGATGATTTTGCGTGACGAGGGTGAGTCCCTGTTGGCGCAGCCATTGAGCAGCTATCTGCTCAATGGCTGCGCCGCGGGCACGAGCGGTATGGGCGTTATTCGTCACTGACGTTACGGTTAGGGATCAAAATAGGCGATGGAACACCGTTTTGGAATTTTGCCCAAGGCAGCTCACGGTAAATGCGGCCGTCGTCGTTTAAGTAAAGCATGCCGGTACTGCCGTTCAAGCCGTTGAGCTCGTTAAGATTTGAGAAGCGAATTGCCAGCTCGTAAGCATCAACACCCATGGCCATTAGGCGGAACATAGACGCATCCGATTCATCGCGTAGGCTCTGATAGGTGGATGCAAAAGGAAGCGCTTCTTCACCACCAACCGCAGCATCGGGGATTTGCCAGGGGATATCTATAAACATGACATCGTTTAAATCTTGATCAAGGCGCGTTTGCAAGCGGCCTTCATGTAAATGCGATGTGGCATAAATTGGCAGATCGGGGGCGTAATAATAGTCCATGGTGGGCGGCACTTGGCGCGCATATTCCGGTAACGCGAGTAGGAAAAGTGCGTCAATATTGCTTAGGCGGGCGCGTTCGCCGCTGACATTGAGAGCGGTTTGTACCGCATTAGAGACGGAGCTATCAGGGTTATAGCGTACGGCGTTGGCAACTTCACCGCCTTGGCTATGCCACTCATTCCAAAAGGCTTCACCTACGCGGCGCCCCCAGTCGTTATCAGGCACCATCATGGACATTTGGCGGTGGCCATCCTGCCACGCACGGCGAGCCGCTTGGCGTGCTTCATCTTCAGCGGAGAGGCCGTACTGGAATAGCCGCTGTGCTTGGTTGTTATCGCCACTGCCATAGTTGAGCGCCAGCGTAGGAAGGGGAACACTATCGCGTTGCTCTAGCTGGGTGACTTGGCTTTTATCTAATGGGCCAATCATTAGTTGCGCGTTCATTTGCTGGGCGCGGTCATAGAGCTCATCAAGTGAGTAGCGCGACGCGTCGAGAAAGCTGAGTTCGGTATTGCCCCCTTTAACATCATGGTGCTGACGCATGGCGGTAGCGATGGTGTTAGCGACGCTGCTAAGTGGGCCAGATTCGGGCAGTGCAACCACGATACGGCGTATTGCCTGACCTTCAAGCTCAGGCAGTGCGACCGTTACCGCGCCAGGTTGGTCAAGCGCTTCACGAGCCCAGCGCTGACGCTCTGCAAGCCTCTCTTGCTGGCTAGCCTGCATTGGCAGTTCGTCGTCGAGTACTTGTGTGGCGCGTAAAACGGCGCGTGGTTCGTCCAGTGCGCGGGCAAGTTCGGAAAATAGCAACGCCCAGCGCACACGGTCAGGCTCTGATAGCAGGCTTTCATCGATTCCGTCGGCGGTTTCAAAGGCTCTGTCGCGCTCACCCTGCCTCGCCAGAATGTTGGCTGCTTCCAGGCGCGTTTTAGCTGCTTGTTCGGGTGCCTGCTGTTCCGCTTGGTTGAGTAATTGACCTGGGTCTTCAACAGGCACGCGGTCTACCACGCTTGGCGACTGCATCGCACAGCCAGCAACGAGAAATGCCACAAGGGCAGCGGCGAGTAAGCCACGTAATGACTGTTTCATGTATCCTTCCTTAAGTTTCCATTTGCGCTGTCGCTGCTTGCCAGCGTTTGCCGAGGCTACGGCACAAGCATAGCGCACCGATAGAGCAAGCCATCAACGAATTGAGAGTCAACAATGCCAGACCATAATCCGGGTACATTGTACGTGGTTGCCACGCCAATTGGGAATTTGGACGACTTAACCGCACGTGCCGCTCGGGTATTAGGGCAAGTCGCGCGGGTTGCAGCTGAAGATACCCGCCATAGCGGCCGCCTGTTGGCGCACTTAGGCTTGAATAAGCCGATGGTCTCCTTACACGAACACAATGAAGCGCGTCGTGTGGATACCTTGGATAGCTATCTCGCCGCAGGAGAAGATATTGCCTTAATCAGCGATGCAGGAACACCGTTGATTAGCGATCCAGGTTTTGTGTTGGTTCGGGAGCTGCGGGCGCGAAACCGCCATATCGTGCCGATTCCTGGCCCCTGTGCGCTGATCACCGCGCTGTCAGGAGCCGGGCTGCCCACCGACCGATTCGTATTTGCTGGCTTTTTGCCCGCTAAGCCAGGTGCTCGACGTCAAGCACTAGAAGGCTGGAAAACCCGTGAAGAGACGTTGGTGTTTTACGAGTCGCCTCACCGTATTGTGCACACCCTTGAGGCGCTGCAGGAGCAAATGGCCGGGCGGGATGTGGTATTAGCGCGTGAGCTAACCAAAACTTTTGAGACATTTTTGCACGGAACGCCTGAGAGTTTGCTTGAGCAGTTGGCGGCTGACCCTAATCAAGCTCGCGGCGAATTCGTCATTATTGTGGCTGGCGCTCCGCCGGTTGAGCAGAGTGAACATCAGAATATATCAGCGGAGGCCTTGCTAGAGGCACTGCTGGCAGAGGGCGTGGGCGTTAAGCAGGGCGCTGCGATTGCCTCGCGAATGCTCGGTGGGCGTAAGCAAGCTTGGTACGCTCGTTTGCAAGCAATTAAAGGCGAGCATTGAGGCAAGTCGAGGGCGCTGGTATGCTTGCCGCCGGAGTTGGCCAGACAGTCGCCGCTAATACCCCTTAAAAGGTGTTGGGGGAGGAAAGTCCGGGCTCCATAGGGCAGAGTGCCAGGTAACGCCTGGGCGGTGTGAGCCGACGGAAAGTGCAGCAGAGAGTAGACCGCCTAAGCCCCTGAAATAAACCTCTGGGGCCGGTAAGGGTGAAAGGGTGCGGTAAGAGCGCACCGCGCGCCTGGTAACAGTGCGTGGCATGGTAAACCCCACTCGGAGCAAGACCAAATAGGGACCCAATGGCGTGGCCCGCGCTGGGTCCGGGTAGGTTGCTTGAGCGCTGTGGTAACGCAGCGCCTAGAGGAATGGCTGTCCACGACAGAACCCGGCTTATCGGCCGACTCCCCCATTTCCACATCAGGGCGTGCATGCACGCTCTTTATTACGTTGTCTCTAACATCTTGTGTGAGAAAAAAATGCCTTCTCCTGACGCTGAACAGGTTGCTTCCCGCTTTCGCCATACCAGCGTACTACTGGAAGGTGCTATTGATGCCCTGGTGCATGACGATCAAGGCGTCTATTTAGACGGTACTTTCGGGAGAGGCGGTCACTCACGGGTAATTCTTGACCGTCTGAGCGAGCAAGGTCAGCTGCTCGCCATGGATCGCGACCCCCAAGCCATTGCCGCAGCGGCTGACATTGATGATTCGCGTTTCCAGATTACCCAGCGTGAGTTTGCCCAGCTTGCCGAGTTTGCTCGTGAGCAAGGCGTGTTCGGTAAGCTTTCAGGGGTGCTGCTTGATGTAGGCGTTTCCTCCCCTCAGCTTGATGATCCCGAGCGCGGTTTTAGTTTTATGCGTGATGGCCCGCTGGATATGCGCATGGATCCTACCCAGGGACAAAGTGTTGCTGAATTCTTGGCGCGTGCCAGTGAAGCTGATATTGCCTACGTGTTTAAAACCTATGGTGAAGAGCGTTATGCCAAGCGTTTAGCCCGGGCGGTGGTCACTCGTCGAGTCGAGAAGCCATTCACCCATACGGTGGATTTGGCTGAAGTACTTAAAGTTGCTCACCCCGCCTGGGAAAAAGGGCGTCACCCAGCCACCAAAGCGTTCCAAGGGCTGCGTATATTCGTCAACGGTGAGCTTGAGCAGTTAGACAGTGCGCTTGATGCGGCGCTTGAGGCGCTTGCCCCCGGCGGTCACTTAGTGGTGATCAGTTTTCACTCGCTGGAAGATCGCCGCGTGAAGCGTTTTATCCGTCATCATGTGCGCGGTGACACTGACCTTCCGCGTGGGGTGCCTATTCGCGACGATCAAATGAATCGGCGTCTTGAGGCGTTAGGCAAAGGCGTGCGGCCAAGTGAGGAAGAAGTGGATGCTAATCCTCGCGCACGAAGTGCCGTCATGCGGGCTGCACGCAAACGGATGTAATCACGGATGTAATCATGAGCATGGATCGGATTGAGCAGTGGGCAACCACGCTACGCACCGAATGGCCTTTCAAGCTACGTCTGCGCGCCTGGCCAGTGGTTATTAGCCTGTTATTTTTACTCTGCATGGCCTCTGGGTTAGCTGTTGTCATTACTACGCATATGACGCGGGTGCAATTTGCTCAGCTGCAACAGCTAGAGCAAGAAGAGAACCAACTGCAAACAGAGTGGGGGCAGCTGCTGCTTGAAGAGGGCGCATG
Organism: Vreelandella arctica; assembly: GCF_037070215.1. Lineage (NCBI taxonomy): Bacteria > Pseudomonadati > Pseudomonadota > Gammaproteobacteria > Oceanospirillales > Halomonadaceae > Vreelandella > Vreelandella arctica. The sequence continues at coordinate 154,966 of NZ_JBANSN010000008.1, read as the reverse complement.
GTCAACGCCCGCCCGCATTGAGCAAATTGCCACCGAGCGCCTGGGCATGCGAATCCCCGATGTCCATGATGTTGAGGTGATTAGGCCATGAGAAGCGAGCGTCGCGGAGGCACCTCTCGTCAGGCCCCGATTGCACCTCCTCTTGGAGGCGGCCGGTTCGTATTTATTTTATTGGCGATTGGTTTGGCATCCGCTATTTTAATCGGCCGCATTACGCTGCTTCAGGTTATTGACCGTCCGTTTCTGCAAAGCCAGGGGGATGCACGGACCCTCCGCCATGAAGCGATTCCCGCCCACCGCGGCATGATTACCGATCGTAATGGAGAGCCACTGGCTATTTCTACGCCGGTCGTCACACTCTGGGCGAATCCCCAGGAGTTGCCCGAGGATGCCATACAGCGCGTTATGCTAGCCCAGGCGTTAGGGATGACGCTGGATGACTTTGAGTCGCGTGTAGCACGCTTTAGCGAGCGTGAATTTATGTATTTACGCCGCCAAATGACTCCCGCCGCGGCCCAGCAGATCCTTAACCTACGGACCCCCGGTGTCTATCCCCAGCGTGAATACAAGCGCTACTATCCTGCTGGCGAAGTGGCGGCGCAATTATTGGGCGTCACCAATGTTGATGACATTGGACAAGAAGGTTTAGAGCTCTCCTATCAGCCCTATTTGGCTGGCCACCCTGGACAGCGACGGGTAATTAAAGATCGCCGTGGGCGTCTGGTGCGTGAGCTTGGCGTGATTAACGAAGCCCAGCCGGGTGGCGAGCTCACTTTGGCTATCGATCAACGTATTCAGTATATGGCGTACCGTGAGCTGCGTGCGGCAGTCGCTGAAAATGAGGCTGATGGTGGCGTACTGGTAATGATGGATGCGCGCACGGGGGAGGTGCTGGCAATGGCGAACTTGCCCTCCTATAACCCTAATAACCGGGCAGGACTCGATCCGCGTGGGTTGCGTAACCAAGCACTGGTGGATGTATTTGAGCCTGGTTCGGTCATGAAGCCGCTGGCCATGGCGGCTATTTTGGAGAGCGGGGTGGTTGACCGCGATGTCATAGTGGATACATCACCCGGTTGGATGCGGCTGGATCAATTTACGATTCGCGATTTCCGTAACTATGGCGAGTTGGATCTGGCCGGTATCCTGGAGAAGTCATCGAATATCGGTATGTCACGCTTAGCACTGCAACTGAGCGATACTGCCCTTTGGGAAAAATATAACCAGTTAGGGTTAGGGCAAGCGCCCGGCACAGGCTTTCCTGGTGAGTCGACGGGTAGTTTGCCCGCACCGGTGCGCTGGTCGCGCAGTGAGCGAGCGGCGCTCTCTTATGGCTATGGACTCTCTGTTTCCGCGGTGCAGCTAGCGAGTGCTTACACAGCGTTAGCTAATGATGGTGTTCGTTTGCAGCCCTCTCTTTTACGCCTTTCTGAACCCCCTCAGGGCATTCCTGCTATATCGCCTACGGTTGCGAATGATCTGCTCAATATCTTGGAAACCTCGGTAGCCGCTTATACCGGTGGTCGGCGAGCCCGTGTGGAAGGTTATCGCGTGGGAGGGAAAACGGGCACCGTGCGTAAGACCGGACAGCAAGGCTATACCACCGATGCTTATCGCAGTGTGTTTGCAGGGATTGCGCCTATTTCTGATCCGCGTATCGTCACTGTAGTCATGATTGATCACCCCAAGGCCGGCGAATTTTATGGTGGTGCTGTCGCCGCCCCGGTTTTTTCCAGCGTAACGGGTAATGCTTTGCGCTTGTTGGATGTTCCGCCGGATCACGATGCCGAGTAGTTTTTCTAAGGAGTTTGCATGACGCTGAGTTCAGTCGATGTGGTGTCGGCGCTTGCCCACGTATGGCCTAATTCACCACTGCCCGCCGACCTGCCTGAGCTGCCGGATCTAGTACGCATAGAAATGGATTCCCGCAAGCTACAAACGGGCGATGTTTTTGTGGCAGTACCGGGCAGCCAGCGTGATGGTCGCGATTTTATCGAGCAAGCGCTCGAGGCGGGTGCTGTGCTTGTGTTAGCGCAAGGCGAGCCCGGTCAGGTGTTGCTTGAAGGCCGCGTGCTGAAACTGCCGCATCTTTCGGTGCGCTTGGGTGAGTTAGGACGCGCCATGTTTAAAGTGCCTAATGATCTTGAAGTGATTGGCGTGACCGGTACCAACGGTAAAAGCTCCGTCACTCACTATATCGCTGCACTTAGCGAGACATTAGGAACGCCCACCGGACTGATTGGTACGTTGGGTGTAGGGCGCCCCGGTGAGTTGCGCGATAGCGGCTTAACCACGCCTGGCTCCTTAGCGCTGCAGGCGACATTGGGTGAGCTTGCCAGCCAGGGTGTGCGGCGTGTGGCGCTTGAGGCCTCTTCCCATGCGCTGGATCAGTACCGCTTGGAAGCGGTAAACGTAAGCGTAGGCGTGTTTACCAATCTGACTCGCGACCATTTGGACTACCACGGCAGTATGGCCGCCTATGCGGCATCCAAAGCGAAGCTTTTCCGGCGCTCTGAGCTCCGTCTAGCGGTAGTCAATGGCGATGACCTCTTAGCACGCTTAATGCTGGCAGGTTGCAACAGTAATGTACGGGTGCTGGCGACGGGTAAAGATGAAGCCGTTACCTTGCGCGTGCTGGACTGGCAGCCCTCTGAGCAGGGGCAGCAGGCAATGATTGCGACACCCGATGGCGAGAAAATGCTCAGCTTAGGCTTAATGGGGCGTTTTAATTTAGATAACGTGCTGTTAGCGATGGCTGTGTTGTACGGATTAGGCGAATCACTCGACGACCTCTTCTCCGCCGCCTCTTCGCTGACGCCGGTGCCAGGCAGGATGGAGCGCTATGGTGATGACAGCACGCCTACCGTGGTGGTGGATTATGCGCACACGCCGGATGCGCTTCATAGCGCGCTACAAGCGCTGCGTGCCCATCTGGGTGATGCTGGCAAATTGTGGTGTGTATTCGGCTGCGGGGGAGAGCGTGATACGGGTAAACGAGCCGAAATGGCTAAAGCTGCCGAGGCGCTGGCCGACCACATTATCGTTACCGATGACAATCCTAGGCACGAGTCCGCTGAGCAAATCCGCCAACAGATTTTGTCTGGGTTCTCTGATACCTCGCACCCTATTGAAATAGGGGACCGCCAGAAGGCCGTGGCCACCGCTATTCAGCAGGCGTCTGTTCAGGATGTCGTGCTTATCGCCGGAAAAGGCCATGAGGCGTATCAGGATATCCAAGGGGTTCGCCATGCCTATGCCGATAGCGAAGAGATCCAGCGTGCCTTCGCTGGGCGGAGAAGCGACTAATGCAGTGGACACTTGGCCAGCTCGCCTCTGTGCTGGGTATTGAGGCGCCTGCTGATAAGGCGCAGCTGCTAGTCAGTTCAGTCGTAACTGATAGCCGCAAGATCGAGCCTGGCTGCCTGTTTGTTGCCCTTAAAGGCCCCCGCTTTGACGGTCATGATTTTGTTGCGCTTGCCCACGAGCTCGGTGCCGTAGCGGCATTGGTAGAGGCGCCCGTTGCTGTCGACTTACCCCAGCTGGTATGTCCGGATACACGTTTGGCCCTGGGGCTGATTGCCGGTGCGCACCGGCGCGCATGGCATGGTCCCGTGGTAGCCGTCACCGGCAATAGCGGTAAGACGACCGTCAAAGAGATGTGTGCTGCTCTGCTAGCGCCTTTAGGCGACGTATTAGCCACTCAAGGTAATCTGAATAACGACTTTGGCGCGCCGCTGACCTTATTACAATTGCGGCCGCATCATCAAGCCGCGGTGATTGAGCTGGGCGCTAATCATTTAGGCGAAATCGCCTGGACAGCCCCGCTGTCCAAGCCCGATGTGGCGATTATTACCAATGTCACCGGTGCCCATGTGGGCGAGTTCGGTGGCATGGGGCAGATTGCCCAGGCGAAAAGTGAGCTGCTGGTCGGGCTGGGCGAGCAGGGTACTGCTGTTCTGAATAGGGATGATCACTATTTTACGTTTTGGGCTGCTCGTGCGGCTCCGCGGCGGGTGGTGAGCTTTGGTTTTCACCCCGCGGCGGATGTGAGCGCCGCAGCGCTTTCCTGTGATTCGCAAGGGCGGTATGCTTTCACGCTATTGCAGCATGGTCGAGCGCTGGGCCAAGTGCGTTTGCCTTTACTGGGCAAGCACAATGTCAGTAATGCGTTGGCCGCTGCAGCTGCGGCATTAATGCTCGGCGTGCCGGAAGAGCAAGTTATATCACGCCTGGAATCGCTGCAAGCGCTTGCCGGTAGGTTGGTCGTGGTATCCGGATTGCGGGGTGTCACTGTGCTGGATGACACTTATAATGCCAATCCTGGCGCGGTCAAAGTGGCCCTGGATACCTTGGCCAGCTTTCCTCCGCCACGCTGGTGTGCGTTAGGGGCGATGGGCGAACTGGGGGAAGCATCGGCTGCGCTGCACGCCGATATCGGCCACTACGCCGCCGAGCTTGGTATTGATGAGCTGTTAACGCTGGGCGAGGCCGCACGTCCCGCCAGCGAAGCCTTTGGTCGTGGGCTGCACTTTAACGATCACGAGACGCTAACGCGTTATGTCACTCATACTTTGCCGCCTGACACCACGTTGCTGGTGAAAGGGTCGCGCAGTGCGGGCATGGAACATGTCGTCAATGCACTGCGTTCGGATAAATAAGGTAAACGCCGTTCATGTTACTTCACTTGGCGAATTTTCTGTCGCAGTACCAATCTGATTTTCAGGTCGTTAACTATTTAACCCTTCGCGTAATTTTAGGCGCTCTCACGTCGTTAATGCTCTGCTTATGGCTGGGGCCATGGATGATTCGGCGCCTGGTGGAAGGGCAGATCGGGCAATCCGTGCGTGACGATGGGCCGCAGTCCCACCTCTCAAAAGCGGGCACCCCCACCATGGGTGGGGCAATGATTTTGCTGGCCATTGCCATCAGCACCTTGTTATGGGGTGACTTAACCAACCTTTATATCTGGGTGGTGCTAGGCGTCACGCTCGGCTTCGGCGCCATCGGTTGGGTCGATGATTACCGCAAAGTAGTGGAAAAAAATCCACGCGGTTTACCCGCTCGCTGGAAGTATTTCTGGCAGTCGGTGGTGGGTTTGGGGGCGGCGCTGTTGCTCTATTTAACCGCCTCCACGCCGGTCGAGACCAGCCTGCTGGTGCCGCTGTTCAAAGAGGTGGCGCTGCCGCTCGGGGTCTTCTATATCGTGCTTACCTATTTCGTGATTGTAGGGAGCTCCAACGCCGTCAATCTAACTGATGGCTTAGATGGCCTAGCTATTATGCCGACGGTGCTCGTGGCCATGGGCTTGTCGGTATTCGCTTATGCCAGTGGCAACACCGTTTTCGCCGAATATCTGCATATTCCGTTTATTGCCGGAACCGGTGAATTAGCCGTGTTCTGCGCAACGATTGCTGGCGCTGGGCTGGGGTTTTTATGGTTTAACACTTATCCCGCCCAGGTCTTTATGGGCGACGTAGGTGCCTTGGCGTTAGGGGCTGCGCTGGGTGTGGTGGCCGTGATCGTACGCCAGGAGATTGTGCTGTTTATCATGGGCGGTGTTTTTGTCATGGAAACGGTGTCGGTCATCCTTCAGGTGGGATCCTACAAGCTCACCGGGCGTCGTATCTTCCGAATGGCGCCTTTGCATCATCACTATGAATTGAAAGGCTGGCCTGAGCCGCGGGTCATTGTCCGCTTTTGGATTATTACCGTGGTGCTAGTGCTGCTTGGCCTCGCAACGCTCAAAGTTCGTTAATGCATCTGACCATGAGTGCGTCGACTGATCGTTGGCATGATGCGAGAGGGAGCTTGTAATGGTTCAAGTAGCTAAGGGAGTAACGCTGGTTGTCGGGCTGGGGCTTTCCGGTCGGGCGATCTGCCGTCATTTAAGTCGCTTAGATGTACCTTACATGGTAGCGGACACGCGGGCCGAACCGCCGGGGCTTGATGATTTTCGCGCCGCGCATCCGGGGGTGGAAATTCACTGCGGCTCGCTTACTGAGCTGGACCTGCGCGATGTGGAAGAGGTGGTGGTAAGCCCTGGGCTTGACCCAAGAATGCCGGGCTTAAAAGAGCTGGCGGATCAGCTAAATCCTCGCACTGGGGAGCCGATGGTGGTGGGTGAGATGGCCCTGTTCGTGCGTGCCGCGAAGGCGCCCATTGCTGCTATCACCGGTTCTAATGCGAAGTCGACGGTGACCACACTGCTCGGTGAAATGGCAGCGGCGGCAGGCGTGAATGCGGCAGTGGGCGGTAATTTGGGCACCCCCGCGCTGGACTTGTTGGCCAGCCACCCGGATGCCGCGCTCTATATCCTTGAACTCTCGAGCTTTCAGCTGGAGACGACTCCTTGTCTGGGGGCGAGCTGTGCCGCGTTCCTGAACCTGTCCGAAGACCACCTTGATCGTCACGGTGATATGCACGGTTATCGAGCTGCAAAACAGCGTATCTTTATCGGCGCCCAGCACGCGGTGGTGAATGGGGATGACCCTCTGACATGGCCTGACTATCCCGTTGACCAAGTGGCCTACTTTTCCCATGACGCTCCGGTGGAGGGCCAGTGGGGGCTGGCGCGTGATCAAGGTGAGTTAATGCTGATGCAGGGTGACACGCCCTGGTTGAGCATTGACAAGTTACGCATGACTGGGCAGCACAATTACCTTAATGCACTGGCTGCGCTGGCGATGGGGCAGGCATTAGGGTTTGCAGCGGCGCCCATGTGTCGCGCACTGCGTGACTTTAAAGGGCTGGCACATCGCAGCGAAATGATAGCGCGTATCAACGATGTCACCTGGGTTAACGACACCAAGGGCACCAATGTGGGCGCTACTCTGGCGGCCATCAATGGCATTGGCGTTACGTTGGAAGGACGTTTGATTTTATTGGCCGGTGGGGTTGGCAAGGGTGCAGACTTTACCCCGTTGGCCGAGCCTTTGAAGAAGTGCGCGCGTCATGTGCTGCTGTTTGGGTTGGATGCTCCGCGATTGGCGGAGGCGTTGGATGGTCACGTAACGACTCAGCAGGTAGACGATCTAACTCAGGCCATGCAAGCAGCGTTTGAAATCGCTCAGCCTGGAGACTGCGTGCTGCTATCACCTGCCTGTGCAAGCCTGGATCAGTTTGCTAATTACCAAGAACGCGGCGAGGTATTTCGCCGCTGGGTGCACCAACAGGCAACGTCCACTACTGGGGGAGCGTCATGAGCCGACTTCAGCGTCTGCGTACTGTTCTTTCCACGCGGGATTTGCCCTGTGATATCTGGCTGGTGATGGCGGCAGTAGCCTTAGCGGGTTTGGGCTGGGTAATGGTGAGTTCGGCATCAATTGGCTTACTGGAAGATACTTACCACTACTCCCGCCAGCACGGCGTTTTCCTAGTACTCGCTATCATGGCATGTGTATTTATGCTCTGTGTGCCGCTGGAAGCCTGGCGCCAGAATGCTGCGCTTATTCTGCTTGCCTCTATCTTTCTGTTGGTTCTAGTACTGATTATTGGACAGGAAATTAACGGCAGTAAGCGCTGGATAGCATTGCCGGGGCCGTTGCCTAGTTTGCAGGTCTCTGAATTTGCCAAAATCGGGCTGATTTTTTATATGGCGGCGTTCATGTCGCGTTTTACTTATGACCTGCGTCGCCGGGCGTTCAGTATGTGGCGCCCGCTTGCCGTGCTGGCAGTGCCTGTTGGGCTGCTTTTCTTAGCGCCTGATTTTGGCGGCATGGTGGTCTTTACCATTTGTGTGATTGGCATGCTGATGATGTGCGGTGCGTCGTTGGTGCTGTTAATGGGTAGCGGGTTGTTGCTAGGTTCTGGTGCGGTTGTGATGGTGTTGATTGAACCCTATCGGCTAGCGCGTTGGACCAGTTTTTTGGATCCCTGGGCCGATCAATTTGCGACTGGCTACCAATTAACCCAGGCGTTGATTGCTTTTGGGCGGGGCCATGTAACCGGTACCGGTCTGGGTAACAGCGTTCAGAAATTGCACTACCTGCCTGAGGCGCATACCGACTTTATCTTTGCGGTGATCGCCGAAGAGTTGGGTATGATCGGCGCGATTATTGTCGTGCTGCTATTTACGCTATTTATTGCGCGCGCTATGTGGGTAGGGCGCAAAGCGGAGATGGCCGGGCATCTTTTTGGCGCTTATGTAAGTTACGGCATTGGGTTTGTTGTGGCTGCGCAGGCATTTATTAATATGGCGGTAAGTTCGGGGCTGTTGCCAACCAAAGGTTTAACATTGCCGCTAATGAGCTATGGCGGTTCTAGTCTATTGGTAACTGGCGTGATGGTGGGGCTGCTGCTGCGCACGGATGCCGAAACGCGTCATCGCCCCCGACGTGCGTCCACCCCGTATAAATCGCGCCATGAACCGCGTTTATCGTAACGTTATGCCGCTTGGTGCTATCAGGAGTTTGATGTGAAGACTAATGTTAGGCGACGAGTGCTGATAATGGCAGGTGGCACCGGCGGCCATGTGTTCCCAGCGCTTTCACTCTCTAAAGCACTGCAGGCGCAGCAGGTGGATGTTGAGTGGTTGGGCAGCCCCAGGGGGATTGAGAACCGACTGGTGCCTGAAGCGGGTATTAAATTACATACTATTGCCATTAGCGGGCTACGCGGCAACGGCATAGCCGGCTGGCTGAAGGCGCCGTTGAACCTCTCCCGTGCAGTCTTAGAAGCGCGGACGGTGATTCAAGAGTTCAAACCGCATGTTGTGGTTGGCCTGGGTGGTTTTGCCAGTGGCCCAGGCGGGTTAGCGGCTTGGTTGACACGTATCCCCCTGGTTATCCATGAGCAGAACGCTGTAGCAGGGCTGACAAATCGCGTTTTATCGCGACTGGCTAAGCGTACCTACGCCGCCTTCCCAGAAGCCTTTGGCTCGCGCGCCGAAGTGATTGGAAATCCCGTGCGTGACGATATCGCTGCCTTGGGTAGTACGCCAAGGAATGCTGACACGCTCTCTGCACGACCACTGCGTCTACTAGTGGTGGGGGGCTCGCTTGGCGCCGTTGCGCTAAACGAACGCTTGGCGCCAGCGCTTGCTGCACTGCCTGTTGAGCAGCGACCCGAGGTCCGCCATCAGGCGGGTAATGATCGTGATGTTGCGACTGCCGAAAATTATCAGCAGCACGGCGTAAACGCTGAGGTTAGTCCCTTTATTGATGATATGGCTGCTGCTTATGAGTGGGCCGATTTAGTGGTATGCCGCTCTGGTGCGCTCACCGTGGCCGAGCTGGCTGCCGCCGCCAAGCCTTCACTGCTGGTGCCTTTTCCCTTTGCGGTCGATGACCATCAGCGTATCAACGCGCAGGTGTTAGTTAAGGCGGGCGCCGCCAAGTGCGTTGTACAGTCTGAGTTGACGGTTGAGCGTTTAAGCGACTTTTTAAATGAATTGCTCGTCCCCAATACCCTGGCTGCGATGGCGGCGAACGCCCGTCAGGCCGCGCATTTGGATGCGACTCAGCGCTTGGCTGAAGGGTGTTTGGCGATGATAAAGCTAGGAGATTCTGCGTGATCGATAAAGACAAACCCACGGCACCCTCACGTGGCACTCCCGCTGGCCCAGGCATGCGTCGCATTCGACGCATTCATTTTGTGGGTATAGGTGGCGCCGGTATGTGCGGTATCGCAGAGGTGCTAGCCAACCAGGGCTACATCGTCAGCGGTAGTGATATGAAAAACTCTTCAGTCGTAGAGCGGCTGCGCCAATGCGGTGTATGCGTGGCGATCGGTCATGCTGAAGAAAACGTAGAAAGCGCCGACGTGGTGGTGGTGTCTAGCGCAATCGATGAAACCAACCCTGAAATTCGCTGGGCCCACGAGCATCGTGTACCGGTCGTGCGCCGGGCTGAGATGCTCGCCGAGCTGATGCGCTTCCGTCACGGTATTGCCGTGGCGGGTACCCATGGTAAAACCACCACGACCAGTTTGACGGCGACACTGCTGGCAGAGGGGGGGTTAGACCCGACCTTTGTTATCGGCGGCAAGCTGACAAGCGCCGGTACCAATGCTCGCCTGGGCGAGGGCGACTACCTCGTTGCCGAAGCCGATGAGTCCGACGCCTCGTTTCTGCACCTGCAGCCAATGGTATCCATCGTTACTAATATCGATGCTGACCATATGGCGACCTATGGTGGTGACTTCGAGCGGCTGAAAAGCACCTTTATCGAATTTCTGCATAATCTACCGTTTTATGGCCTGGCGGTGCTGTGTATCGATGACCCGCATGTCCGCGTGTTGTGCGATCAGGTGAAGCGGCAGTTTGTGACCTATGGGTTTGATAGCGATGCTGACTATCGCATTGTCGATTTTGCCCAGCGAGAAGGAGAAGTTTCGTTTACTGCGTTACGTCCAGGTGGCGCTGAGCCGCTAGCGGTACGCTTGGCCATGCCTGGGCGCCACAATGCTCTCAACGCCATGGCGGCCATTGTGGTGGCTACTGATGCAGGCGTTAGCGATAGCGCGATTTTGAGTGGGTTGGCGAGCTTTGCAGGCGTGGGTCGGCGGTTTCAGGTGCATGGGCATTTCCCTGCACCAAAAGGCGACGGCGACATCATGCTGGTGGATGACTATGGTCACCATCCACGTGAAGTCGACATGGTTATCCAGGCCGTTCGCGCCGGGTGGCCCGAGCGCCGCCTAGTGATGCTTTACCAACCCCATCGCTATAGCCGTACCCGCGATTTGTATGAAGACTTTGTACGCGTACTTTCCCAAGTCGATACGTTGGTGTTGCTCGATGTTTACAGCGCCGGTGAAGCTATTATTCCTGGTGCCGAGGGAAGGACCCTGGCCGGGTCGATTCGCCAGCGCGGAGAAGTCGATCCACTCTTTGTCGAGCATAAGCACGAGTTACCGGTGCTGTTAGCCAATGTGTTACGGCCAGGCGATATTTTAATTACCCAGGGTGCTGGTGATGTGGGGGGGATTTCCCTGCGTCTGGCACAGGCACAGCTAGCGATGAACGAGGTAGACTTGTGAGCGTTGACGTAACAACCCCTGAGTCGCATGGAAAAGTCGTTGTCGTTTACGGCGGTACGTCTGCTGAACGCGAGGTATCGCTTAAAAGCGGGGCGGCAATACTTGAGGCCCTTCAGCGTAAGGGCGTCGATGCCTGTGGTTATGACCCCCGCGAAAGCGGCCTGGTGGGATTAGAGCAGTTGGCTCCTTCAGTGGTCTTCGTTGCCTTGCATGGGCGCGGCGGTGAAGACGGCACGCTGCAGGGGGCGTTGGAGTTACTCAATATCCCTTACACCGGTAGCGGAGTGCTCGCTTCAGCGCTGGGCATGGATAAGCAGCGCACCAAGCAGGTATGGAGTGCGGTTGGCTTGCCGACACCAGAGAGCATCATGCTGGATGCCGGTTCGGATTGGTCAGCCGTGGTCGCCCGGCTTGGCTTGCCGCTGATTGTGAAGCCCGTGCATGAAGGCTCAACGCTAGGTATTAGCATTGTCAAAAGTCAGGCGGCGCTTGAGGCTGCGTATCACGAGGCGGCGCAGTTCGACGCACGCGTAATGGCAGAGCGCTTTATCGTCGGCGACGAGTACACGGTCGCGCTGCTGGGTAGCCAGGTATTGCCAGCGATTCGCGTTGAAGTGCCGGGCGGTTTCTACGACTACGAAGCGAAATATATCGCCAATACCACTCAATATCATTTGCCGTGTGGGCTGCCCACGGAGCAGGAGGCGGCGTTAGCGGATATATGCCAACAGGCGTTTGCCGCGATTGGCGGCGTTGGTTGGGGGCGAGTGGATGTCATGCGCGATAGCGAAGGGCGTTTCTGGCTGCTGGAAGTTAATACCGTGCCTGGGATGACCGACCATAGCTTGGTTCCCCAGGCAGCGGCACATGCGGGTATCTCATTTGACGAGCTAGTGATGGAAATTTTGAATACCGCTGGCAGGCAGTTATCGCTATGACGAGTTTGTTATGAAGGGTGCCTTATGAAAAGGCGTAATGCCTGGTTGGGCGTTATTCTATTAGCCTTGCTGATGGGCGCCGGTGGCCGGGCGCTTTGGTTGTGGCTAGACCGCCCGATTGAGCGGGTGTCAATTCGCGGTGAATGGGAATATGTCAGCGCTGACTATCTGCGTACCCAATTGGCGCCCTTGGTGGTCGATGCCACCTGGCTTTCGGCGGATCTGGGTGAGCTGCGCGACCGCGCTTTGCAAGTGGGCTGGTTAAATGAAGTGCGTATTACCCGTGAGTGGCCCAATGCGTTAGTCTTTGAACTAATTGAACAACAGCCGGTCGCACGCTGGAATGATGATTTTTTACTTAACCCAGAAGGCGAGCCTTTCGCATTTGCCCCCTTAAACCCGCCCTCAGGTTTGCCTGATTTGGCCGGTCCCGGCGGTAGCAGTGAAGAAGTGTTAACCTATTATCATCGTCTAAAGCGTCACTTTGAGCAGTTATCGCTTGATCTTACGCAACTCCGTTTAGAGCCACGCGGCGCATGGCGGCTGCAATTAAATGAAGGCGCTTGGGTGATGTTAGGACGTCGGCAGCATGAAGTCCGTTTGGCACGTTTATCGGCTTCATGGCAACGCGAGTTGAATTCGCTAAGCGAGCAAATTCGCTATATAGATCTGCGTTACCCTAATGGTGTCGCTGTCGCTTGGCACGGAGAAAGTGAATTTGCTGTGCAAGATGAGTAACTCTTCTATTACTTGATGCAAATAAGGTGTAAAAGTGAGTGGTTGCCATCGTTGAAAAAGCCAATAATCGGCTTTAAATTGCTTTCTATGCCTATTATTGTGGGTTGATGCTAGTCGTATTGCGACTATTGTTTCTATACTATGGGCCAGACGCTGGTTAAGTGGTTTTTAATTTCAGCTATTTGTAATTAGTGAGTGTCAGAAAAAAACCACTGTTTATTTTGGATAGCACGCTTTCAATGTTAAGCGTTGGATTAAGCGGCACCCAATTAATATTTATTTTTTAACAATCACGCAAGGAGATTTCCCGACTCATGGCAGGCTCACCCAACGCATCCAATATGGTGGTCGGGCTGGACATTGGAACGTCCAAGGTCGTCGCGATAGTCGGTCAACCCACCGATGACGGCGGAATTGAAATTGCCGGTATTGGTTCGCACCCTTCGCGTGGTATGAAGCGTGGTGTTGTGATCAATATTGAATCAACGGTGCAGTCTATCCAGCGCGCAGTTGAAGAAGCCGAGTTGATGGCTGGCTGTGATATCCATTCAGTATATGTTGGCGTGGCCGGTAGTCATATCAGTTCAATGAACTCTGACGGTGTTGTTGCTATTAAAGAGCGTGAAGTGACACCTTCTGATATTGAGCGCGTTATTGATTCTGCTCGGGCGCGCGCTATTTCTGAAGGCCAGCGGGTATTGCATGTATTGCCCCAAGAGTTTTCGATTGATGCTCAGGGGGGGATTCGCGAGCCGCTAGGCATGTCCGGGGTGCGCTTGGAAGCTCAAGTGCATTTAGTGACGGCCGCCTTAAACGCAGTGCAGAATATAGAGAAATGCGTACGTCGCTGCGGGCTAGAGGTAGATGCTATTATTCTGGAGCAGCTAGCCTCAAGCATGGCAGTGCTGACAGAGGATGAGCGTGAGCTGGGCGTCTGTATGGTGGATATCGGCGGCGGCACGACTGATATGGCTATTTTCAGTGAAGGCGCCATACGTCACACGGCGGTTATACCTATTGCTGGTGACCAAGTGACTAACGATATTGCCATGGCCCTGCGAACGCCAACCCAACACGCTGAAGAGATTAAAGTTAAATACGCTTGCGCACTAACTCACTTAGCGTCAAGCGATGAAATGATTAAAGTACCTAGCGTAGGTGATCGACCTGCGCGTGATCTATCGCGCCAAGCACTGGCTGAAGTGGTAGAGCCGCGCTACGAAGAGCTATTTACGCTAGTAAGAGATGAATTGCGCCGAAGTGGCTATGAAGACATGGTGGCTGCTGGGATTGTACTTACCGGTGGAACCTCGCGCATGGAAGGGGTTAGCGAATTGGCGGAAGAGATTTTTCATATGCCGGTTCGCATCGCATGTCCGCAGAATGTAAGAGGTTTGGCGGACGTCGTTCGTAACCCAATTTATGCGACGGGCGTAGGTCTGCTGCATTATGCCTTGCAGGAAACGCGTTATGGGCAAGGCCTAAAAAACCACGGGGGAGTGGTTGCTGCCCATAAGGGTCGCAATGAGCTTTCCCGGCGTGATATCAAGGAAGACCATTCGGCGCTGGCTAGAATTAAAGGCTGGTTCAAAGGAAATTTCTGACAGGGCCGCAAGCGCGGTTCAGGAGACGGGGCTTATGTTCGAATTGGTAGATAACGCACCCTCGAGCAGTGCGGTCATCAAAGTGGTTGGTGTTGGCGGCGGTGGCGGCAATGCTGTTAACCACATGGTCGAAAGCAATATTGAAGGCGTTGAGTTTATCTGCGCTAACACTGACGCTCAGGCGCTTAAACGCTGTTCAGCAAAAACCGTGTTGCAGCTGGGTAGCGAAATCACTAAAGGATTAGGCGCAGGTGCCAATCCCGACGTGGGACGCCAGGCGGCTATGGAAGACCGTGAGCGTATCGCGGAATTGCTGGTAGGCGCTGATATGGTGTTTATCACTGCTGGCATGGGCGGGGGTACCGGCACTGGTGGTGCTCCTGTAGTGGCACAGGTCGCCAAAGAGCTAGGGATTCTCACCGTCGCGGTGGTGACTCGCCCCTTCCCCTTTGAAGGGCCGAAGCGAATGCGTGCCGCTGAGGAGGGCATGAAAGAGCTTTCCGAGCATGTTGATTCGTTGATCACTATCCCTAACGAGAAGCTGCTTTCCGTGCTGGGCAAAAATGCGACATTGCTAACGGCTTTCAGTGCGGCTAACGATGTGCTGCTAGGCGCTGTGCAAGGTATCGCAGAGCTGATTACCAGCCCAGGTATCATTAACGTCGATTTTGCTGATGTTCGCACCGTGATGTCTGAAATGGGCATGGCGATGATGGGTACCGGTGGGGCGACGGGCGAGAATCGTGCTCGTGAAGCTGCCGAAAAAGCCATTCGCAGCCCGTTGCTGGAAGATATCGATCTTCATGGCGCACGGGGTATTCTGGTCAACATCACCGCTGGCCCTGACTTGTCCATCGGCGAATTCAATGACGTCGGTGCCACTGTTCAAGAGTTTGCGTCTCCAGATGCAACTATAGTGGTAGGCACCTCCATAGATATGGAAATGTCCGACGAGCTACGTGTAACCGTTGTGGCTGCTGGTTTAGATGGGCAAAAACCTAAGGCTTCTTCGCGCGAGCCTGCCCGTCGGTCAGCCGCAGAATCCTCGGATTACCGCAAGCTACAACAGCCAACGGTAATGCGTCAGCAGGCGACAGCGCGCGCTGAAGCAACCGAAACTGCCGCTAAACCTCGTCCTGAAAAGCGTCGCTCTACTGAAGCCGATGACTATTTGGATATCCCCGCGTTTTTACGCCGTCAGGCGGATTGATTCTACAAAACAGCTTTATTGCAACAGTTGGCGAGCGTTTTATTGGCTAAAACGCTCGCTTGCTGTTAAAGTGAACACTGTTTGATAACTTTTTCTCTACGGTCACTGCCGTCACCAGAGTTCGATTACTGCCCATGATCAGACAACGCACCCTACAAAACGTCATTCGCGCCACCGGAGTGGGCCTGCATTCTGGCAAAAAAGTCCACTTAGCGTTGCGTCCGGCGCCCGCCAATACTGGGATTGTGTTTGTTAGAACCGATCTGGATCCTGTCGTACACGTGCCAGCGCGCGCTGAATTGGTTGAAGATACCAAGCTGTGTACAGCACTCTCCAATAATGGGGTTAAGGTTGCTACCGTTGAGCACCTTATGTCGGCTTTTGCAGGGCTGGGGATTGATAACGCTTATGTGGACGTAAGCGAACCTGAAGTGCCGATTATGGATGGAAGTGCTAGCCCGTTTGTATTTTTGATTCAGTCAGCGGGTATTTTGGAACAGGATGCTGCGAAGAAATTTATTCGCATCAAGCATCGTGTAGCGGTTACCGATGGTGATAAAGAGGCTGTTTTCTTGCCCCACCAAGGTTTTAAAGTCTCATTTGCGATTGATTTTGACCACCCTGTTTTTGAACAGCAGAAACAGACGGCGCTGATCGATTTTTCGACCACATCTTTTGTCAAAGAAGTGTCGCGCGCGCGTACCTTTGGTTTTATGCGTGATTTAGAGTTTTTACGCTCTAACAATTTGGCATTAGGCGGCAGTTTAGACAATGCGATCGTGGTAGACGATTACCGCATTGTTAACGAAGGTGGTTTGCGCTACGAAGATGAGTTCGTCAAGCATAAAGTATTAGATGCCATCGGGGATTTATACCAGTTGGGTTACAGTCTGATTGGTGAGTTTCGTGGTGTTAAGTCAGGACATGCGCTGAATAATCAGCTGTGCCGTGAGCTGATGGCTCAGCCTGACGCTTATGAAATAGTGACGTTTGAAGAAGATAAGGCCGTGGCGCCGATCTCTTATGCTGCGCCCGCAATGGCATAATATAGCCGCTTATAGAAAAGCGGCTATTAGCTAATAAGGTAGTCCGAAGAGTTATCGTAGCAGTGGTAATGTCAATAAAGCATCGCTTAGGCGGTGCTTTATGCATTTTGCCGCCAGCATACGTTTTACGCCAAGAGCGTTATAGCCGGTAAATTTGTTTGCCATAGCCCTTATGGCAACTGTTACTCGTTGGGTGGCCGAGCATGAGAGGCAAGCCGTTCAAGGGCGCGCTTTAACGTGGGATTGGTCGTGTCTTCAGCGCATTCAGCCAGTGTTTTGCCTGCATCTGCTGAAAGGCTGCGTGTATTACGTGGCGGGGGCACGATAGGGTGCACTGGGCGCACTTTAAAGGTAAAGCCGCTCACGCTTTCAAAGCCAGGTAACTGATGAAGCAGCTCTAATAGGCGACGCTGCTCAAAACGTAACCAGGTTAGCCAGCCTGCTTGACCACTGATCAGTGTTAAGCGACCTTCGCGAAAGCCACCGACAAAAATATGTTCACGCATCTCTTCGGGCAGGTGCGCGCGAAGATGCTGCTGCGCCTGGTCAATTAAACGAGATAGGCGCATTAACTGACTAATATCGCCCGACTTTGAGAGTAGGCGGGCAATGGGCTGTGCGCGAGAACGCTTAACCTTTATACTCATACGCTTAATTCCTAGGGCACCGCTATCCTAGGGTGCCGCTAATGATGACGTCGGAGACATTAACCGATCTCATTTTAGCAGATTTTACCACGCTCAGGAGCCGGTCTACAGCATGTCACCTACGCTTGATGTTCAATCAGCTTTGCCGCGGCGCCATCGCCGCTATGGCTTAGCGCGTTGGTGGCTGGCCGGCTTGTTAGTGAGCTGCCTATTACCCGCGAGTTTAAGCCCCGCGGATGCTTTTCGGAGTGGCGAACGCAGCGTTACTATCTGTTTATGGGTACCCGCGATTTTACGTGCGCAGTCGCACTGGGTTGCTAAACGGCAGCGCGCCCTGCGCCGTTGGGCTCAACGCCCTAGGCGCTTTGCCCCGGTGCGGCGTCTAAGCAGTTGGCTTGCGCCGATGGCCCTGCTGGTAGCAGCGCGCGATGTCTTGACTCAGCGCGGCCCTCCTACCCATCAAGTATGCCGTTAAGATACTTACTTTGTCCCTACGCTGGTAGGTAAAAGACCTGAAGAAAAAGGGTCTGCCGTATATAGGCAAAGTCCGATGGGTTGTTCGTGAATACTTGGATATTTCATGCTTAATAATTTATTACGTAAAGTCGTTGGTTCTAAAAATGACCGCGATGTTAAACGCATGCACAAAAATGTGCCTCAGATTAATGCCCTAGAAGCAGAGTTTGAGGCATTAAGTGACGCTGATTTGCAGCAAAAAACAGCGCAATTGCGCGAACGCCTGGCGTCAGGTGAGCCACTCGATGCGCTGTTAGCTCCCGCCTTTGCAATCGTCCGCGAGGCCAGTAAGCGCGTTATGGGCATGCGCCACTTTGACGTGCAGATGGTGGGTGGTATGACCCTGCACCGTGGCCGTATTGCAGAAATGAAAACCGGTGAAGGTAAAACCCTGGTGGCAACGCTGGCGGTGTATCTGAATGCGCTGACGGAGAAAGGCGTTCACGTGGTGACCGTGAACGACTATTTGGCCCGTCGTGATGCTGAGTGGATGCGGCCGTTGTATGAATTTCTAGGCCTTTCCATTGGTGTTATTTTCTCCGGCCAGTCTGGCGAAGAGAAGCGTCATGCCTATCAGTGCGATATTACCTACGGTACCAATAACGAGTTCGGCTTTGATTATCTACGCGATAACATGGCGTTTTCGTTAGAAGACAAAGTGCAGCGTGGCTTGCATTTTGCGATTGTCGATGAAGTTGACTCGATTCTTATCGATGAAGCGCGTACGCCGCTGATTATTTCGGGCGCGGTAGACGAAAATACGGATCTCTATAAAGTCGTTAATCAGTTGGCTCAGCAGCTTGAGAAAGGCGAAGAGAGTGAAGATGACGATGCCCCGGTGGTCGGCGACTTCTTAGTTGACGAAAAGCAGAAACAGGTAGAGCTAACGGAACAGGGGCATAACAAAGTTGAAGAGCTAATGCGCGGCGAGGGTTTATTGGGCGATGAAGAGTCGCTCTATGCCGCGCAAAACCTCAATTTGCTTCAGCATATGCATTCGGCCCTGCGCGCCCGCTACCTCTATAATCGTGATGTCGATTATATCGTTTCTGAAGGTCAGGTAGTCATCGTCGACGAACACACTGGCCGTTCTATGCCAGGGCGCCGTTGGTCGGAAGGCTTGCACCAGGCTGTAGAAGCCAAAGAGGGCGTTACGGTACAGCGCGAAAGCCAAACGCTTGCCTCGACCACCTTCCAGAACTATTTTCGTCTGTATGAGAAGTTAGCCGGTATGACCGGTACAGCGGATACTGAAGCCTTTGAATTTCGTCAAATTTATGGCCTCGACGTGGTGGTTATTCCTACCAACCGTCCATTGGCACGTAAAGACCTGAACGATCTGGTCTATTTGAGCGCTGAAGAGAAATACGAAGCGATCATTAAAGATGTCAAAACCGAGACAGAAGCTGGGCGCCCTGTGCTGGTTGGTACGGCCTCAATTGAAACATCGGAGTACCTTGCCAACCTGATGCGAGAGGCCGGCCTCCCGTTCAACGTGCTTAACGCCAAACAGCACCAGAGTGAAGCCGAAATTATCGCTCAGGCAGGCCGCCCAGGGGCAATTACCATCGCCACCAACATGGCTGGCCGGGGTACCGATATTGTGCTGGGCGGCAATTGGGAGGCTGAATCGGCCAAGCTACAAAACCCAAGCCAAGAGCAGGTTGATGCGTTAAAGGCTGAGTGGCAGGCACGCCACGATGCTGTGTTGGCCGCCGGCGGCTTACATGTGGTGGGGTCTGAGCGCCATGAGTCTCGGCGTATCGACAATCAGCTGCGTGGCCGTGCTGGTCGCCAGGGCGACCCCGGCTCCACGCGGTTCTTCTTGTCGCTTGAAGACAGCCTGATGCGTCTGTTTGGCTCTGATCGTGTTAAGCGCTTGATGCAGGCGTTAGGGCTTGAGCATGGTGAAGCCATTGAGCATAAGATGGTCTCCAATGCGGTTGAGCGTGCCCAGAAAAAAGTCGAAGGGCGTAACTTCGATATTCGTAAGCAGCTGCTTGAGTACGATGACGTTGCCAACGACCAGCGCCGGGTGATCTACGACCAGCGTAATGAAATTCTCGCCGCGGACGATGTGGCTGATGCCGTTATCGGTATTCGTGAAGAGGTAATGGAAACGGCAATTAGCAGCTATGTTCCTCCTCAGAGCCTGCCCGAGCAGTGGGATTTGCCCGGTTTGGAAGCGCACCTGAAAACAGAGTTTAATCTTGATGTGCCCGTGGTTAAGTGGGCTGCTGAGGATGATCGCTTTAGCGAGGAGCAGTTGCGTGAGCGGCTGCAGTCCATGCACCGTGAAGCCTATGCGGCAAAAGTGGCTGCAGCGGGCGAGAAACTGATTCGTCGCTTTGAGAAGCAAGTCATGCTGCAGGTGCTGGATACGCGCTGGAAAGAGCACCTTCAGTCAATGGATCATCTGCGCCGTGGTATTCACCTGCGTGGCTATGCCCAGAAAAACCCCAAGCAGGAGTACAAGCGTGAATCGTTTGAGCTCTTCCAACACCTGCTTGACCATATTAAAGAAGATGTAACGCGCATTCTGAGCCACGTTCAGGTTCGCCAGCCCGAGGAAGTGGATGCCCTTGAGCGTCAACGCCGCGAAGCGCTGGAGCGCGAAACCGCCACCGCCGCTAGTCGCCATGACGCCCCGGCCCCTGAGCAGACTGAGAGCGATCAAGAAGCGCCTGGCAGTGAAGGGCGTCCAGTGCGTCGCGAAGGCCCTAAGGTGGGCCGTAACGACCCCTGTTTTTGTGGTTCAGGTAAAAAGTACAAGCAGTGCTGTGGAAAATTAAGCTAACGGCGATTGTGTCTGAGATAACGTCTGACCAAGGTTTGCCTAAAGGAGAGAATCATGGCAGTGGGAAACACTCCCTTTCCAGAGTTGCCACCCCTGAAAGGGGTGCGCCTTGGGGTTGCAATGGCGGGTATCAAAAAGCCGGATCGTCGTGATGTGGTGGTGATTGAACTGCCCGACACAGCGACGGTGTCGGGGGTTTTTACCCGTAACGCCTTTTGTGCAGCGCCGGTAGTAGTGGCCAAGCAACACCTTGAACAGCGCCGTGCGGAGCACCGCTCTCCGCGTTATTGGTTGATCAATACCGGCAACGCGAACGCGGGCACTGGCGAGGCAGGCTTGCGCGATGCGCGGGCATGCTGTGCTGAGCTTGCCAAGCAGGTGGGAGTTGCGACTGAAGATATAATGCCATTCTCAACCGGTGTGATTGGTGAACCGCTGCCAATGGAGAAACTGCTAGCGGGATTAGCACCGGCGCTTGAAAGTTTGTCCAGCGACAGTGTTGCCTGGGAGCACGCAGGCGAGGGCATTTTAACCACTGATACCCGGGCCAAAGGGGCCAGTGTCACGGTTGAAATAGGTAATCAGCAGGTAACGATTAACGGCATCACGAAAGGGTCGGGCATGATCAAGCCCAACATGGCGACCATGTTGGGCTTTGTGGTGACCGATGCAGCTATCGAGGCACCGCTACTGGATCGGCTTCTGCGTGAAACCGTCGACCGCTCGTTTAACTGCATCACGGTGGATAGCGATACCTCTACCAATGACGCCTGTATGTTGGCAGCGACTGGCACAGGCCCTCGAATCGCTGATGAAGCTCAGATAGCCGCGTTCAGTAACGCTTTACAACGGGTAATGACCGAGCTGGCGCAAGCGATCATTCGCGATGCTGAAGGGGCGACCAAGTTCGTTACCCTGCAGGTTGGCGAAGCGCAAAGTCGTCAAGAAGCACTTGATGTAGCTTTCACCGTTGCTCACTCGCCGCTGGTCAAAACAGCGCTGTACGCTTCTGATGCCAACTGGGGGCGAATTCTAGCAGCCGTCGGGCGGGCGCCGGTGAACGACTTTGACGTTAACCGCGTGGTGATTGACCTGGGCGATGTGCGTTTAGTCGAACAAGGCGGACGCGCGGCAGGTTACACCGAAGCAGCAGGAAGCGCTGTCATGGCGCAGTCAGAAATTACCATTCGCATTAACTTGGGGCGCGGCGAAGAGAGTGCCACGGTGTGGACCTCTGACCTCTCTCATGACTATGTGTCTATCAACGCGGATTACCGTAGCTAGTCGGTCGCTCTCAGCCGAGGGCATTGGTTGGCAGGGGTAATGGACACACGCAGCGAGATAGCGCCGATGGCAGAAGCGTTGGTGCGCGCAGTGGATCAAGACGTAACGAGTATATGAGTATATGAGCATAAAGGTAAAACGACGGGTTCACGTCGCGGCAGCTGCGATTATCAGCGCCGATCAACAGCAAGTACTGATCGCTCGTCGGCCGTCAAACGTTGATCATGGCGGACTGTGGGAGTTTCCAGGTGGCAAACTAGCACCTTATGAGACCGGTCTTGAAGGATTAAAGCGAGAACTGCATGAAGAGCTGGGCGTCGAGATTATTTGTGCTCAGCCGTTGATTCGCGTTCACCATGAGTATCCTGACAAGCATATCCTGCTTGATGTCTGGCAGGTGCATGAGTTTGCCGGAGAGCCTTTTGGCCGTGAAGGGCAGGCCGTGCGCTGGGTGCCTATGAGCGAACTCTCCAACTATCCTTTCCCGGCAGCAAATTTACCGATACTGCGGGCGGTAAGGTTGCCTACCGAGTATTTGATCACCAACGAAGAGGCTGATGAAGCGCGTTTTGATGCGTTTTTGGAGCGCGCGCTGCGTGAAGACAAGATTCGCTTGGTGCAGCTGCGTGCCAAGCAGTTGGACGAAGCGGCTTATCTTGCCCGTGCTCAGCGAGCACTAAGCCTATGCCGTGAGCACGGCGCGCGGCTGCTGCTGAATGGTGAACCCACGCTGCTGGATCATATTGACGCTGATGGCATTCATTTGACCAGCGAGCGTTTGATGCAGCTTGAGCGTCGTCCGATTGCTGAAAATAAATGGCTTTCCGCATCGACGCACAACCAGAAGCAGCTTACCCAAGCAGCCGTATTAGGCTGTGACTTTGTCAGCCTGTCGCCGCTGCGCACCACGCCATCGCACCCTGAAGTCGCTCCGCTCGGTTGGCATGACTTTCAACAGTTGGTCGAGCGTGCTGGTATGCCGGTGTTTGCATTAGGCGGTATGACGCGCTTTGATGCCAATCACGCTCGTGCCGTAGGCGCTCAAGGGATCGCCTCAATTCGCGATTTCTGGAAGTAATACGCTGCGTTAATCGGTCGTGGGTCATCAAAAACGCCTGCCTGAGTATTGATCCCAGGCAGGCGTTTTGTTTTCTAGGGGGGGCGGGGTTAGTCGCGGTAACGGCGAGTTAGATCCCCATACGCATCTACTCGACGATCCCTCAGGTAGGGCCAAATGCGGCGTGTGTTTTCACTGCGCGCCATATCAAGCTCAACGACTAACTGCTCGGTCTCTTCCCCTGCATGGGCTAATAGTTCACCTTGCGGCCCACAGACAAAACTACCACCCCAGAACTGAATGCCATCGCCGACTTCGGAGTGATCCGCCTCAAAACCAACCCGGTTAGCGACCAGCACGGGTAAGCCGTTGGCTACGCCGTGGGCGCGCTGAATCACTGTCCAGGCATCTTTCTGGCGTGCCTTCTCAGCGGCATCATCATTGGGGTCCCAGCCAATCGCAGTGGGGTAGAGCAGTAAGTCCGCACCGGCCAGGGCCATCAATCGGGCGGCTTCCGGATACCACTGATCCCAGCAGACCAGTACGCCAAGACGACCTACGGATGTCTCAATGGGTGTAAAGCCTTCACCGCGGGCGCTGTCATGGTCGCCTGGCGTAAAATAGAACTTCTCATAAAACCCAGGATCATCGGGAATGTGCATCTTGCGGTACTGCCCAACGCGCCCTTTGGCGCGGTCATAGACCACGGCGGTATTGTGGTAAAGCCCTGGGGCGCGGCGTTCAAACAACGAACCGACCAGGACAATGTCCAGCTCCTTAGCGAGTGCTGCAAGACGCTGGCCGGTCGGGCCATCCAACGGCTCTGCTAGGTCAAACAGCGAAGGGTCTTCGAACTGGCAAAAGTAATGAGTGGCATGCAGTTCTTGCAGCAGTACCAACTGAGCGCCTTGCTCAACGGCACTGCGAATACCTGCTTCACTGGCAGCCAGGCTTTGCGCTTTATCAGGCCACGCAGGTTGCTGCACAACAGCGACGGTTAGTGTCGTCGACATGGTGACTCCTTTAGCAAATAGCGGTCGCAGAAAACGTACTCTGGGTAAGCGTGCCTTGTGGAAGCTGCATGGTTAAGCAGTGCAGGCTGCCATGTTGGCGAATAACGCTGACGCACTCAATCGGAATTAGGGTGTGTTCGGGAAATGCACTTGTCAGCGCGTGTAGCGCGGTGACATCCGCCGGGTCGCCGTAAGTAGGAACCAGTACGGCTTGATTGATGATCAGAAAATTAGCGTAAGTGGCTGGCAGGCGGTGGCCGTCATCAGGGTCGAAGCAGGCCTGGGGCCAAGGTAGCGCGATTAAACGGTAGGGTTCACCATTGCGTTGTCGAAACGCCTGTAACGCCTGCTCCATCGCCGCCAGTGCCGGATAATGAGGATCATTGGGATCATCGCAGCGTACATAGGCGATGGTGGTTGGATCGCAAAAACGGGCAAGCGTATCGATATGACTGTCGGTATCGTCGCCTTCTAAATGACCATTGGCCAGCCACAATACGCGGTCAACGCCAAAATCTTGGGCGAGCTGGGCTTCTACATCTTCTCGCGATAGCGTTGGGTTGCGGTTGGGGTTAAGCAGGCATGCTTCTGTAGTGAGCAGAGTGCCTTCTCCATCGGTTTCGATACCGCCACCTTCCAGCACTAAATTCCGTGTCGCTACCGGGCAAGCCCAAACGCCCGCCTCGGCAAGCCACTGGGTAAGCCGATTATCACGCTCAGCGGGGAATTTACCGCCCCAGCCGGTGAAGGTGTAATCAAGCATCAGCATCTGGCCCTGGTCGTCGATAACACTGATCGGCCCATGGTCTCTCGCCCAGGTATCATCAGTGGGTGCGACAATAAGCTGCAGCCGGGAAGCAGGCACGCCGTAAGCGTCAAATGTAGTGGCTAAGCGTTGTTGCGTTAACTCATCGGGCACACAAATCAGCACGCGCTGAAAGCGTGTCGTGGCGATCACAATGCGTTCCAGGGTGGCTTCGATGCGAGCAAGCAAGGGCGCCCAATCGCCGTCTGGCCGCGGCCAGGTCAATTGTATTCCGTCTTGGGGATACCATTCGGGTAGCAAACGATAAGTCATAAAAGCGCAGGCCCACGGTCAGCAGTAAATCGGCGCAATGTAGGCGGTGGCGGGGCAAGTTGCAAGCGTAACGTTTTTAATCTGAACGCTCGCAGGGCTGATCGCTCTAATGGCCGTTTGGAACATGCAGCGAGACTAAAAAAACCGTACCATGAGCGCTTATTGATAAGGAATGACGCCATGCTTGATCGTTTGCCTTTCCTGGTGGGGCTGCGCTACGTGCGCGCTAAACGCCGGAACCACTTTATTTCGTTTATTTCGCTTACCTCAATGCTGGGGTTAATGTTAGGGGTCGCCGTACTTATTCTGGTGTTGTCGGTAATGAACGGCTTTGACCATGAGCTAAGGACGCGCATTTTAGGCATGGTTCCACACGCCAAAATTGAGTCCCGTGTGGGAATGGTCGAATGGGAGTCTCTTGCCGAAGAGCTGATGCAGCGAGAGCGGGTCATTGGCGCGGCGCCTTTTGTCGAGCAGCAGGGCATGTTTTCGGTCGGTGGCCACAATCAGGGTGCCATGGTGAATGGTATTAATCCCGATTGGGAAGACCGTGTCTCCATTATTGGCGAACATATGAGCCAAGGTGCATTAGCCGATTTAGTGCCCGGTGAGTGGAATGTAGTGCTGGGGTCGATGCTGGCGCGCAGCCTGGGCGTTGGCGTTGGGGACCGAGTGACGCTGTTGGTGCCTGAGGCTTCGATTACCCCGGCTGGGGTGTTCCCGCGCTTAAAGCGCTTCACCGTTAGCGGTATTTTTAGTGTCGGTGCTGATTTAGACGCCAACCTGGCCTACGCCAATATTGAAGATATGCAGACGCTTGCCCGCTTGGGTGACGCCATTGGCGGGCTTCGCCTACAGCTCGACGACCTGTTTGCTGCTAGTAGCGAAACTCAGGCCATTCTCAACGAGCTTGGCCCTGAGTACCTCGGCAGCGACTGGACATTCTCTCATGGCAATTTGTTTCAGGCGATACAGATGGAAAAGCGCATGATTGCGCTGCTCTTAACCGTGATTATCGCTGTAGCGGCGTTTAATATCGTCTCTACGCTGGTCATGGTAGTCACCGACAAAAGCGCGGATATCGCCATTCTGCGTACGATAGGTGCTAAGCCGAGCTCGATTATGGGGATTTTTATTGTTCAGGGCATGGCCATTGGGCTGATTGGTATCGCCATGGGGGTGGCCGTTGGTGTACTGCTGGCGCTGACCATCGCTGATCTGATTGGCTGGGTGGAAGGGACATTGGGCATTCAGTTCTTGGATGCTGGGGTTTACTTCATTAGCGATTTACCTTCTCGCTTACAGTGGGATGATGTTAGCCGTATCGTATTGGCAGCCTTTGGGCTGACATTCCTGTCCACGCTCTATCCTGCTTGGCGTGCGGCGCGGGTTCAGCCAGCGGATGTATTGCGCTATGAATAATGGCTTCAGGAATAAGGATGACATGATGTCTACGAATACGGTGTCTACCCACGCACAAACAGACGCAGCCATTATGCTCGATTGCCAAGCGCTGACTAAGACTTACAGCGAAGGCCCACAGGATCTAACGGTGCTCGATAAGCTCAGCCTGCAAGTGCGCGCTGGAGAGCGGGTGGCTATCGTCGGCAGTTCGGGCTCCGGTAAGACCACATTGCTGAATCTGCTGGGAGGGCTCGACCGCCCCAGCGAAGGCAGTGTGGTGATCGCTGGTGAGCCGCTATCGGGTTTGAATGAAGCGGCGCTGGGCAGCTTTCGGAACCGCTACATTGGGTTTGTGTATCAGTTTCACCACCTGCTGGCGGAGTTCACCGCCGTCGAAAATGCGGCGTTGCCGCTGATTATTCGCGGCCAGTCGAAAAAGGCGGCCGAGCAGCGGGCGATGCAGATATTGGAGCGAGTGGGCATGCAGCCGCGTGCCGACCATAAGCCAGGTGAGCTTTCTGGTGGTGAGCGTCAACGCGTGGCGATTGCCCGGGCACTGGTTACCGACCCCAGCTTGGTGCTGATGGATGAACCCACGGGTAACCTTGATCAGACCACTGCAGCGACTATTTTGGCGCTGATGGATGAGCTGGCCAAAGAGAGCGCCTGTGCCTTTGTGATTGTGACCCACGATGTGAGCCTTGCCGCTCATCAGGATCGTGTGCTTAAGCTGGATGCAGGTAGGTTGGTCGAGCAAACGCCAGCGCGTTAACGATGGAGATAGGCTCTTAAAGCTTAATCATCAAATTCTGCTTCAATCTGCGCACGCCGCTGCCGACGTTTTTGGCGGCGGCGTTTCCAATTATGGGAGACGTGCCAGCGCCAGACTAAGCGGATACCGATATTGACGACGATCGCTAATATCAACGCTGTCACCAGCGAGCCAACGATCAGAGGCGGCATAATGTCGTGCATCTGTTCGGCAATCCAGCGCGTTGAAATACGCGAGGGGGCTTCTCGTACAGGCGCACCGAGTATGAAAGTGCCAATCCGATAATTGCCGTAAAAAATGAGCGGCATTGTTAAAGGGTTAGTGATCCATACCAAACCGATCGAAAGGGCTAAGTTGCAGCGCGTTAAGCGAGCACCCAGCGCAGCGACCACCATCTGAAAAGGGATGGGGAGCATGGCGCAAAACACGCCCACACTAAACGCATTGGCAACGCTTCGGCGAGTTAGTAGCCACAAACCCGGGTCTGCAATCAGCGGTGCCATAAAGCGTAGCGAGCGCTGTTTTCTGATGGTGTCGGGTTTGGGCATGTAGCGCTGCAGGAACCTGCGCGGCATGACGGATACTCTTACCTATCGATGCTGCCCATTATCCATATAGCGTTGCCCTTCGGCTATGCTAGGCCATCAATGAACATTCGACAGGGAGAGTTCTATGCGGTTAGGGGTCGCCATGCCCGCTGCACTTGCAGCTCTCGCTGGAGGGATTTTGGCATGGTACAGCCATGCCGCTGGGATGACCTCCAATGCGTTCGGATGGGTGCTGGTAGCCGCGTTGTTGATAGTGGCGTGGCAACCCCGCCGAGGTATATGGCTACTGATGGGTCTATGGGTATTTGCAGGCGTTCAGCAGCAATGGGCGAGCCGTTTGCCGACAGGCCTGAGTGGTGAGGATATAGTTGTTGAAGCCACTGTGCTTAACGCTCAGCCGTCGGGAGACGCAACGCGTCTGATCCTGCGTGTTGATAGCTGCCAAGGCCCGGCACAACGACCACGTTGCTCGGTGATAAACAAGGTGCGGGTAACGGCTTATAGCGATGAAGCTTTTTATCCCGGTGAACAGTGGCGAATGACGCTACGTTTGCGGCCTCCCAGTGGTTTTGCCAACCCCGGTACGTTTGATTATGAGCAGTGGCTATGGCGTGAGGGAATTCACGCCACTGGGTATCTGCGCCAAGATCCACCGCCGGTTCGGCTAGCTTCCGCCGGGCCATCGCTGCGTCAGTTGGGGGTGGGTTTTTTAGCCCAGCAGGCGCTGGATGAGCGCACTAAACGCTGGTTGGCGGCGCTGACACTGGGTGATAGCGAACAGCTTACCCAAGATGACTGGTCGTTGTTGAATGCGACCGGCACCACCCATCTGGTCGTTATTTCAGGCTTACACGTTGGGCTGGTGACGTCATTTGTATTGATGCTTGCCAAGCTCGGTGCGCGCTTAACGACGCCTACCAACTGGCGCATGCGCGCTTGGCCTTGGTGGGTGGCGGCAGTAGCCTGCATCAGTTACGCCACGCTTGCCGGGATGGCACCGCCCGCTATGCGTGCCATGGTGATGACGTTGATTGGCCTGTGGGTGCTTAGTGGTCGACATGCACCAAGCCCATGGCAAGGGTGGTGGTTGGCCATTGCGCTGGTGCTCCTCGTTGATCCGTTGGCTCTGTGGCGGCCCGGTATGTGGCTGTCATTTGTGGCGGTGGCATGGTTGATCACTATTTGGCAGGGGCGGCGGCGCCCTCGGGGAATTAAGGGCTGGTGTTGGGCGCTGGTCAGATCGCAGTTACTGCTTGCACCGTTAATGGCCGCCGCTGTGCTGGTAGCATTTGGGCGCATAGCGCCCGCCGCTCCGCTGATTAACCTAGTGGCCGTGCCGTGGGTGAGTTCCATCATGGTACCTACGGCGTTACTGGGTTGGTTATTATCGCCGGTGCCTTTTCTAGGCCATGCTTTGTGGTGGCTGTTTGAGGCTGCGCTTAATATTTTCCATTTACTGTTGAGCCTCTCTGTCCAGCACTGGCCGCTATGGGAGCCTGATCGGCCATTAACTTATCCGCTGGCCTTTGCGCTGTTGCTACTGTCACTCTGTTGGGGATTGCCTGCGGTGCTGCCGGGGATGCGGCTAGCCGCTACAGCATTGGTGGTGGCGCTGCCTTGGTGGTCGCTATCGTCAATGACTCCCCAGCAGGGGCTTCGAGTGAGTGTGCATGATGTGGGGCAAGGGCAGTTGATAGAGCTGCGCAGTGAACATTATCGACTGCTTTATGACACTGGACCGCGCTTTCGCGGCGGTTTTATGCCGCTGGAAACGCTGTGGTCGCCGGGTCAGCGCTTTGATCAGGTGATCGTTAGTCACGCCGATAACGACCATGCGGGTGGCGTTAATGCGTTATTAGCGGAGCATCAGGTTACTCAGTGGACTGCCCCTGCGGGTGAAACGCTGCCAATAGCGAGTCGGGCGTGCCAGCGAGGTCAAACCTGGCAGCGCGATGGTGTTAATTATCGCTTTTTATGGCCGCCAGCGGGCGCTAATGCGTTATCACCCAATGATCGATCCTGCGTATTGGAAGTCAGTGTAGGCGAGCATCGGCTGCTCATCACGGGGGATGTGAGTACCGAGATAGAGCGACGCTTTTTGCTTGAAGTGGATTCGCCTGTCTCTATGCTTGTCGCGGGGCATCACGGCAGTGGAACGAGTTCGGGTATTCAGTTCGTACGTCATACCGCCCCTGAACATGTTGTTTTTAGCGCAGGACGTGATAATCCTTTTCAGCATCCTGGAGATGCCGTCGTGCGCCGTTTTCGTGATCAGGAGAGCTGTTTGTGGAGTACGGCCCAAGACGGCGCACTGCGTTTTTGGCTGGAAGCTGCTCGTCCTTTTGAGGTTAGAACGACGCGACCACGGTCAAGTCGACGCAATCGGTGTTGAACCACGTCGCCATCAGGTAGAATTCACCGCATTGCACACTATTGCCGGGAGCGCGTGTGGCTGATTCAAGTTGGGGTATTTACAAGCGGTTATTGGGCTATGTTAAGCCACATTGGCGCGCGTTTGCGCTGGCGCTGGTGGGGTTTGTGGTATATGCCGCGTCGAGTACCGCACTGGCGGAAATGATGAAGCGGCTGATTGATGGCATTCAAAACCCGGATGCGGCCTTCCGGTTCTTCTTGCCGCTGTTTGTCATTATTATGTTCTCCGCCCGCGGGGTAGGCACTTTTTTAAGTACTTACTTTATGGCTTATGTGGGGCGCTACGTGATTCATACCCTGCGCTGCGATGTATTTGCTCATCTTCTTCATCTGCCTGGCCGGTTTTTTGACCACCACTCCAGCGGTCAACTGGTATCGCGGGTGACCTACCACGTCGAGCAAGTGGCAGGGGCGGCCACCAAGGCGGTGACGATTATTCTACGTGAAGGCCTGTTCGTCGTCGGCCTAGTGCTTTATCTGCTCTGGACCAACTGGATGCTCACGCTACTGTTTTTAGGCGTGACGCCGATTATCGCCGTCGTAGTGAGTTACGTCAGTAAGCGGTTTAGGCGTATCTCCAAGCGCATTCAGCACTCTATGGGCGATGTAACCCATATTGCATCGGAAGCGTTGTCTGGCTATCGCGTAGTGCGCACCCATGGCGCAGAAGATTATGAAAAGCAGCGCTTTGAGCGAGTGAGTGAAGAGAATCGTCGTCAAAGTATGAAAGAGGCCATGACCCGGGCGGTTAGCTCGCCGGTAATTCTGATGCTGGTGGCTATCTCTATGGCGCTGCTGGTATGGCTGGCGATGGCGCCCTCCCTGATGGAGAACATGACTCCCGGTGAGTTTGTCGCCTTTATTACGGCCGCCGCCCTGATGATCAAGCCGGTGCGACAATTGACTGAGATTAACGGTGAGATTCAGAAAGGGTTGGCGGCAGCTTCAGAGCTTTTTGGTCTACTGGATATGACGCCGGAGCAGGATAACGGTAAGCGTATTGCCAGCCGTTTAAGCGGTGAGGTCGTTATCGATAAGGTTAGCTTCCGCTATGCTGACGACCAACCCGAAGTACTGCATGAAATTAATCTACGGCTGGCGCCAGGTGAACTGGTGGCGATAGTCGGTCGCTCGGGAAGTGGTAAATCTACGCTAGTGAGCCTATTGCCGCGCTTCTACAGGCCTAGCCAAGGCAGTATCACCATTGATGGCGTCAATGTTGATGAGTACGCGCTTGGGCCGCTGCGCCAGCAGATTGCCTTGGTCTCCCAGCAGGTGACGCTATTTAATGCCTCAATTGCCGATAACATTGCCTATGGGGTGGCTAATCCTGACCCGCAGGCTATTCAAGCGGCGGCTGAAGCGGCCTATGCCCACGAGTTTATCGACAAACTACCCGATGGTTATGCGACCACCGTAGGCGAAAACGGCGTGATGCTCTCGGGTGGGCAACGTCAGCGGCTGGCGATTGCTCGGGCTATCTTCAAGGATGCGCCGCTGTTGGTACTCGATGAGGCCACCTCGGCGCTGGATACGGAATCCGAGCGCTATATTCAGAAAGCGCTGGAGCGCGTTTGTGAGGGGCGCACTACATTGGTGATTGCCCACCGCCTGTCCACCATCGAACGGGCCGACCGGATCGTAGTGATGGATCAGGGGCGTATTATTGAAGAGGGTAGCCATCAGGCGTTGTTGGATGCCGATGGCGCCTATGCAGCGCTGCATCAGTTGCAGTTTCAAGAAGCATTATGACCCTGCCTACAAAAGCGCAAAAGACTCGGACACTGGCAGAGCGTTGGCTGCAAGGTGTCTATCAGGGCAGCCGTTGGCTTTGGCCGCTGAAGCCCTTAGGGGCGCTTTATCAATGGGGAATGGCCCGCCGTGAACAGGCCTACCAGCGTGGTAAGAAGGCTACGTGGAAGGCCCCCGTGCCGGTAATTGTGGTCGGCAATATCACCTTAGGCGGGACCGGGAAGTCGCCGTTAGTGGCGTGGTTGGGCAATTGGCTGGTGGCGCAGGGCTGGTCGCCAGGTATTGTTACCCGCGGCTATGGCGGAACATCCTCGCACTATCCCTTGTTTGTCACCGCCGCCACTAATGTTACCGAAAGCGGCGATGAACCCTTGATGCTCGCGCAGCAGACAGGGCTACCGGTAGTGGCAGACCCCAAACGGTCACGCGGCGTGCAGGCGCTAGTGGCGGCGGGTTGCGATATTATTTTGAGCGACGATGGCTTGCAGCACTTGGCGCTGGCGCGGGATATTGAGCTAGTCGTGGTTGATGGTGCCCGCGGTTTAGGTAATGGTCGCTGCTTACCCGCCGGGCCGCTGCGCGAATCGCCCAGCCGGTTGCAACGCGTTGATGCCGTGATCGTCAATGGTGACTCACAACAGGCGTTGCCGGTCGGCTCTGTGACCACTATGCAGTTAGCACCGCGTTATTGGCGCCGCTTAGATGACGGTGCTCGGTTTTCGCTAGCGCCGCTGCCGTTTTCGCTACCAGTTCACGCGGTGGCGGGTATTGGCAATCCCGAGCGCTTTTTTCGCACGCTTTCCGATTTGGGGGTCAGTGGTGACTGGCATCCATTGGCCGATCACCAGCAGTACAGCGCTGAGGCGCTAAACTTTACAGATATCCGCCCGGTGATCATGACAGCCAAAGATGCGGTTAAATGTTATGCCCTGGCACCGCAGAATAGTTGGGTACTAGACGTGGAAGCAGCGCTTCCACCCGAATTTGAACACTGGCTGGCAGCACGGCTGTCGGCACTTTCCTAAAGGAGTCACGCGCATGGATAAGGAACTGCTGGCAATGCTGGTCTGCCCGTTGTGTAACGGCAAGCTGAAATATGACCGTGAGGCTCAAGAGCTGCGTTGCCACTACGATGGCTTGGCCTATCCCATTCAAGAAGGGATTCCCGTCATGCTGCCGGAAGAAGCCCGTGCCATGGATGCCGATGAGAAGCTGCCTACTTCCCCTGGTCGCGCGCCAGGGAGCGCTTCAGGACGCGCTTCAGGACAATCCGGAGGCGTTTAATGGCTTCTCCTGACGTTGCCGTGCCTGACTTTACGGTTGTCGTACCCGCCCGCTATGGCTCCACCCGTTTGCCCGGCAAGCCGCTGTTAGAAATTGCCGGAGAGCCGATGGTCGCCCACGTATGGCGTCGCGCATGCCAAAGCCATGCCAGCCGGGTTGTGGTGGCCACGGACGATAGCCGCATTCGCGATGCCATGTTGCCCTATGGTGCTGAGGTGATCATGACGCGCGACGATCATCCGTCGGGCACTGACCGCTTAGCCGAAGTGGCTGATATCTTAGCGCTAGCGGATGACGCTCTGCTGGTTAATGTGCAGGGCGATGAGCCTTTGATTCCGCCTGCCTTGATTGATCAAGTGGCTCTTCGCTTGGCCGATGACCCCGAGGCATCGATTGCCACGCTGGCAGAGCCTATCAACGATGTCGACACGCTGTTTAATCCCAATGTGGTCAAGGTGGTGCGCACACTGCAGGGCCGAGCGCTGTATTTCTCGCGTGCGCCCATCCCCTGGGATCGAGAGCATTTCAAACAGGCGCCCACGCTACTGGCGACCGATGCCTGGCTGCGCCATATCGGCCTCTATGCTTACCGCGCAGGTTTTCTAGCGGCTTACCGTGACTGGCCAGCCTCTAGCCTGGAGCAACTTGAACAGCTTGAGCAACTGCGTGCGTTACAAAACGGCCACGCGATACAGGTAGCCTTAGCCTGTGAGGTAAATCCCGCGGGTATTGATACTGCCGAGGATTTAGCCCGTGTGCGTGCGCTGCTTGCCTAGCGCCTAAGGAGAGTTGTTGTGAAAGTGTTATTTGTGTGTCTAGGCAATATTTGCCGTTCGCCCACCGCAGAAGGTGTTTTTCGCCGAGCCCTTGAGCAAGCAGGGCTAGCCGACGACGTTGAAATAGACTCCTGCGGGGTCGGCAGTTGGCATGTGGGCAAAGCGCCAGACTCGCGCGCCCAGCAAGCGGCCTTATGCCGTGGTATCGATTTAAGTGGCCTGCGTGCCCGCCAGTTAAATGTGCAGGATTTTGCTGAATTTGATTACGTGCTGGGTATGGATCAGGACAATTTGCGCGCCATACGTGACCTGAAACCCGCCAATAGCCAAGCTCATGTCGGCCTGTTTTTAGATTTTGCCGGGACGCCTGGTACAGAGGTGCCTGATCCTTATTATGGCGGGGATGAGGGCTTTGAAAACGTTCTAAATATGATTGAAGCCGCATCAGACGGGCTCATTCAGCACCTCAAACGTGAGCGCTGAGGTGGCGGCTTTTAATCTGCAGACCAATATTGATTTAACCCTTGCCAATACGCTGCGGCTACCTTGTCACGCCGAGCACTATGCAGCGCCGGGCACACTGTCAGCACTGCGCACTGCACTCGCTTATGCGCACGCTCAGGGCTGGCCCGTGACGTTGCTGGGCGGTGGCAGCAATGTACTGCTGCCTGAGCAGTTGCCGGGCCTGGTGCTACGCCCAGCCTTAAAGCAATGGTGGTTGAGACATCCAAAAGGCGCTCAACAAGGGGATGTGTTTGCCCAAGTGGGCGCTGGGGTTAATTGGCACGCCTTAGTCATGGCGACTGCCGCACGGGGGTTGTGGGGAATCGAAAACTTGGCGCTAATTCCCGGTAGTTGCGGGGCGGCACCGGTGCAAAATATTGGCGCCTACGGCGTTGAGCTTGCTGACACGCTGCAAGCGGTGCAGGTCATGGAGCTCGCCACTGGACGCTGTTATTGGTTAAGTACTCAAGAGTGCGCGTTTGCTTACCGGGACAGCATCTTTAAAGGCGAGTTAGCCGATAGTGTTGTGATTACCCAGCTAATAGTGCGTTTATCACGCATGCCAGCGCCGCAACTGCATTATGGCGATCTTGCCGCGCGGTTATCTGCCACACCCTCGCCGCTTGAGGTTGCTGAAGCCGTTTGTGCTATTCGCCGCGAGAAGCTACCCGACCCTGAGGTGCTTGCCAACGCGGGAAGTTTCTTCAAAAATCCGCTAGTAAGTGATGAGCAGGCAGCACAGCTGTCGCGTCAGTATCCTGCGATGCCCCATTTTCCCCAGGCGGGAGGGCAAACAAAGTTAGCGGCAGGTTGGTTGATCGACCAGTGCGGTTTAAAAGGAATGCGCGACGGCGCCTTTGGCGTACACCAGCATCAAGCGCTGGTGCTGGTGCATTTTGGTGGCGGTGATCGCCTCGGCTTGATGAAAATCGCCAACTATATCGCCGCTCAAGTAAACACACGCTTTGGCGTGCTGTTAGAACCCGAGCCACGTTTTATTAATCCTTAACGCCCTTTGCCAGCGAATCCTTCTGCCGTTTTTAAAAGGCGTCTCCTAAACAGCAAAATCCCCGCTTAAGCGGGGATTTTGCTGTTGCAACACGCGACCGATTTTACTCGGAGTGGGTGTCCTGTTGCGCCTGTTTACGCTTTTCTCGCGGATCGTTGTGAGCCCGTGTGCGACGGCGACGTGGCTTAGGCGTTTCTTCAGTGACTGCGTCTTCAGCGGGTGCTTCGCTAGCAATCGGCTGAGCAGGCTGAGGCTCTACTTCAGTCGTTTCTAGTTCGCCGCTACTCTGCTCGACGCTCTTTTCTTCCTCGCCTTGCTTTTCCTCAGCTTGCTTTTGCTCGCTGCTGGATGGCTCTTCAACTGAAGAGGCCGCGTCGTCACGCTCAGAAGTCCTCTCAGAAACGCTTGTTGTTACTGCTTCCTGGCGAGTTTCCTGGGCGTTAGTTGACGCTTCAGGCTGGCGCTGTTCGCTGCTTTGATCCGTGTTAGCGCTACTGAGAGGCTCAGCGGCAGCTTCTTCAATAGTGGCCGCCGGATCGACCGCGTTGGCCGCAGGCGGTTCGATAGCTTCAGGTGCTACCGATTCGCTAGCACTTGGCTGGCTATCAGCAGTTTGCTCAGTTTCAGCAGGCTCCGAGTTGGTGGCTTCGGTTGCTTCTGAGTTCACCTCCGGTGGCGCTGATGTAGTCTTACTCTCTTCAGAATGAGGTTCCGTCGTTTCAGAGGCAGCAGCAGGTGCGGGCTCTTCGCTGGTGACGGGTTCACTCGGCTTGGCAGCGGCTTCCTGCTCAGCGGTCTCAGAAGCAGGTTGAGCAGCTTCATCGGCAGAGGCGGCGACGTCAGCATTCGATGTCTCGGCAGCCGTTGCTTCTGAAGCCGGTTTTTCTGTAGCAGGTGTCTCTACTTCCGGTGCCGGAGCTTTCGCGTTTGACGTTTCGGTTGTCGGCGCAACAGGCGCTTCATCCGCTGGTTCAGCGGTTTCTGGCGCTTCATTTGCCACTTCTGCCTGCAGCTTTAACTGCTCGGCTTCTGCCTGTGGGTTGATCGCCTGGGTACGTGTACGGTTACGCGGGTTGTTACGCGTACGCTTCGGCTTGCCGTCATCCTGCTTGGCTTCTGGCTGTTTGGCAGTTTCATCGGGTTGGCTGTCTTGGCTAGCCTCGCGACGCGACTCTTTCGGCGCTGCGCTTTTGCCGTTATTGCTCTTTTTAGAGCTGTCTTTTCCAGAACTGTCTTTGCCAGAGCTATCTTTGCCAGAACTATCCGACTGGCTCTCTTTACGAGGCGCTTTGTTGGCCGACTCTTCGGTGGCATCGTCTTGCTGGGGATGACGACGACGATTGCGAGTGCGGCTGGGGCCGCTGCGCTTGTCGCTGTTATCGTCACCGGCAGGGCGCGGAGCAGTGGTGGGTTGCTCGCTTTTTTGCTCGGCTTTTTGTTCAGTTTTTGGCTCAGACCGGGTGCTGTTATCGCTGCGCGACTCGTTACGGCTAGTGTTGTCGCCGCGCTCATTGCGTGAGGGCTTCTGCCGCGACTCACTGCTGCGCTGATTGGTTTTACGCTCGCTTGGCTTGCGCGGTGCCGGGGTTTCAGTCTTGGGCTCTGGCGTAGCTTCAGTATTACTTTCGTCGCTGCCTAGCAACTTGGCGAAACCACGGATAAAGCGGCCAATGACGCTGGGTTGCTCGCTGGTCGCCGGTACTACTTTCGCCGCCGGGGCAGCAGCAGGCGCTTTCTCTTCGGTTTGCAGCGATGCCGGCGCAGGGGCGTTATGCGTAACGCTTTTCACTGCTGCTTCGGCGCGTTGAGCGGGCGGTACGAAGCTGGGTGTTGGCTCTTTGCCTACTTCGGTATCCGTGGAGAGCTCAAAGCTCGAAAGGCTTTGAGTATCATCCTCGTCTAAATGATCATCGCGCAGGCGCTGAACGTCGTAGTGGGGCGTATCCATATCAGGATTGGGTAGCAGCACAACGCGAACATTTTGGCGGGACTCTAAATCGGCCAGCACACTGCGTTTTTCATTGAGCAGATACGTAGCGACGGGTACCGGCAGAATAGCGCGAATCTGCGCGCTGTTCTCTTTCATGGCCTCTTCTTCAATCAGGCGCATGATCGACAGCGACAGCGAACGCACATCGCGAATGGTGCCTTGGCCATTACAGCGCGGGCAAACCACGCCGCTGGTTTCACCCAGCGAAGGACGCAGGCGCTGACGGGACATTTCCATTAGGCCAAAGCGTGAGATGCGACCAATCTGCACCCGCGCGCGGTCTAGCTTAAGCGCATCGCGCATGCGGTTTTCAACTTCACGCTGGTTGCGCGCAGGCCCCATGTCGATAAAGTCGATGACGACTAACCCGCCGATGTCGCGCAGGCGTAGCTGGCGGGCGATCTCGTCGGCGGCTTCAGAGTTGGTCTGTAGGGCGGTTTCTTCGATATCGCTGCCGCGGGTGGCGCGGGCCGAGTTGATATCGATGGAGACCAGTGCCTCAGTGTGATCGATCACAATCGAGCCACCGGAAGGAAGCTTCACTTCGCGCTGGTAGGCCGTTTCGATTTGCGATTCGATCTGAAAGCGCGAGAACAGCGGTACTTCATCAGCATAAAGTTTAATCTTCTGCTGATACGAGGGCATGACCTGGCGAATAAAGCCCAGTGCTTCGGCGTGAATCTCGGGGCTGT
Source organism: Vreelandella arctica (assembly GCF_037070215.1). Lineage (NCBI taxonomy): Bacteria > Pseudomonadati > Pseudomonadota > Gammaproteobacteria > Oceanospirillales > Halomonadaceae > Vreelandella > Vreelandella arctica. The sequence goes on along the minus strand of NZ_JBANSN010000008.1, from coordinate 116,897 downwards.
CGATCAATACTTCGCCGATGTCCTGGCGCAAGTAGTCACGCATAGCGCGAATGATGACGTTGGATTCACGGTAGATTAGGAATGGGGCAGGGCGCTTGGCGGCTTCAGTGGTGATCGATTCCCACACCTGGACCAGATAATCCAAGTCCCACTGCAGTTCTTCCGGGTTACGGCCAATGCCCGCAGTGCGCACAATCAGGCCCATTTTGTCCGGCACGGTCAATTGACCCATGGCATCTTTGAGCTGACTACGCTCATCGCCTTCGATACGGCGAGAAATGCCACCCGCACGCGGGTTGTTGGGCATCAACACCAAAAAGCGGCCAGCCAGGCTGACAAAGGTGGTAAGTGCGGCGCCTTTATTGCCACGCTCTTCCTTGTCAACCTGAACGATGACTTCTTGGCCCTCTTTGAGTACTTCTTTAATGCTGGGACGTCCGGAAACGTCTTTTACAAAGTACTCTTTAGAGATCTCTTTGAGCGGCAAAAAGCCGTGGCGGTCAGCGCCGTAATCGACAAAGGCAGCTTCAAGTGAGGGCTCTACGCGGGTGATTTTACCACGATAGATATTGGCTTTTTTCTGTTCTCGAGCGCCGGATTCGATGTCTAAATCGTACAGGCGTTGTCCATCAACTAAAGCGACGCGCAGCTCTTCGGGCTGTGTCGCATTAATAAGCATCCGTTTCATGTTGTCTCGCATAGCGTTGCGTACCGGCGAACTGCCTATGGGGTGACGTAGGCGAACCGCTGGGTGCTGCGTGCTTGTGCTCGGCGCATTGCAATGCTGACGCGTCAAGCCGGGAAGGCATCATCGCCAACCCGGCCAGTAGGGCGTTGAGTACGTGGCGGAGGCAGGACGTGTTCCGGTGGTTGTCACATCCATCCGGCCCTGCTGACACCGCCGACACCTAGCATTCATCGATTCACCAACGCCGGCCACCGGCACAGCGTTGAACTTGTCGCCCGGAGTCAGCCAGCGCCTTGTGACGAGAAAGGAGGGGGCTGCTCAGGGCGTGGCGTTGTTAAGTTACTGCCTGCCGTTGAGGGCTAGGCTTATCTTCATCTGCCGGCATGAAAAACGGGCGGCAGATTTACTGCATTTTTTAAGATCAGATGTTGGTACTGGAAAAACGGGCAATGCGTACACTGACGTCGTCTTTCGTGTTCAGGCCTGCGTGTTAGTCGGGCAGGCGCATTAACCGAGCTCAGCGTTGATGTTTTCTGCTAACCAATTTAACGAATTAGCTATCTATCAGCTAGTCACTAGCGGTAGACAAGAAAGCTTTCTGTGCTTGGCTGGTGAACGTTTTGGAATATAACAGTAAAGACAACGACCAGCAATTGACGCAATGCCCTTGGGTCTACGCTAGAATGCCGTTTTTAGCTGATGTCATCGAACTACAGCAGGAGCAAGCGGCAATGTCCGAAGGGCGTGAAGTACAGTGGGTGGATATTGCCCCAGAGCAGGCTGGGCAGCGAATTGATAATTTTCTCATGACGCGGCTCAAAGGAGCGCCACGGGCGCTTATCTATCGCATCGTGCGTAAAGGCGAAGTGCGCGTTAATAAAAAGCGCGTAAAGGTGGATTACCGTTTGCAAGCAGGCGATTTAGTTCGCGTTCCGCCGCTGCGCTTGGCGCCCCGTGAGGCGGTCAAGGAAGTGAGCGATAATTTACGCGACCTGTTAGTGGGCAGCGTTATCATGGAAGGCCCTGATTGGATGGTGCTCAACAAGCCTTCAGGCTTGGCGGTACATGGTGGTAGCGGGGTTAAGATTGGCTTAATTGAAGCGCTACGTCAGGTGCGCGATGATTTGAGCTTCCTGGAGTTGGTTCACCGTTTAGATCGCGATACATCAGGCTGTTTGCTGCTCGCTAAATCCCGTGATGCGTTGGTGACGCTTAATGAGTCACTGAAAAAACACGGCATGGACAAGCGCTATCTAGCCTTGGTGAGCGGGCGCTGGCCAGCGCGTAAAACCTACGAAAGCGCGCGTTTGGATCGCTTTGATGCGGGCAATGGCGAGCGTCGGGTAAGGGTTGATCCCAATGGTAAAGTGTCGCGTACTCATTTCTCGGTGGTCGAGACGTTCGAAAAAGTCACCTTGATCGAAGCCGAGCCAGTGACAGGGCGCACCCACCAGATTCGTGTGCACGCTGCTCATGCAGGCCATGCACTGCTGGGCGACGATAAATACGCCACCCGTGAAAGCGGTTACCTTACCAAGCAATTAGGGCTGGGGCGTTTGTTTCTGCATGCGCGTGCGCTTACCTTTCCCGAGCCTACCAATGGTCGACCGGTGACCGTCAAAGCGCCACTGCCAGAGGCGCTGGAAGAAGCGCTTAAGCGTGCTCGCCAATAAGCCGTTTACTAATCCGCCCTTGATAAGGAGCTGCCATGCAGTACGAGCTGATTATATTTGATTGGGATGGCACCTTGATGGACTCGGTGCCGCGGATAGTGTCGTGCATGCAGGCGGCTGCGCTGGAGGCCGAGTGGGGAGAACTCTCGGCGGAGGAGGTGGAAGATATTATTGGGTTAGGGCTGCCTGAGGCCATTGCCCAGCTTTGCCCAGGTATTTTACCAGCTCAGGCCGAACGCCTACGTGAGCGTTATTCACACCATTTTGTGACGGCGGATGCGACGCCGATGCTGTTTTTTGCCGGGGTTGAGGCGCAGATCGCCCGTCTGCGCGGTCGTGAGCAGCAGCGGCTAGCGGTAGCGACCGGCAAAAGTCGCCGTGGCCTCGACCGCATTTTTGCTGAGACCGACAGCGGTGCCTGGTTTCACGCCAGCCGCACGGCGGATGAAACCCGCTCGAAGCCACATCCTCAAATGCTTACGGAGCTGTTGACTGAGCTTGAAGTGCCCGTCGAGCGAGCGGTGATGGTCGGCGATACAGAATACGACTTGGAAATGGCGCGAGCGATTGGCATGGATCGAATAGGCGTGACTTACGGTGTGCATACGCCAGAGCGTTTGGCACTGAGTCGCCCCAAGTGGATTGCCCATAGCATCGATGAGCTTTTTGATCGGTTGTACAGTGAGTAGCCAGCGTTTACATAAGGACATTTTATGAGCGACGACCCAACCCGCCCTGGTGGCACAAACGACGGACGTGACGGCCCGACCAATGATGATCGCAATGAGGTGAGGGAGGATCGTTGGACACAGGGATCAGAGGTGCCTCCTAGTAAGGGCGCTAAGCCGATGTCGGGTGCGCCAGACGATGATGCCGAAACCCTGCGCGAACGCCAACGGCTGGCGCAGCTGGAAATGATGGATCATTGGATAGGCGGCGTGTTAACGGAACAGCGACGCACTCGCCGCTGGAAGCTGTTTTTCCGCCTGATGATGCTCACTATTGTGTTGGTGGCGCTGTTTACCACCCTTTATAGCCTGTTTTGGGATTCGCCTAGTGCCACCGCGCCCACACAGCGACACTTAGGGATTGTTGAGGTTAGCGGGGTAATTGCCAGCGATTCGCCTGCCAATGCCGAGCGTATCATTGAGGGGCTGAATAACGCCTGGGAGGCGGAAGGCGCTTCGGCTGTGGTGCTGCACATTAATAGCCCAGGTGGTAGCCCGGTGCAGTCTCAGCGTATCTATGCAGAAATTATGCGTCTACGCGAGCAGGGCGATAAGCCGATTATCGCAGTGATCGAAGATATCGGTGCCAGCGGCGCTTATTATATTGCGGCGGCGGCGGATGAGATCATTGCCTCGCCGGTGAGCCTGGTGGGCTCTATTGGCGTTATTTACGCGGGCTTTGGTTTTGAAGAGGCAATAGCGCGTATTGGTGTGGAGCGCCGCGTGCTGACTGCTGGTGAAAATAAAGCCTTTCTTGACCCGTTTCAGCCGCTGGATGAAGAGGCGGAGCAGTTTTGGCAGGGAGTGCTCAGCCAAACTCACCGTCAGTTTATTGATGATGTGCGTGCGGGAAGAGGTGAAAGGCTTAGCGACAGCCCCGATATATTTTCAGGCCTGGTCTGGAGTGGTGAGCAGAGCATTGATCTAGGCTTGGTTGACCAATTAGGCAGCCTTGAGCAAGTGGCGCGTGACCGAGTGGGTGACACCCATTGGGTTGATTATACGCCGAGTCTTGATCCATTTGAGCGCCTGACGCGCCGCTTTACCCAGGTCGTCGCTGAGGTATTGGGCGTCAGTGCGCCCGCTACCCCGCTGCGCTTCTAAGCGCTTAGTTGTCAGGCCCTTGGTTGTCAGCTCTATTGATAATCAGGAGGCGCCAAGCGGGTCTAAGCCCGCTTGGCGCAGCATGTCGCAAAGCGCAATCAGTGGTAACCCAATCAATGCGTTAGGGTCGCGGCCTTCAAGCTTCTCAAACAGCGCTATGCCTAAGCCTTCCATTCGAAAGCTGCCAGCGCTGTCGAGTGGCTGTTCTTTGGCGACATAGTTTTCAATTTCCTGGGCGCTCAAGTGGCGGAAAACCACCTCGAATGGCTCGACGTGCACCTGATGCCGCTGGTGGCGTGTATCCAGTAGCGCTAAACCGGTCAAAAAAGTGACACGCTGGCCGGAAAAGCGGCTTAGGTTAGCGCGTGCCTTGGCTTCGGTATGCGGTTTGCCAAGAATGTCGCCTTCAAATACTGCTACTTGATCAGAGCCGATAATGCAGTGGTGGGGGAAATGGTGCGCAACGGCGTTAGCTTTGCTGAGCGCTAGTCGATGGACCAGAGCGTGGGGTGTTTCGCCACTATGGGGTGTTTCATCAATATCCGGCGAATAGCATTGGTAGGGGAGCTGCAGTCGATCCAGCAGCTCGCGTCGCCAACGCGAGCTGGAGGCCAGTACCAGCTCGGTCGTTGATGCCTGACTGCTTGATGGCTCGGTCATTGCGGATGAAGTCACAAATAGCTCCTGGCTGGGTAGTGGCGCATGTCTAAGGGATGTGTGTGCAACGTGGCGCAAATGCAATTTCAAAGCAGTAGAGTGTAGCGAAAGCAGCTAAACCTGCCTATGTTGGCCGTTTATTGAGGCCGCGGTTGGTTATTTATTGAGGAAGGCATGAAGAAATATACCGACAGCTTTGACACCAGCAGGGGGAGTGCCTATCATTGCGCGCCTATGTTGACCTCACAACTCCCCAGTCGGGTTGAGCCTTATAAGCTCGCAGCCCGCCACGAACGAATCGAAGGCTTGGTAGCGCTGGATAAACTGCCACGTCTTGCCGAAGAAGCGGGTGTCCAAACCGGCGACTGTCATGTCGTGCTTGAGTTTGGCGTCGATGCTCAAGGTCGTCGTGAAATTCGTGGCCACTTGCAAGCGACGTTGGCGCTTGCCTGCCGACGCTGCCTGGTGCCGCTGCCTCAAGAGGTGAGCAGTGACTTTTTGCTTGGAATGGTTACTGACGAAGCCTTAGCGGCCGAGTTGCCTGCTAGTCATGAACCGGTGCTGGTGGAAAAGGAACAGCTGGATCTTTTGACGGTGGTTGAGGATGAATTGATTCTTAGCCTGCCTCAAGTGGTCTATCACGATGAAGCCGAATGTCATGTCTCGGCGGAGCAGCTGGTCAGCAAAACAGAAGGCGCGGCGGCAGAAACAACGCCAGCGACGAATCCATTCGCGGTGCTCAATGTCTTAAAAGGCAAAAAATAAGCACCCTTTACCTTAAATACCTTGGAGTAAACACCCATGGCAGTTCAACAGAACCGTAAAACTCGTTCCAAGCGCGGCATGCGTCGTAGCCACGATGCACTGACCGCTCCGACGCTGTCTCAAGACAAAGAAACCGGTACGACTCACCTGCGTCACCACATTTCTCCAGACGGTTTCTACCGTGGTCGTAAAGTGATTGAGGTATAAACCTCAATTGCGTTATTAAGCGGCTAAACGGACTCAGTGCGGTATGCGCCTAGCGATAGATGTGATGGGGGGTGACCAAGGCCCTCATGCGATTATCACAGGTGCTGCAAAGGCAGTGGTGGAACACCCAGACCTTGAGCTGATTCTGTTTGGCCCGCGTCAGCAGATTCTTGCTGAGCTTTCACGCTTGCCGCAGCCTCTGGCTGCGGCAACGTCACGTTTGGTGGCGCGTGAAGCACCTGACTGCATTATGCCATCGACAACCGCTGCCTGGGCGCTGCGCAGGGGGCAGGCGACCAGTATGGTGCGCATGCTGCGAAGTGTCGCTCAGGGCGAGGCGGTTGCCGGTGTAAGTGCGGGTAATACGGCAGCGCTTGTGGCATTAGCAAGGCGCGAGCTGGGGATGGTCGAGGGTATTTCTCGGCCAGCGATCAGTACCGCGATTCCAGCGCGCCAAGGGCGTCGCTGTTATTTGCTGGACTTAGGCGCCAATGTGGACTCTCCCGCTCATCGGCTGGTGGATTTTGCGCTAATGGGCGCGGCGATGGCGCAGTGTGTCGATGGCACGGCTATGCCACGTGTCGCGCTGCTCAATGTTGGTGCTGAGGCCACTAAAGGATGCGCCAGCGTTCGCGAAGCTGATCGTTTGCTGCGCGAGCATGCCAATAGTGGTGCTTTTGATTATCAAGGTTATGCCGAGGGTGGTGACCTGTTTAAAGGCCAGCTTGACGTAGTGGTATGCGATGGCTTTGTGGGTAACGCTGTGCTCAAGGCAAGCGAAGGTTTGACAAGTATGTTGGTTGAACGCGTGCAGATGGCGTTTGAATCGCGCTTAAGTGGTCGTCTAGCAAGCCTACTGGCCAAGCCTGTGTTGAGGCGTTTAAAGCAGGAGTTAGATCCTGTGCGCTATAACGGGGCCAGTTTGTTGGGGTTGCGCGGTATCGTGGTGAAAAGTCACGGCAGTACCCATGCCGATGGTTTCTACTACGCTATCCAGCGTGCTCTTCAGGAAGTAGAACATAATTTACCTGCGCGGATCGCAGGCCGTTGGCAGGCGCCATTAAGTGAAGCAATGGCACCTGCGAGCCATGATTAGATAATAAATAGTTTATTTTTTGCGAGTTTATAGGTGGCATCAGGATGTGCCAATAATCTCGCCTATCGCTCATATGAGCAAATGCCTACAAGTGCAAAGGTGAACGACATGTCTCAACCCCTTGCCCTCATTTTCCCCGGGCAAGGCTCTCAGCAGGTTGGAATGCTGCGAGAGCTGGCCGAGCGCTATAGTGTGGTGGGAACGACATTTGAGGAAGCGTCGGATGCTTTGGGCTACGACTTATGGAAAGTCGTCCAAGAGGGTCCTGAAGCATCGCTTAATGCAACCGCGTGCACCCAGCCCGCATTACTTTCTGCCAGCGTCGCTATTTGGCGCGTTTGGCAGGAGCTAGAAGGGCCTCGGCCTACTGTAATGGCGGGCCATAGCTTGGGCGAATACAGTGCGATGGTGTGCGCTGGCGTCATGAGCTTTGCCGAAGGCGTTAACTTAGTGCGTCTGCGCGGTGAGGCCATGCAGGAGGCCGTTCCCGCGGGTGAAGGTGGTATGGCAGCCATCCTTGGTTTGGCAGACGAGGCGGTTGAAGCCGCCTGTGAAAAAGCCGCCCAGGGCGACGTGGTGTCTGCTGTCAACTACAACTCCCCTGGGCAGGTCGTAGTGGCAGGCTCAAAGGCGGCCGTGGAGCGGGCTATCGTTGCCTGCCAAGAAGCGGGGGCCAAGCGCGCTATGTCATTGCCCGTTTCCGTTCCTTCGCATTGTGCGTTAATGCGCCCGGCCGCCGAGCGTCTAGCGGAGGCTATGCAGGCGATTGAATTGCGAGCGCCACGCTATACCGTGATTCAAAATGTTGACGCCAAGGCGCATGCGGATACAGCGACACTGCGTACACGCCTCATCGAACAGCTTTATCAGCCAGTGCGCTGGAGCGCCTGCGTTGAGGCAATGGCCAGTCAAGGTGTTGAAGTATTTATTGAGTGCGGGCCTGGAAAGGTGTTGACCGGTCTCAATAAGCGTATCGTGAAGGGTAGCAAGGGGTTGGCAGTGAATGATCCTGACAGCCTGAATGCTGCGCTTGAGCTGGCGCGTGAAACGTTAGCTGATAAAGCGTGACCAAGGGTTGTGTTATTCCGCTATCCTTGCTTGATTACACGGTTAGAGGCAGAACGTTATGACCCAAGAAAGTAGAGTTGCCCTGGTAACAGGGGCCAGTCGCGGTATTGGCCAGGCCATTGCTCGTGAGCTAGGCCGTCAAGGCCGTATCGTCATTGGCACAGCGACCAGCGAATCCGGTGCTGAGAAAATTGATGCTGATTTAAAAGAGAATGGCATAGAAGGCGCAGGTCTGTGTCTTAACGTGACCGACCAGGCCAGCATTGACAGCGTATTGAAAACCATCACTGAGCGCTTTGGTGCGCCGACCATTTTGGTTAACAATGCCGGTATCACGCGAGACAATTTGCTGATGCGTATGAAGGAAGATGAGTGGGACTCCGTGATGGATACCAACTTAAAATCTGTCTATCGTGTTAGTAAGGCGTGTTTGCGGGGTATGACCAAGGCGCGTTTTGGGCGTATTGTGTCGATCAGCTCTGTAGTGGCAACCATGGGCAACCTGGGCCAAACTAACTATGCTGCAGCCAAAGCCGGTATGGAGGGGTTTAGCAGAGCCTTGGCGCGTGAGGTATCCTCGCGAGCAATCACGGTGAATGCGGTGGCGCCGGGCTTTATTGCCACCGATATGACCGAGGCGCTGCCCGAAGCCCAGCATGAAATGTTACTTAAGCAAATTCCGTTGGCTCGCTTAGGGGCGCCGGAAGAGATCGCCGCAGCGGTTGGCTTTCTGACCAGTGATGCAGCCGGTTACATCACCGGTGAGACGCTTCACGTGAATGGCGGCATGAATATGCGTTGATGGCCTTGGGGATGGCGGTTGCGTCGACCCAAGGGCGTCTATAAACTACCCCGCAGCTTTTGGCTTGCGGTTTCCAAATAGCTGGTTATCAAAAACGGCTAATGTGAACGACTGGAGTACGTTAATGAGTACTATTGAAGAGCGCGTTAAGAAAGTGGTAGCAGAGCGCCTGAACGTTAAAGAAGAAGACATCCAAAACAGCTCTTCTTTTACAGAAGACTTGGGTGCTGATTCGCTCGACACCGTTGAGCTGGTCATGGCTTTGGAAGAGGAATTCGATACTGAAATTCCTGATGAAGAAGCTGAGAAAATCACCACGGTTCAAGAAGCCATCGATTACGTGAACGCCCACCAGTAAGGGCTGCGTCGATGCATCGAACCAGGGTGGGGTGCTAGTCACCCGCCTTAAGAGCCGTCCTTTCGCAGGGCGGCTTTTTTGCTTTGCTGCCACAATGCTTATAACGTTCAATCTCCGTTATACTGTTGACCAAATTTAAGCAGCGAATGACCCAAGTGGGTCGCGTCACCATGGATGCCTGGAGGAAAGCTAATGGCACGGAAAAGGGTAGTGGTAACTGGGTTAGGCCTGGTGACCCCAGTGGGCAATAGCGTAGATGAATCGTGGGCCAACATTGTTGCTGGTAAAAGCGGTATTACGCCTATTGAGCATTTTGACACCAGTGGCTTTAACACGCGTTTTGGTGGGTCGATCAAGAACTTTGATATTAGTCCGTACCTGAATCCTAAAGATGCTCGCAAGATGGATCTCTTTATTCAGTACGGTATGGCGGCGGGCGCTCAAGCGGTTGAAGATTCCGGTATCGAGTGCACTGAAGAGAATGCGGATCGTATCGGTGTGGCTATCGGTTCAGGCATTGGCGGTCTACCCATGATTGAACATAACCACAACGCGCTCAACAAGGGTGGGGCCCGTAAGGTGTCGCCGTTCTTTGTGCCGGGTTCCATCATTAATATGATTTCGGGCAATATGGCGATTCAGCACGGCTTTAGAGGGCCGAATATCGCGATTACCACTGCCTGTACCACCGGTACCCATAATATTGGCTACAGTGCGCGCACGATCGCCTATGGCGACGCAGACGTCATGGTCTGTGGTGGTGCCGAGATGGCGACAACCCCGCTAGGTCTGGGCGGCTTTTCAGCTGCACGCGCGCTCTCAACGCGTAATGATGACCCTCAGGCGGCCAGCCGCCCGTGGGATACTGATCGCGATGGCTTTGTGTTATCGGACGGTGCGGGTGTGTTGGTGCTAGAAGAGTATGAGCATGCCAAAGCGCGCGGCGCTCACATCTATGCCGAGCTGGTCGGTTTTGGCATGAGTGATGATGCTTACCACATGACATCGCCACCGGAAGACGGCCGTGGTGCAGCGCTCTCTATGCGCAATGCCATCAAAGATGCCCAGGTTGACGTTTCTGAAGTGCACTATATCAATGCCCATGGCACTTCAACCGCGGCAGGTGACCTGGCAGAAAGTCGAGCCATTGAGAACGTACTGGGTGATGCAGCCAATAATGTGGCCGTGAGCTCTACCAAGTCGATGATCGGCCACCTGTTGGGTGCCGCTGGTGCGGTAGAGGCAGTGTTCAGCATTCTGGCAATTCGTGACCAGATCGCACCGCCGACCATCAACCTGGATAACCCGCAGCCGGGTTGCAATCTGGATTATGTGCCGCATACCGCGCGGAACATGCGGATTGATATGGCGCTTTCCAACTCCTTTGGCTTTGGTGGTACTAACGGTTCGCTGTTATTCAAGAAGGTGTAATTGACGATGTTGCCGCCCGCGTTATCTGACGAACAAACTGTGCCGTTTGATGATCGCGGGCTAGCGTATGGCGATGGTCTCTTTGAAACGGTACTGTTGCGTGCAGGTGCACCGGTGCTGTGGCGCTATCACACAGACCGCCTAGCGAAGGGGTGTCGGCGCCTAAATATACCGTTACCTTGCCAAGCAGCACTAGATGCCACGTGGCAGGGTGATTGCACCGCTGAGCTGGAAGTCCTCAAGCTTATCCTGACGCGTGGCAGTGGCGGGCGGGGTTATGCGCAGCCGGATGAAGTAACACCGCGTTTGCTTAGTCGCCGTACGCCATTTCAGCCCTCGATTCAGCGCTGGCAGCAGGGTGTCACAGTTAGGCTTTGTGACTTGCGCCTTAGCCGCCAGCCGCGGTTGGCCGGTATTAAGCATCTTAATCGGCTGGAGAACGTACTGGCCCGCCAGGAGTGGAGCGATGCCGCGATCGCCGAAGGTCTGCTCGCTGATAGCGAAGGCCGGGTCATAGAAGCCACCAGTATGAATGTTTTTTGGCTGCAGGCGGGGCAGATGTTCACGCCTTTTGTTGACCAATGCGGCGTAGCAGGCACACTGCGCGCTGGTTTAATTGATCAAGGTGTCGTTGCCCAGGGGGCGCTGTCGCTGGATCGCCTTGCAGAGGTCGAGCGGCTATGGGTAGCAAACTCTGTTCAGGGAGTGTGGCCCGTGACGACGCTGCTAGCAGCGGATGGCTCGTTGCTGCAGCGCTGGGCTGTGAGTGAGTCTGATCCCTTCCAACGCTTGGCCCATCAGTTGTTAGGCTTTGCCTAAACGCCAGCCTTCTTATCAATATCGCCCCGCAATTATTTTGAGGTGTCATGGTGAAACGGTTATTAACCGCTTTGTTAGTCGTAGTCATAATCGGGGCTGCCGGTGCAGCAGGCGGTTATTTTTATTGGCAGAGCCGCTTAGAGGCACCGCTAGCGCTTGATGAGCCAACGCTTTACCAAGTGACTTCTGGTGCGGGGTTTAATCAGGTGGTGGCGGAGTTGGAATCCCAGGGCATATTGGAAGATGCTTGGGCGTTTCGCTTATTAGCGCGGGTGGAGCCTGAGCGCGTGCCGCGGCTGCGCACTGGCGAATATCAGCTTTTGCCGGATATGAGCGGGCTGGAAATGATGGCGCTGCTAGGCAGTAATAACGTTGTCACCTATCCGCTGACGATTCCTGAGGGGTGGACCTTTCGTCAAATGCGCGACTTGCTCAATGCCGCGCCAAAACTTGACCATCGCACGGCAGATTTGAGCGACGAAGAGGTGATGACGCTACTTGATCGTGAAGGCACCTTTCCTGAGGGATGGTTCTTTCCCGATACCTATCGTTACCACCTGGGAATGAGCGACGTCGATATTCTAAGCCAGTCGCTTGAGCGTATGGAACGAATTCTGGGCGGTGTCTGGGAAGAGCGTGCCGACGACCTGACTATTGAGTCGCCCTATGAGGCGCTTATTATGGCTTCTTTGATTGAGCGCGAAACGGCTGCGCCAGAGGAGCGGCGCGAGATTGCCGGGGTGTTTAAGCGCCGTATGGAGCAGGGCATGCGCTTACAAACCGACCCGACGATTATTTATGGCATGGGCGAGCGCTATGAAGGGCGCATCACCCGCGCTGATCTTCGTGAAGCGACGCCTTATAACACTTATGTGATTGATGGCATACCGCCCACGCCGATCGCTTTGCCGGGGCGTGCGTCATTGGAAGCGGCGGTAAACCCGTTGCCCGGCGAAACGCTCTATTTTGTTTCCCGGGGCGATGGCACGCATCACTTCTCGCGTACATTGCGGGAGCATAATAATGCCGTTAACCGCTATATTCGCAATCGGTAATCGCTATGACCTATCATCAAAGTCATCACCACATTGATCACCACAGTAAGGGAGCATGATGAGTAAGCGGGGACGCTTCATTACGCTGGAAGGCGGCGAAGGCGTGGGAAAGTCTACCAATGTGGGCTTTGTCGCCGAGTGGTTGGAAGCCCAGGGGCTGGAAGTGGTGCGCACACGTGAGCCGGGGGGAACTGAGCGAGGCGAAGCTATTCGAGCACTGCTGCTGGACCCGGCCCCCCAAGAGCCGCTGCATGTGGACGCCGAGCTGCTGCTTATGTTTGCCGCTAGGGCGCAGCATTTAGTGGAGAAAATTCTTCCTGCCCTGGCAAGAGGCGCATGGGTAGTGTGTGATCGCTTTACTGACGCTACCTTTGCCTATCAGGGCGGCGGCCGAGGTATTGCCAAGGAGCGTATCGCCGTGCTGGAAAATTTTGTCCAGCAGGGACTCTCGCCCGATTTAACGCTTTTGCTCGATATGCCTAAAGAGGCGGCAAAGCAGCGTTTAGAAGTACGCCTGCGCGATCGTCACGAGCAGCTTGACCGTTTTGAGCAAGAGCAGGCCGATTTTTTCCAAGCTGTACGCGACGCCTATTTGGCACGAGCAGAAGAAGCCCCTGAACGTTTTGCAGTGATTGAAGCTCAACACTCCCTTGAAGAAGTACAGGCGCAGATTCGTAGGATCCTTTCGGCGCGAGTAACAGCATGGCGTTAACCGGTGTTATGCCGTGGCACCTTGCCACCTGGCATCAGTTAACCCGTCTGGCCGATGGAGGGCGGATGCCCCATGCGCTGCTCATTCATGGCGCCCATGGGGTAGGTAAGCAGCAGTTGGCGGAGGCGTTAATCGCCCGGACACTTTGCGCCACTCCTGCCGACCAGGCCTGCGGCCATTGCCATAGCTGCGCGATGTTGGCATCGGGGTACCATCCTGATTTGCTGCGGGTCTCGCCGGAAGAGGGCAAGCGCCAGATTCGTATTGACCCTATTCGCGAGGTTAACCGTTTTGTTTCGCAAACGGCTCAGCAGGGGGGATACCGGGTCATTGTCATTTCACCGGCTGAGGCAATGAACGTTGCCGCTGCTAATGCGCTGCTCAAAAGCCTTGAGGAACCCGGCGATAAGACGCTGTTTATTCTGCTCTCTGACGTGCCTTCACGGATGCTGCCGACGATCCGCTCGCGCTGTCAGCAGTGGTCCCTGCCCAGTGTTGCCTTTGAGGCATGTCGCGGTTGGCTGATCGAGAAACTTAACAGTGCCGACGAAGCCTACTTCTGGTGGCAGGTAGCGGGTGGCCTGCCGCTGCTGGCGGTGGAGCTGGCCGCGCCCGAAGAGCGTGCTTTGCGCCACCAAATTCACGACAGTTTTGAGCAGTTGGTGCGCGGCGCAGAGCCTGTCTCAGAGGCCGCGCGACTGGATCGCCAGGCGATTGATGCCATCTTGTGGTACGGTATCGCCTGGCTGGAAGACCTGATTCGTCTCGGTTTATCCGGTGAAGCGGCAGTGCTGCACAATCCTGATCTTGAGCCGCTTTATCGTCAGGCGGTCAAAAATGGCCGGGTGCAGGATTGGTTTCGCCTGCTGGATTATGCCCGTGAACAGCGGCGTCTGTTGGCGGTGGGAGCTAACCCAAATCCCCAGTTGGTGCTTGAGGCGTGGTTGGTTCGCTGGGCGGCTCTGCTGCGCTCCTAGCGGAATGTGTTCTCCCTATTTCACAGTAATCTAGCGAGGTTGTTATGGCAGCCCAAAAAGCGCTCTCTCTTAACATTCCCGATGTGCCGACACTGCTCTCCGCTTATATGCCATTTCTGGACCGTGGGGGGATTTTTGTGCCCACTCAGACTCCCTATGCACTGGGTCAGCAGGTATTTTTACTGCTGACGCTGCCGGGTGAAAGCGAACGTCTTTCAATCACCGGCCACGTGGTATGGGTCTCGCCCGAGGGTGTCAGCGGCCGCCGCATACCGGGTATTGGTCTACATTTCAGCCAGCAAGATTATCCTGTGCGTGACCGCATTGAGACGCTGCTTGCCGGACAGTTGGATAAGGCAGCCCCGTCGTTCACGCTCTGATTAAACCGTCGTTGATACCTTTAAAGTAAGCACCATGGTGTTAACGCCCTATCCGTTGTCGAGACCTGCATGTTTGTTGATTCGCACTGTCACCTAGACCGTTTATCTGACCAGACGCACGGGGGCGACCTCGCTGCCACGCTGGAGGCTGCGCGCGCGGCCCACGTTAGCCAATTTCTTGCGGTCGCCGTTACCTTGGAGGAGTTGCCGCAACTCGCAGCCATTGCTCGTGCGCATCACGATGTGGCGATCTCTGCTGGTTTGCATCCTTTGCATCACAGTGAGAGCGAGCCCAGCGTTGAGGATATAAAAGAAGCTGCCGAGCAGTATGGTGCGGTAGCCATCGGCGAAACCGGGCTGGATTATCACTACCGCGACAGCGTGCCGGTAGACGTACAGCACGAGCGTTTCAAGCGTCATTTGATCGCTGCGCGTGAGTTAGAACTACCAGTGATTGTGCATACCCGTGAAGCAAAAGAAGAAACCCTGGCGTTGCTGCGTGAATATAGCGACCCTCGCGTGGGCGGTGTATTACACTGTTTTACTGAAGACTTGGCGATGGCCCGTGAAGCCGTAAGGCTGGGCTTTTACATTTCGTTATCGGGGATTATCACCTTTCGTAACGCTGCACCGCTGCGCGAGCTAGCCCGCCAGCTGCCGCTGGATCGCCTGCTAATCGAAACCGATAGCCCCTATCTTGCTCCTGTTCCTTATCGCGGCAAGCCCAACGAGCCGGCCTGGGTAGTGGAAGTGGCGGAGTGCATCGCTAACGAGCGGGGGATCAGTGTTGATGAGGTCGCCATGCAGACCACCGCCAACTTTTATCAGCTCTTTCGTGCCGCCGCGCCTGATGCTCCGCACCATGTCAAAGAGGCGTTAGAGCAGTCTGGGCTTCTATAGCCGTGTGAGTTGAATGCGCTTAAGCAAGGAGGGCGAGATGAATATCGATAGATTGCTGCTGCAGCGTGACGAAGTGGGAGGCACTATTCCTCCCCTTGACCAATGGCAGCCTCCGCTCTCTGGAGACATGAACCTGCGTATTCACGCCGATGGCAGTTGGTGGCACGAAGGACAGACCTTTGCCCGTCCCAAGGTGGCGCGTTTATTGGCCACGCTGCTACGTCTTGACGAAGATGGTTACTGCTTAGTCACGCCGGTAGAGCGTTGGCGGATAGAGGTGGAAGACCTACCGCTGGTCGCGGTAGAGGCCGACTTTCACGACGATGCCTGGTGGTTCACCACCCAGTTTGACGATGTCGTTCGCTTGGATGCTGAGCACCCGCTTTCCGTCACTTTAACGCCTCAAGGCGAGGCAGTTCCGCAACTGCCGGTACGTTTTGGGCTGGCCGCCAGGCTGCACCGTAATGTGTATTACCAGCTTGTTGACGCAGCAGAAGCCCGTGAAAACGACGATGGCACTACTGAGATTGGGTTAATGAGTGCTGGTCAGTGGTTTGCGCTCGGTCAGCTTGACGATGAAGCATCAGGCGAGGCGCCGTGAAGTTAACCGCTGAACAGCAGGCCGTTGTGAATCATACCGCCGGTCATGCGCGGGTGGCGGCCGTCGCAGGCGCAGGTAAAACCACTACCATGGCCGCTCGGGTGCTACACCTGTTGGCCCGTGGTGTGCCGCAAAAGCGCATTCTGGTGTTGATGTTTAACCGTTCCGCCAAGGATGATTTTCAGCGCCGTTTAGCGTCAATGGCGCCTGCCGGGCAGGCGCTGCCGGATGTGCGCACGTTTCACTCGCTGGGCCACCGCTTAACCCAAAGCCTATGTCGCTGGGGCGCGCTTGCGCCTCGTCAGCTATTATCCGCCGATTGGCAATTAGAGAGGCTGCTTCGTCAAGCGAGCCTTAATGTGCTGCGCGACGCAGTTGAGCGCCGTGATGCTGCGCTAGAAGGAGATCGGCTTGAAACCTTGGCCCACTTCTGCGGCTTGGTTAAAGCAGAGATGATTACCCCTGAATCGCTCTATGAACGACTCAATGTTGACCCGGATACCGACTATTTCCCGGCCGCTTTTGCCGAGGCGGAGCGGCTACTAGAGTCGGAAGGGGTGATGACCTACGCTGATTTACTTTATCGCCCTTTGCAGGCGTTAGAGGAAGATAGCGCCCTGCGTAGTCGCGTTGAGGGGTTTCTGGATCATGTCATTATTGACGAATATCAAGATATTAACGCCGCTCAGCAGCGCCTTCTATCCGTGCTGGTGGGTAGCCGTGCCGAGGTAATGGCGGTCGGTGATGCCAACCAATGTATTTATGAATGGCGTGGCGCCAAACCCGATACGATGCTGGAAAATTTTACCGCCACCTTTGGTAAGGCCACCGACTACCCGCTATCTACCACGTTCCGTCATGGCCATGCCTTGGCGCTTGCCGCTAATCATGCCATTGCCGCCAATCAACGCCGTCCCAATCAGCTGTGTCTGGCCGCGCCCAATAACCCAGATACCCGGGTTTCAGTGGGGCAGGGTAGTCGGCTGCTACTGGATGCCTTGATGGATTGGCAAGCCCAAGGGCGTGCGTTTAACGAGGCCAGTTTGCTGGTGCGCAGTTGGGCGCTTTCAGTACCTTTCCAGCTGGCGCTTTTGCAGGCGGGAATTCCGTTTCGGCTTCAGCGCGAGGATCGCTTTGTCTTTCGCCTGCCGTTGGTACAGGCACTTGCCGGGTACTTGAAGCTGTCGCGTCGTCCCGATTTGCTGGGCGATCCGCAGCAACTATTACTGCTGCTTTCCCAGCCGACGCCCTTTGTTGCTCGTGAGCGACTGCAGCGATTAGCCCACCAGCTGGCGACTACTCAGCAGTGGCCTGAACGGCATGACCCTATGTTGACGGCATTAAAACCGATCCAACGGCGTACGCTTAAAAAACGCTGGATGCTGCTATGTGAATTGCCGCAGCTGAGTGCCTGGCCGCCCGCCAAGCTGTTAAGGCATGTAGTGGAAACCATTGAGGCGGAAAAAACACTTAAACGGGCAGCGGCGCGGCGGGATAAAGGCGAAGAGGATGTACGCTTACTCGATGTATTAATTGAACAAGCCCAAAGCGTTCAAGATCCAGATGCCTTTATCGAGCTGCTGGAGCGTCCGGTTGAAAACCAGGCGAGCGGCGTACTGATTAGTACAGTGCACGGTGCCAAAGGGCTTGAGTGGCCATTGGTAGCAGTAGTCGGTGTCAATGAAGAGGATTTTCCCCACTACAGTCGCGATAATCCACTTAGCGATGAGCGCTTAGAGGAGGAGCGGCGGTTGTTCTACGTAGCCATCACTCGCGCCCAAGAACAGCTAGTAGTGCTCCATGATGGGGGCGCACACCGTCCTAGCCGCTTTATTGCCGAAAGTGCCTGGCAAGACAGTATGCGTGTGGCCTCATGTCTGGCTAACCCCAGTGCGCCAGAAGCATCGCTGCAAGTGACATCGGTGGGGCTGGTTGAGCGTTATCTGGCGCGTTTAGGGCGAGACGACATTGTGCTTGCAGCGGCACACGTGGAAGAGCACAAGGCAACTTATTCGGCCGATACGCGCTTTTATCCCGGTCAGCGCCTTCATCATGCGGTATTTGGTGAGGGGGAAGTGGCGGCTGTAGAGGGAAATGCGAGCGATCCGGTGATTGATGTGCGCTTCGATCAGGCTGGCCGTCGTAGGCTTATTGCCCGCCGAGCGCCCATTCAGCTATTGGAAGGCTCGCAAAGCGCTATTCTCTCTTAGCGTATAAGTTGAATGCGAAAGGGGGTGGGCTACGGCTAGTAGGAATGCACGCTCCCTTCTAGCCGTAACGTTCATGCGGCTGGCTTACATATTTGGATAGTTGGGGCCGCCGCCGCCTTCCGGTGCTACCCAAGTGATATTTTGCGCTGGGTCTTTAATATCACAAGTTTTGCAGTGTACGCAGTTCTGGAAGTTAATCTGAAAACGCGGCTGTCCTTCGCTATCTTCAACCACTTCGTACACACCCGCCGGGCAGTAGCGCTGTGCTGGTTCTGCATATTTAGGCAGGTTCTCACGAATCGGTAGCTCTGGATTCTCCAGACGTAAATGGCACGGCTGGTTTTCTTCATGATTGGTATTCGATAGAAACACTGACGACGGTTTATCGAAGGAAAGCTTTCCATCCGGCTTGGGATAGTTAATCTTTTCAAACTCGTCCGCAGGCTTCAGGGCGCCGTGATCAGTAGTGGTGTCATGCACGTTGGGTAACTTGTTGCCCAGCAACTGGTGGGCAAAGTTATACGCGCCGCCACCGATGGTGCCGTATTTATGGATAGCCGGGCCGAAGCTGGCGCTCTCTTTAAGCTCTTGATACGCCCAGCTGGCTTCCCATTTCAGAGTAAAACTTGTCAGCTCCTGAGCGCCCTCATCACCGCCTTTAATTGCTTCAAACACGCTCTCGGCAGCCACTAAGCCCGACTTCATGGCGGTGTGTAAGCCCTTAATTTTGGAAAAGTTGAGCGTGCCCGCATCGCAGCCGACCAGCAAACCGCCGGGAAAGGTCATTTTTGGCAGGCAGTTGAAGCCACCTTTGGTAATGGCCCGGGCGCCGTAAGCAACGCGTTTGCCGTCTTTAAGGTATTGGCTAATAGTCGGATGATGTTTCATGCGCTGAAATTCATCAAACGGTGAAAGCCACGGGTTTTGGTAGCCAAGATCCATAATCAGACCCACCACCACCTGCTGATTTTCCGCATGGTATAAAAACCATCCGCCGTGGGTGTTTTTATCTAAAGGCCAGCCTGAACCGTGAACTACCAAGCCAGGCTCATGCTGCTCGGCAGGTACATCCCACAGCTCTTTGAGGCCAATACCGTAGTGCTGGGGGTCGCGACCTTCATCCAGCGAGAAGTCTTTAATTAAGCGCTTCCCAATATGGCCGCGCGAGCCCTCAGCAAATAGCGTGTATTTGGCACGCAGTTCCATACCCGGCATGTAGCCATCTTTGGGTGTACCATCGGCGGCGACGCCCATATCACCAATCAGAATGCCGCGCACAGCGTTGTCTTCAATGATAACGTCCTGGGCGGCAAAGCCTGGGAAGATTTCAACGCCGAGTGCTTCTGCCTGCTCAGCCAGCCAGCGGCAGAGGTTACCGGCACTGATCACGTAACGTTGCTGATCGCCGCCGGTGTTGTGCATACTTTTCGGCACAAGTGCGTTAGGCACTTTTTGCGCTTTTTCAGCGTCCTTAAGTAAAACAACGTCATCGCGAATGGCGGGCGTATTGAGCGGCGCGGCGCGTTCTTTCCAGTCAGGGAAGAGTTCGGTCAGTGCGCGGGGCTCAAAAACCGCTCCTGACAAGATATGAGCGCCAACTTCTGAGCCTTTCTCAACCACACAGACCGTTAACTCTTGCTCCGCCTCGGTAGCTTGCTGCATGAGTCGGCAGGCGGCGGAAAGCCCGGATGGGCCAGCGCCGACAATGACGACATCAAAGTCCATTACATCGCGTTCAACAGTTTCCACCCGGCTTCTCCTTATTCTCTTTAAGCGCCAATATCTGCAAAAGCTAGTGAATGCCTACGTTTTAGGTACTAGCTTATAAACAGATGGCCTTAATTTAAAACGGTCGTTTGCTTCTGGTTATGCCCCATGATAGGCATAATACCTGTGTCAGGTCACGCCTACGATGGTGCAAACCGCATTTCTTGGCTGTATGTGTTGCTAGCGATAGATCAATGCTAAGACCAAGGCAGTAGCTAGCAAGTATTGTCACTAACTGGCAGGCTATGGCAAATTGATAGGGTTTTTCAATCAGGTACCTATCAAACGCTTGAATGAATTTGACGGCACTGCCAATTTGGGCAGTGCCCAAGCAAGACTTTTTGCTCATAACGTATGCAGTAATTCTATTATTAGTCGCTATTTAATAAGGGGTACTCGCGAAGCGGGTGCCGTCCCAGGTTAACGGCTTTTATTACAAGCCAAGCGAGGAACCTATGAAAGTACTCGTCGCGGTGAAACGCGTCATCGACTACAACGTCAAAATCCGCGTGAAAGCGGACCACTCCGATGTGGACTTGACCAACGTCAAAATGGCCATGAACCCTTTCTGCGAAATTGCCGTGGAAGAAGCCGTGCGCCTGAAAGAGAAGGGCGTGGCGACCGAAGTCGTCGCCGTCACGGTAGGGCCCAAAGCCGCCCAAGAGCAGCTGCGTACCGCGCTGGCGCTGGGGGCAGACCGCGCCATCCATATTGAAACCGACGAGCGCGTAGAATCGCTGGCCGTAGCCAAACTGCTGGCGAAGGTAGTGGATGAAGAGCAGCCCGGCCTAGTGATTCTTGGCAAGCAAGCCATCGACACCGACAACAACCAGACCGGCCAGATGCTCGCCGCGCTGACGGGTCTGCCGCAAGGCACTTTCGCCTCGGAAGTGGCGGTGGACGGGGAGAAGGTTAATGTCACCCGTGAAATCGACGGCGGCCTGCAAACCATCGCTCTCACGCTCCCGGCGATTGTCACCACCGACCTGCGCCTGAACGAGCCGCGCTACGCCAAGCTACCGGACATCATGAAGGCCAAGAAAAAGCCGCTGGATGTAAAAACTCCTGCCGACTACGGCGTGGAAGTGGCCTCTAAGGTGAGCCTGCTCAAGGTGGAATCCCCTGCCGAGCGCAAAGGCGGTGTCAAAGTGGCCTCGGTCGACGAGCTGATCGACAAACTGAAAAACGAAGCCAAAGTTCTTTAAGGTCGGTTCTTGACTCTCCGTACTTTGAGATAAACGCTTTGAAAGGAGCTGATGCTATGAGCATTTTGGTACTTGCCGACCTACATGAAGGCCAACTGGCTGGCGCCACCGCCCACGTAGTAGCGGCCGCCCAGGCCATTGGTGGCGATATTGATATTTTGGTCGCCGGTGAAGGCGTTCAAGCGGCAGCAGACGCTGCGGCGAAACTCGACGGCGTTAATAAAGTACGCGTGGCGGACAACGCTGTTTACGCCCACCAGCTTGCCGAGCCCATGGGCGCGCTGCTGGTAGAACTGGCCGATGGCTACAGCCACGTACTGGCCAGCGCTTCTACCACCGGCAAGAACGTCCTGCCGCGCCTAGCCGCGCTAAAAGACGTCAGCCAGCTATCGGATGTGCTGGGTGTCGAGAGTGCCGATACCTTCCTGCGTCCGATTTTCGCCGGTAACGCCATTGCAACGGTGAAAAGCGATGATGCGCTGAAAGTGATCACCATTCGTACCACCGGCTTTGATGCCGTGGGTGAAAGCGGCAGCGCCACGATTGAAGCGGTTGATTTTGTCGCCGACAACAGCCAATCCAGCTTCGTCAAAGAGGAACTGGCGCAGTCGGATCGCCCAGAGCTGGGTGGCGCCAAGGTAGTGATCTCCGGCGGCCGCGGCATGGGTAACGGCGAGAACTTCAAACTGCTGGACGGCATTGCCGACAAGCTGGGCGCCGCCATTGGTGCTTCCCGCGCGGCGGTCGACGCTGGCTTTGTGCCCAACGACATGCAGGTCGGTCAGACCGGCAAGATCGTCGCGCCGGATCTGTATATTGCCGTGGGTATCTCGGGTGCCATTCAGCACTTGGCGGGCATGAAAGACTCCAAAGTCATCGTCGCCATCAATAAGGACGACGAAGCGCCGATCTTCCAGGTGGCCGACTATGGCTTGGTGGGGGATCTGTTCGAGATCCTGCCGGAGCTTGAGAGCAAGCTGTAAGCATTTGAATGATCTATAAACATTGAGCCGACTTCGCCAGAAGTCGGCTTTTTTGTGATGGGTACATTAGGTAAACTGCCAATAGTTGACTAAAGTACTGGGGCAAAAGGTAAGAAAATCCACCCCGGTGGTTGAAAAAGCTGCGGGCTGACCGCACATAGGTAAGTGAAAGCAACGAAAGCCACTCAAGGAGATGATGATATGGCACATACACTACCCGAATTGCCGTACGCATATGACGCTCTCGAACCAAACATTGATGCAATGACGATGGAAATTCACCACTCTCGTCACCATCAAACTTACATCAACAACCTGAATGCCGCGCTTGAAGGCACAGGTCTTGAAGATGTACCTGTCGAAGAACTGGTCGCTAATCTGGATCGTG
This sequence comes from Vreelandella arctica, assembly GCF_037070215.1. Lineage (NCBI taxonomy): Bacteria > Pseudomonadati > Pseudomonadota > Gammaproteobacteria > Oceanospirillales > Halomonadaceae > Vreelandella > Vreelandella arctica. Next base: position 94,323 of record NZ_JBANSN010000008.1, on the reverse strand, counting down.
TTCCGGAAGCCAAGCGTCAAGCCGTTATCAATAACGGTGGCGGTCATGCCAACCACTCTATGTTCTGGCAAATGATGTCGCCTAACGGTGGCGGTAATGCTCAAGGTGATGTTGCAAAAGCGATTGATGCCGAGCTCGGCGGCCTTGAAGCTTTTAAAGAAGAATTCAAAAAAGCGGCCGTTGGTCGTTTTGGTAGCGGTTGGGCATGGCTCTCCGTTACACCTGAGAAAAAACTGGTAGTCGAAAATACCCTGAACCAAGACAGCCCGCTGATGCACGGCAATACGCCGCTACTCGGTTTGGATGTTTGGGAGCATGCGTACTACCTGAAGTATCAAAACAAGCGTCCTGACTATATTGCTGCGTTTTTCAACGTGGTCAATTGGGAAGACGTTGAGCGTCGTTACCAGGCTGCGATTAGCTAATACGGCTATGACCCGCTAATGGCGTCAGTTCTGGCGCTGTGAAAAAACCGCCCACTTTTAGTGGGCGGTTTTTTTATTGTCAGGGATAGCCTTGGGTATTAGCTGTCAATATCCTGTGGGTAAAAATACCACATATGCTTGAATTGATTTTCCAATGGTCTATATATAGTATGCGTTGTGTCTTTTAGTGAGGGCGGGCACTAGATGTGCTCTACCCGAAAAATGCCGCTATGAAAAGGGGGTTACCCATGGAAATTCAGATTTATAGCAAGCCAGCTTGTGTTCAATGCACCGCTACTTACCGTGCGCTCGACAAGCAGGGGCTCGATTACACCGTTATCGATATTACCGCAGAGTCCGGTGCCCAAGAAGAAGTAGAAGCGCTGGGCTATCGGCAGCTTCCCGTCGTAGTCGTCGGCGAAGATCACTGGTCGGGTTTCCGTCCGGATCGTATTCAAGCCCTGGCGTAAGCCGACAACATGCTGGCAAGTTGCTCACACACACCGATGGCCGGCAATTTGGTGTACTTCTCTACTAAATCAGGTAACACCCATCGTTTTGTAGAAAAGCTTGGTTTTGTCGCCACGCGGCTGCCGCTAAATCGAGATGAGCCTGCGCTACGTGTTTCCCAGCCTTATATTTTAGTTACCCCTACGTATGGTGGGGGAAGTTCACAGGGTGCCGTACCCAAGCAGGTCATTCATTTTCTCAACGACACGCATAACCGGAACCTCCTGCGGGGAGTCATTGCTGCGGGAAACACCAATTTTGGCGAAGCATATGGTCTTGCTGGCCGCATCATTGCGAAAAAATGCCACGTACCGCTGCTGTATCGATTTGAATTATTTGGCACTGACGATGACGTGGTCAACGTGCGCAAAGGAGTAGAAGAGTTTTGGAAACGACTAACGTAGCTACCCAGAATGTGTCAGAAACAAAACGGCCTGCGGCGGCTCCTGAGGCGCGTACGCTGGATTACCATGCCCTCAATGCCATGCTTAATCTATACGGGGCCAACGGCGAATTACAGCTGGATAAAGATCGCGAAGCGGCACGCCAGTACTTTTTACAGCACGTTAACCAGAACACGGTGTTCTTCCACTCGCTAGAAGAGAAGCTCGATTACCTCGTGGAAGAGCAGTACTACGAAGCGGAAATGCTGGGCCAGTACAGCTTTGCCTTTATCAAAGCGTTGTTCGAGCAGGCCTATGCGTATAAATTTCGCTTCCCAAGCTTTTTGGGCGCCTTCAAGTACTACACCAGCTATACGCTGAAGACGTTTGACGGCAAGCGTTATCTAGAGCGCTATGAAGACCGTGTCTGCATGGTCGCGCTGACCTTGGCCCGGGGCGATGAAACGCTGGCCAAGTCACTGGTCGATGAAATCATCTCCGGCCGTTTTCAGCCCGCGACACCCACTTTCTTGAACTGCGGCAAACAGCAGCGCGGCGAACTGGTGTCGTGCTTCCTGCTACGCATCGAAGACAATATGGAGTCGATCGGTCGCTCCATTAACTCGGCGTTGCAGCTTTCCAAGCGGGGCGGTGGCGTTGCCTTCCTGCTCTCCAATATTCGTGAGTCTGGTGCGCCCATCAAGCGCATTGAGAACCAGTCATCGGGCATTATCCCGATCATGAAGCTGCTGGAAGACGCGTTCTCCTACGCGAACCAACTGGGCGCACGTCAGGGCGCGGGAGCGGTCTACCTGAATGCTCACCACCCGGACATCCTGCGCTTTCTCGATACCAAGCGGGAAAATGCCGACGAGAAAATTCGTATCAAAACGCTCTCCTTGGGCGTGACGATTCCGGATATTACCTTTGAACTCGCCAAGCGCAACGACGACATGTACCTGTTCTCGCCCTACGATGTCGAGCGGGTTTACGGTGTTCCGTTTGGTGATATCAGCGTTACCGAGAAATACCAGGAGATGGTCGCAGATGCGCGTATTCGCAAGCACAAGATCAATGCACGCGCCTTCTTCCAAACGTTGGCAGAGCTGCAGTTTGAGTCGGGTTACCCGTATATCATGTTTGAAGATACGGTAAACCGCGCCAACCCGATTGCTGGCCGTATCAATATGAGCAACCTGTGCTCGGAAATCCTCCAGGTCAACACACCGACTGAGTATGACGATGACCTCGGTTATCGCCATATCGGCCAGGATATCTCCTGTAACCTGGGCTCTATGAACATTGCCAAGGTGATGGACGCAGGGGATATCGGTACCAGCGTTGAAATTGCCATCCGCGGTCTTACCGCTGTTTCGGAAATGAGCAACCTGCGCAGTGTGCCTTCTATTGCCGAAGGCAATGCCCAGTCGCGGGCGATTGGCCTTGGCCAGATGAACCTACACGGCTATCTGGCGCGTGAGCACATCTACTACGGCTCCGACGAGGGGTTGGACTTTACCAATCTCTACTTCTACTGCGTGGCGTTCCACGCCATACGTGCGTCGAACCGCTTAGCGATTGAGCACAAGGAGTCGTTTGCGGGCTTTGCAGATTCTACCTACGCTTCGGGTACCTTTTTCGATAAGTACACCGACCAGGCGTGGCTGCCGCGCACCGATAAAGTACGTGGGCTGTTTGAGCGCAGCGGTATCGCGCTGCCGACCCAGGATGATTGGCAGGAGCTGAAAGCCTCGGTCATGGCCCACGGTTTGTATAACCGTAACCTGCAGGCAGTGCCGCCGACGGGGTCGATCTCCTACATCAATAACTCCACCTCCAGCATTCACCCGGTGGCGGCGAGAATCGAGATTCGTAAAGAGGGCAAGTTGGGGCGTGTTTACTACCCGGCGCCTTTCCTGGATGAAGCGAATTTTGACTACTTCCAGGACGCCTACGAAATCGGTCCGGAAAAGATCATCGATACCTACGCGGAAGCCTCGCAGCACGTCGACCAAGGCTTATCGCTAACGCTGTTCTTCCCAGACACCGCAAGCACGCGCGATATCAATAAAGCGCAGATTTACGCCTGGCGCAAAGGTATCAAAACGCTTTACTACATTCGTCTGCGCCAGAGTGCGTTAGAAGGTACCGAGGTAGAAGGCTGCGTTTCTTGCACGCTGTAATCAGCAAGCGCTTTGTAACTGTTATTGAATGCCCGGTGTTGATCGCCGGGCATTGAACGCTACGTTTTGAGAGCAATGCCATGAACACCATGCAACGTTTATCGCGAGTAGATGCGATTAACTGGAATCGACTCCAGGATGATAAAGACCTGGAAGTGTGGAACCGTCTGACCAGTAATTTTTGGCTACCCGAAAAGGTGCCCTTGTCTAATGATATTCAGTCTTGGAACACCCTGACTGAAAAAGAAAAGCAGCTGACGATTCGTGTGTTTACGGGGCTAACGCTGCTGGACACTATTCAAAGCAGCGTGGGCGCGCCGGTATTAATGGAAGATGCGCGCACTCCCCACGAAGAGGCTGTTTACACCAACATCGCCTTTATGGAGTCGGTGCATGCGCGCTCCTACAGCTCGATTTTCTCGACACTCTGCACCACACGTGATGTAGATGATGCCTTTCGCTGGAGCGAAGAGAACCCTACGCTGCAGGCAAAATCGCAGCTGATCTTAGAGCGCTATCGCTCTGATGATCCACTGATGCGCAAAGTGGCCAGCGTTTTTCTTGAGTCGTTTCTGTTCTATTCCGGCTTCTACCTGCCGATGTACTGGTCAAGCCATGCCAAGTTGACTAACACCGCCGATCTGATTCGCTTGATCATTCGTGACGAAGCTGTGCACGGCTACTATATTGGCTACAAGTTCCAACAGGCACTGGCGGAAGCGACGCCAGAGCGGCAGCAGGAAGTCAAAGATTACGCCTACGAGCTGCTGCTGGAGCTTTACGACAACGAAGTGCGCTACACCGAGTCGCTGTATGACGAAGTTGGCCTAAGTGAAGACGTGAAGAAATTCCTTCACTACAACGCCAACAAAGCGCTGATGAACCTTGGCTACGAGCCACTGTTCCCTAGCAGCGTTACCGATGTGGATCCGACTATCATGGCGGCGCTTTCGCCTAATGCCGATGAAAACCATGACTTTTTCTCCGGTTCCGGCTCTTCCTATGTGATCGGCAAAGCCGTCGCCACCGAAGACGACGACTGGGCGTTTTAATAGGGTTAGGTATTAATGGTTTAGGGTGGAGAACGAAGGAGAGGGGTATGACAGGGAATGTTGGTAGTGTACTGAAAATTGCCGCTGCCGTGGTGAGTGACCCAGATGGGCGCTTGCTATTGGTGCGTAAGCACAATACATCTTTCTATATGCAGCCAGGTGGCAAAATCGATGCAGGTGAGAGCGCGCTAGAGGCATTGTGTCGCGAGCTGCAAGAGGAGCTTGGCTTGCATGTTAGCGAGGATCAGCTGATGCCGCTCGGAATGTATTCCGTGCCAGCGGCTAATGAGCCGGGCGTGATGCTTGAAGCGCATCTGTTTGGGCTTGTTATTGACGAGCCTGTCGAGGCGGCCGCTGAAATTGCCGAAGCAAAATGGGTGACCCGTGAAGAGGCTTGGCAGCTACCTCTAGCGCCGCTGACGAAAGAGTATGTAGCAGTAAAGCACACATAGTGATGTTTGTGATGAAAGGGCGCTGATAGGCGCCTTTTTTATGCGCGCTCGGTGAGCGATAACGCCTGATTGTTAATGATAAATATTGTCATTTATTATATTAGTGGTAGGCTAGACGCGTAAAAGTTAAACGCAAATCGTTCTAATACCTAATTAGTTTTTAGCCGGGCGGTGACAGCCGCTGGCTACTCAGTGACGGAGAGTCGACGTGCTGAACAGGCCTTTTTTTGCCTTACGTGGATGGTGGCTAGCAGGAGTGCTGGCCAGTGGCACGCTGCTGGCAAGTGAACAAGCAGTGGCTCAAGCGGCCGAAAGTGTAGAAGCCCAGCAAACCCAAGCAGCACTTCAGGCGCAAATTGATGCTGCCGATGAACAAACGCGTGAGCAACTGCAAGAGCTACGCCGCTTAGAGCGCGAAACCCGCCAGTTAGACGCTGAAAATGCCTCACTGACCGGGCGTTTGGCGGAAGAAGCCGAACGCCAGCAGCGTCTGGCGACTGCCCTGAATACGCTTGAAGAGACGCGCGCAGCGCTGCCTGTGATTGAACAAAATATGTCTGTTCAGCTCAGTCAATGGATTGAACGTGACTTGCCGTTTCTACGCGAGGAGCGGCTGGCACGGGTTGAGCGTCAGCCTGAGGAACAGGGCGAAAACACCATTGAACGCATTAATGGGCTACTCGAAGCCTGGCGCGTCGAGCTCGATTATGGCCGTGAGATGGATAGCTGGCGGGGTCGTTTAAGCCAGGATGGCCGCGAACGTGAAGTGGATTTTTTACGTGTGGGTCGTATCGGTTTTTATTATCTAACCCCTGATGGGCGTGAAGGCGGGGTGTGGAGTGCTGAAAGCGGTGGATGGCAGCCACTTGATGACGAATACCTGCGTGAAGTGCGCAATGGGCTGCGTATGGCGAAAGATCAGCGCGCTCCAGATTTATTAACCTTGCCGCTCTCAATCAGTGCGAATGACCAGCAGGGAGAGCAACCATGAGTCGACCAACTCTCCGTCAACTTTTTTATGCCTGCTTGATGTTAGGGCTGGTAGCGATCAGTGGCGCATCAATGGCACAAACTGAAAGCGCAACGTCGCTGCGTGAAGCACGAGAAGCGGCTGAAGCGCGTGACCAGCAGCGTCTAATGGGCTTTTTAGACGACCAGCAAGCATTAGAGTCTGCGCTGGAGCAAGCCCGCACTGATCACGAAGAGGCTCAGCAGCAGCACGAAGCGTTAGAGATCCAGCAGGCAGAGCAAACCGATCAAGCCAGCGAGTTAAGCGAGCGTCAGGCGGAGCAGGGCGAGGCACTGACAGGGCTGCTGTCTAACCTTGCCCGGCATAGCTCAGAAATTCGCAATGCACTGGGTGAAGAGAGTTTGCTTTCCCTAGAAGAAGGGTCGCTGCCGCCACGTTTGGATGAAGTCGAAGTGCTCGAACGCCATCAATTGGAAGAGGTGGTGGATCGCTTGGCGGCATTAACGGCGCGTACGGGCCGCGCTGAGCGCCTTTCACTGCCTGTCGCCGATGCTAACGGCGAAGTAGCCACCCGTGAGTTGGTGCGGCTTGGAGATTTTGCAGCCTTTACCGAAAACAAGCTTTTAGAGCGCGGAGAAAATGACGGCAACCTAGTGGTATTGCCGCGTACACCTGATGCCATTGGCGGGTTACTAGCGGATTACTACCAGGGTGAAAGCCATGTCTTCGCTGTTGATCCTACTCAGGGCAGCGTGCTGGAAGCCCTGGCCCAGCAGCCCAGTCTGTGGGAGCGTTTCCAGCAAGGCGGTTATGTCGGCTATGTGGTCGTTGCATTAGGTATTTTAGGCCTGATCATTGGGTTAGGGCAGTACCTCTATTTAGTGCTCGTTAGCTTGCGTGTTAATCGACAGCGTCAGTCGCTCAGCCAGTTAAAACCTAACAACCCACTGGGACGTGTATTGCTGCGTTTTGAAGGCATGGACAAACACCAGACCCCTGAAGCGTTGGAAGCACGTTTGGATGAGGCGGTGCTGGCTGAGCTACCAAAGCTGGAGCGCAGCCAACCAATGGTCAAATTGCTGGCCGCGATTGCGCCGTTGCTTGGGTTGTTGGGTACGGTCACCGGCATGATCGTAACTTTCCAGGCGATTACCGTGTTTGGCACCGGCGACCCGCAACTGATGGCGGGCGGTATTAGCCAAGCCCTGGTAACCACTGTACTCGGTTTGATTACCGCCGTGCCGCTGCTGTTCGTGCAGACAGCCCTGTCGGGTCGTAGCCGCTATTTAACCCATGTGATTGAAGGGCAGGCGAGCGCGACATTAGCTGATCATCTCGAATCTCACACGCCCGCGGTGAACTGATATGTCCACTCTTCCTCTCTGGCTCGAACCCGTTGAGCGCTTAGTGGAAGCGGGTGGCACGGTATTGGTCGTGCTGGCAGTGGTGGCTGTGCTGGTATTTGCCATGGCCATGGAGCGCTGGTGGTACTACCGAATTACCTGGCGTACCGCGCGGCGCCAGTTATTGCGCCGTTGGGCGGCGCGCAGCGACCACACCAGTTGGAGCGCCCGTACGCTACGTCATGTGTGGGCGGAGGCGCTGGTCGCTAGACTGCGTAAGCCCTTGCCATGGCTGAAACTGCTGGTCGCGCTGTGTCCTTTATTGGGCTTGTTAGGCACGGTGACCGGTATGATTAGCGTGTTCGATAGCCTTTCCCTAAGCGAGACCCATCAAGCGCGCGCCATGGCGGACGGTGTCGCCCGGGCGACGCTGCCGACCCTAACCGGTATGGCCATTGCCGTGGTGGGGCTTTTATTTATTAGTCGTTTAGAGCACGTCATTCGTCGTGAAGACCAGCGGCTGCAAGATCGCTTGGCGCGGGCACTGGAGGAAAGTGATGCGTAGACGCCGTTCTATAGAAACTACTGCAGAGAGTAATGAGGTGAATCTTACCCCCATGCTCGACGTGGTATTTATCATGCTGATTTTCTTTATCGTCACGACTAGCTTTGTTAAAGAGAGCGGCGTGGAGATTGATCGCCCTGAATCCAGCGCTGCGACGCCGCGCCCGGACGCCCAGGTGCTTGTGGCGATTTCCCCTGAAGGCGCCGTATGGGTGGATGGTAGCCCAGTGGATGCTCACCGGGTCGGCCAGCAGGTCGCCGATATGCTGAGTGACGATGGCTCGGTGGTTATTCAGGCGGATCGCGAATCTACCACGGGCTTGCTGATCGAGGTAATGGATCGCCTGCGTGAGGCGGGCGTTGACCAAGTGGCGGTGGCGGCGAGTCGGAGTGGATCATGATCCGACATCTGCTGTCGTTATTGGGGGGCGTCGTGCTGGCGGTAGGCTTGTTCTGGCTGCTGGCGCAGTTGGTTGCCCCCCCTGAGCGAGAGCCCGAAGAGTTGACCATGAGCATGGCCATGACCATGGTTGAAGCGCCGGAAGTGGCTCCTGAGCAGGAGGCACCTACACCCCAACCTGTAGAAGCTGCGCCACAACAAGCGCCACCGCCCATGCCCGCACCCGAGCCGCCTCCGGTTGCGGAAAGCACGATTAGTTTGCCGGAAGTAGAGCTACCGGATGAGCCCGCTGAACCTATTGAAATGGACAGTGACCTCCCCGAGCTTACCGAAGTTGAACCGGAACCCGAGCCACAGCCTGAACCTGCCCCAGAGCCTGCGCCGCGAGAAACGCCTGCCGAGCCAGCCCCTGCGGCAACCACTGCTGCGCAAAGTGAGCCTGCCGTGCGTGAAGCTGCGCCACAGGCTGAGCCAGCGCCCTCTAACGAGCCGGTTAGTGTAGGTCAGGCGACGCCCACCAGTCGGGTCAATCCAAGCTATCCAGCTCGTGCTCAGCGCCGCGGCATGGAAGGGTTTGTAGAAGTAGCCTTTACGATTCGTCGTGATGGCAGTGTGGATGCCTCATCGATACGGGTAAATAACGCGCAGCCGCGGCGCGTGTTTGATGACGCTGCGCAGGAGGCGATTGCTCAGTGGCAATTTGAACCCAGTGATCGGTTACGCAATGCCACCCAGCGGATCGAGTTTCAGTTGAGGTAGCGGAATGAAGCGTCTTATATGCCTTTTATTATTAAGCGTTTGGTCTCTCTCGTCACAGGCTGGCCCTGCGCTGCAAGGCGATGTCATTGCTGACCTCAATGCCCTGCAAAGCCTGTTAAAAGAGAGCCAGTCGCAAGAGGCCGCGTTGGCTCAAGTCATTGAGAGGGCAACTGCCCAGGCCGAGCGGTTGGCATCCGGTAACCAGTCGGATCAGTGGGCCAGTGCGCTCTATCAACAGTTGGCGGCAGGTGCCTTGGCGCGTCAGGATCAGCCTGCTGCGGCAGCGGATCGGCTGGCCATTGCCCGTGGCTTAAACGGTGTGGATAGTGCCCAGGCAGCCCGTTGGCTACGTGAGGAGGCCTCGCTGCGCCGTGCTGCCGGCCAACGTAATCAGGCCATTGAGTTACTCAGTGAGTGGTTGTCCAATCAGCAAGACATTGAGGCTGTTTGGCAGTTAACCCGTCTTCTGGCTCAGCAGGAGCGCTGGGAAGAAGCCGCCGTCTGGCTTGAGCAGGCACTTAATGAAACGTCAGAGCTAACTGAAACGCAGCAGGCTCTGGCGCTTGCTGTGTTTCGCAATGCGGGACAAGGCGATCAGGCATTGGGTTGGCTGCTGGATGGCTTGAGTGCACAAAGCGACGCCGCCGATTGGCGCCAAGCCGCCGGGCTTGCTCAGCAGGCTGGTCAGGCAGGGGTGGCTGCTGGGCTGTGGGAAGCGGCGTGGCAATTAGGAAAATTACCCGAGCAGCAAGATTTTTGGCTGTTGATTCAGCTTCATCTCGCGGGTGGAAGCCCCGCTAGGGCGGCAGAGCATCTAGAGTGGGCATTGAAGGAGGGCGATATAGTCCGCGATGAGTCCCATCTGCGTTTGCTTGCCAACGCCTGGCGGCAGGCGAAAGACGTTGAGAAGGCTCTGAATGCCTGGCACACCTTAGCGCTGCATACTCAAGCTGCCGCCGACTGGCGAGCCTATGGCCAGCTCGCTTACGCCTGGGGTGAGGATGGGCAAGCGAAACAAGCCTTTGCCCGCGCCTCGTCGCTAGGTGACAAGGAGGCGGAGCAGTGGCTGTCCAGCTTTAACTAGAAAAGAGTACGTAGAAAAACTACGCCTTAAGCATGAGAGCGAAGTCGCTCCAGGTAGGCGCGTGATCAGAGGGTCGTTCCATGCCGCGCAGATCGTAGTCGATACCCGCGCCGGTGGTCTGATCGGCTAACGCCTTAGTGACTAGAATATAGTCGATACGCAGGCCGCGCTTGGGCTCCTGGTTAAACCCTTTTGAGCGGTAGTCGAACCAGCTAAAGCGGTCATCGCTTTGTGGATAGCAGAGGCGATAGCTGTCGGTAAGCCCCCAGGCTTTAATGCCTTCGAGCCATTCGCGCTCAATGGGTTGAAAGCTGGTTTTGCCTTCGCGCAGCCAGCGCTTGCGGTTAGCGTCGCCAATGCCAATGTCCTGGTCTTCTGGCGATATATTAAAATCGCCCATGATGGCTAGCCGCTCGTCAGGGCGGTACTGCTCGTTGAGCAGTCGCGCTAGCTGGCCATAAAAGCGCTCTTTGTTGGGAAACTTAGTGGGATGGGTGACATTTTCGCCCTGAGGGAAATAGCCGTTCCATACCGTCACGGCTTCTCCATCTTCCGCGATCAGACGAACGCCGATCATGCGGCGCTGAGCGTCTTCCTCATCGTCGGGGAAGCCGTAAAAAATCTCTTCGGGCGCCTGGCGGCACATTAAAGCGACGCCATAATGGCCCTTTTGGCCGTGGTAAAAAACGTGGTAGCCCATCGCTTCCACGTCGGCAAGCGGGAACTCGTTGTCCTGTACTTTGGTTTCCTGAAGCCCAATCACGTCCGGCTGCTGAGTATCGATCAACGCCTGTAATTGGTGAAGCCGTGCTCGGATGCCATTAATGTTGAACGAAACCAAGCGCATTATGAATCGCTCCCCTTGGGATTTTCGGATTCACTGCCTTTGTCAGGGTGAATAGCGATATCTTGCCCACTCTGCTGCCGGGCGAGTTTCCTCACCGCCTGCAGTTTGCGCTGCTGCTGCTTTTTTGCCACAAAGCGGCGCGATGGAGCCACTTGGTCAGGGTTGTCGTGGCGCCATTTTTTATAATCTTTACGCCGGCCGGTACGAATAGTTACCTTGTCGGCCAGTGAACGAGTTTTTTTCTTACGCGTCATGTCGCGCTCCTTACGTCGATTTGACGGCTATTCTAACAGGCCTTGGGACTCCTTCGACAGCAGGACGCGCTCTTATCGCCAAGCCCTGGTACAATGCGCACGTCAAGAAGCCAACTTCCACAGCAATGGACAGATAGACAGCCTATGAGCGAGTCGGAACAGACCACAGCCCCGGCCCAGAATCGCAAGCCAAAGCGCCGCCGTCGTAAGCCGCGTCGTCGCCAGTCGAACTGGGATCTTCGTCAGTTTCAGGTGCCCGCCGTGGCCGGTAAGTGGCGCTTTCATGACTTTGATCTGCCGCTGACATTAATGCGCGCTATTCACGCCCAAGGGTTTGAATACTGCACACCTATTCAAGCCGAGGCCCTGCGCCAAACGCTATTAGGTGGTGACATTGTCGGTAAGGCGCAAACGGGAACCGGTAAAACCGCGGCCTTTTTGATCTCTGTGATGGCTTACTTCCTGGAAGAGCCAACACCCAATGGTCAAAAGCCAGGTGCACCGCGCGCCTTGATTATTGCGCCTACTCGCGAGCTGGCGCTGCAGATCGAAAAAGATGCTAAAGCGTTAGCACGATTTACCCAGCTCAATGTGGCGAGTGTGGTCGGCGGTATGGACTACCAGAAGCAGCGTGAAAGCCTGGGTAGCAAGATCGATATCCTGGTGGCAACGCCAGGTCGTCTGTTGGATTTCCATCAGAAGCGCGATATCGACCTCAATGAAGTTGAAGTATTGGTGTTAGATGAAGCCGACCGCATGTTGTCGATGGGCTTTATTCCCGACGTGAAGCGAATTATTCGCTACACGCCGAAGAAAGAAGAGCGCCAGACCTTTCTCTTCTCGGCCACCTTTACCGATGACATCTTGAATCTCGCCAGCCAGTGGACACTTGATCCTGCCCACGTCGAGATCGAAGTGACCGTTGAGAACCAGGCGGATATCGATCAGCGTGTGTATTTGGTGTCTGATGACGACAAGCAGCGCTTGCTGGTCAATCTGCTTCAGCAAGAGAGCTTTGAGCGCGTCATGGTCTTTGGTAACCGCCGCGACTTAGTACGCAAGCTTGACGATCTGCTCAAAAAAGCTGGCGTAAGCGTGGCGATGCTGTCAGGTGATGTACCTCAGAATCAGCGTATTAAAACCCTGGAAAGCTTCCGCGAAGGCGAGATTCAGGTGTTGGTAGCCACTGACGTTGCAGGCCGCGGGATCCATATTGAAGACGTTAGTCACGTCATCAACTATACCCTACCGGAAGATCCAGAAGACTACGTACACCGTATCGGTCGTACCGGTCGAGCTGGCGCTAAGGGTGTCTCGATTAGCTTCGTTGGCGAAGAGGATGCGTTCTCACTGCCGGAAATCGAACGCTATATCAACGATAAGCTTCCCTGCGTGCATCCGCCGGAAGGTATGCTCTAAGCCGCATGCTGGATGATGCCCTCAAAAGCGAGATTCAAGACGCTTACCGTCGCGTGGTGGATACCCTTGAGCTAACACCACGCTACGGCCAGCGCATGATGATCGCCGAAATCGCCAGGACCCTCGGTAATATCGAGAGCGACAGCGAAGGTAAGCGCACAAGCGATACCCATGTGTGTGTGCTTGAAGCGGGCACTGGCACTGGAAAAACGCTGGCCTATCTAATCGCCGCCTTGCCCATCGCGAAAGCGCGCGGCAAGCGGCTGATTATTTCCACGGCCACGGTCGCTCTCCAAGAGCAGGTGCTGAATCAAGACTTACCCTTGCTGGCTAGCCACAGTGGCATTCCCTTTCGCTACGCATTAGCCAAAGGGCGTGGTCGCTATGTGTGCGTGGCGCGTCTGGATCAGGCGCTCGAAGGCACTGAGCCCAACCCAACGCTCTCGTTGTTTGAGCAGTCGCTGCAAACGCAAAGTAGTGACTTTACGGTCATTGCCAGCGATATGGCGCAAGCTTATGGCCAGGGCGAATGGGAAGGGGATCGCGATAATTGGCCAGAGTCGATAGACGATGCGCACTGGCGAAGACTCACAGTAGATCATCGCCAGTGTACGGGCAGGCGCTGCGGGCACTTTGGTGCCTGCGCGTTTTTCCGTTCCCGTCGTGAGCTTGAGAATGCGGATGTTATCGTCGCCAATCACGACCTTGTGCTGGCTGACTTGGCCTTGGGTGGCGGCGCTATTCTGCCCGACCCGGCGGACTGCATCTTTGTGTTCGACGAAGGCCATCACCTGCCCGAGAAGGCGCTTTCCCATTTTGCTCACCGCTTTGCAGTGCACGGCTGCTTGCGCTGGCTAAAAACGTTGAGAAGCAGTTTGACCGACCTTCACCAGGCGTTGGCTATTCAGCCAACGGTGTCGCGGCTTTTGGTCAGCTTGCCAGAGCTGATTCATAACCTGGAACCCGCACTAGGCGATGTGTTTAGCATGGGTCATCAGTTGGCGGAGCGGCCAAATGGTTTAGCTGACGAAGAGGCCACTCATCAATCGCGTTTTGAGAAGGGCCAAGTGCCCGACGCTCTGAGGGAACAGGCGCAGCAATTGTTGGTGATGTTCGCCTCGCTGTCGCGCTGCTTGGAGAGCATTAGCGACATCCTGCGTGAAAGCCTTGATCCTGATAAGCAGACCGGCCTTGATCGTGAGCAGGCAGAAACTTGGCTGCCGCTCGTCGCGTTGCTTCATGGGCGTGCCTTAGAGGCCCATGCGTTGTGGCAGGCGTTTAGTGAGCAGGATGTTGCTAACGAGGCGCCCAGCGCTCGTTGGATTACCCTAAGCCGGGTAGCCGGTGAGCCTGAGATTGAGTTTTCGGCCAGCCCCGTTTCAGCCGCCCATACCCTGGCCAAGCATTTATGGGGGCGCTGCCATGGGGCGGTGGTCACCTCTGCGACCCTGACGGCCTTGGGTCGCTTTGAGCGCCTGCAAGAGCGGGCAGGCTTGGCCAATCGCTATCGCTATCAGGCGTTGCCGAGCCCCTTTGATTACGCCAATGCGGTGCTGCGCGTGCCTAAAGAGGCCACCGACCCTGGGGATAGGGATGCCCACGAGCGGGCGATTGTGACGTTTGTATCGCAGTTGGCCGACAAAGAGGCGGCGCTAGTGCTGTTCTCTTCCCGCGCCCAGCTGCGTGCAGTCGACAAAGCGTTGCCGGCGAGTGTGAAGGAGCGTGTGCTCGCTCAGGATGCGTTGCCAAAGCGCGAGTTGATCGAGCGACACCGTGCGGCGGTGGATAGGGGGGAGGGGAGTATCATCTTTGGCTTGGCGAGCTTTGCCGAGGGGATCGATCTTCCCGGCGACTATTTGACGCACGTGGTGATTACGCGGCTACCTTTTGCGGTGCCAGACGATCCAGTGGGCGCTACATTAGCGGAATGGATAGAGAGCCAGGGTGGTAACGCGTTTATGCGCATTAGCGTGCCTGATGCGTCTATTAAACTGGTGCAGGCCTGCGGGCGTTTGATTCGCAAAGAGAGTGATCGTGGGACGATCACTTTGCTGGATAAGCGGGTGATTACCCGCCGCTACGGACAAGCACTGCTGGATGCACTGCCGCCATTTCGGCGTGAAATTAGTCGCTAGTGATTATCCAGTGTGCTGGGAAACAACACAAAACCCCGCCGTAGCGGGGTTGTCAACCTACTTGGCGATGCGCTTGGCTAGCGTGTCGGCAAGTTTATCGTTCATGCGGTTGAAGGTTTCTACCGTGGTGTCCCAGTCGATGCAGGCATCGGTAATCGAGACGCCATACTGCAGCTGGCTGAGATCCTGCGGCAATTTTTGATTGCCCCAGCCAATGTTGGATTCAACCATCAGACCTATGATGGAGGTGTTGCCTTCCAGGATTTGGTTGGTAACGTTTTCCAATACTAACGGCTGTAGCGCTGCGTCCTTGTTGGAGTTGGCGTGGGAGCAGTCAATCATGATGTTGGGTGATAGTTTGGCTTTCTCGAGCTCTTTTTCCGCCAGGGTAACGCTTACGCTATCGTAGTTGGGCTTGCCGTTGCCGCCACGTAGAACAACGTGGCCGTAGGCGTTGCCCCGGGTGCGAATAATGGCCACCTGGCCTGCTTGGTTAATACCCAGGAAATTGTGCGGGCTGGCTACGGACTGAAGCGCGTTAATCGCCACATCCAGGCTGCCGTCGGTACCGTTTTTAAAGCCGACCGGGCAGGAGAGGCCGGAAGCCATTTCCCGGTGGGTTTGCGACTCGGTCGTGCGGGCGCCAATCGCTGACCAGCTAATGCAGTCTTGCATATACTGGGGAGAGATGGGATCGAGTGCTTCGGTAGCGAGCGGTAAGCCCATTTCAGCGAGATCGACCAGCAGTTTTCGAGCGATGTGCAGACCTTCATCAATCTCAAAAGAGTCGTTGAGGTGCGGGTCGTTGATTAGGCCTTTCCAGCCCACCGTTGTGCGCGGCTTTTCAAAATAGACACGCATCACTATATACAGGCTGTCGCTGACTTGATCGGCAAGTTTGCGAAGACGGCGGGCATAATCAAGCGCTGCTTCCACGTCGTGGATAGAGCAAGGGCCGACCACTACCAATAGTCGTGGGTCGCTGCCATCCAGGATGTTCTGGATGGTTTTACGCCCCTCTATTACGGTGCGCTCTGCTGCCTCCGTTAACGGTATGGCATTCTTGAGCGCTTCTGGCGTGGTGAGAACGTCTTGAGCGAGGACGTTAAGGTTATTAACCTGCTGTTCTGACATCTTGCTACCTGTGCTTTCGTAATGGCTGAAAAAGTGAGGGGACGATGAAAGTGGCGTCTACTATCGCTTGCCGGGGAGGTAAAAATCAATTGTTGTGGAACTATAGCAGCATTGAAAGTGTCAGCCGCAGGGTTTTGTGAAAGGAGCTAAGTGCTTGATGCCCTGCACGGAACGCGCAACACTGAGGCTCTGTTTTAACTGGGCCCTGTCTTTAAAATTCGGTACCGTTATAAAATGCAACAACATATACGGGCGATGTATTCGCTCTTTTATTCACTCTATTATTAATCAATGCCCATAGGGACGCTATGCTGCTTGCTGTGAACGCCCACTTGTCAGGGCTAATAGGAATGGGGCTCGGCGCACGCCGTACGAGCTGGAGGAGCGTGTGAATGGGCACTCGGGAAACAGACCAACAGCTTGTGGAACGTGCCCAAAAAGGCGATACGCGCGCTTTCGATTTGCTGGTAAAAAAGTACCAGCACAAAATTATCGGCCTGATCGGTCGTTACGTTCATGATCACTCTGAAGTGCAGGATGTGGCTCAGGAGGCATTTATCAAGGCGTATCGCGCCTTGGGCAAGTTTCGCGCCGAAAGCGCGTTTTATACCTGGATGTACCGTATTGCTATCAACACTGCCAAAAATTATTTGGTCTCGCGGGGCAGGCGTCCCCCGGGCAGCGATCTAGATATTGTTGATGCTGAAATTATCGATCAAAGTGGCCGATTGGCCGATTCAGAATCGCCGGAAGCGGCCATTGCTAGAGATCAGCTTGAAGCAGCGGTTTACCAAGCTATTGCCAACTTACCTGATGATCTGCGCACAGCGATTACCTTGCGAGAGCTGGATGGTCTTGCTTACGAAGATATCGCTCAGGTAATGCAGTGTCCGGTGGGGACCGTTCGTTCACGAATTTTCCGCGCTCGGGAAGCGGTTGATGAGCATATTCGTCCGTTAGTATCGACGGCCAGGAACAGTCGCGACGAATGACGGTCACTAGTAGAAGGGCTAAGTGATCGCTTTGAATCGCCACCACAAAAAATGAAGGTTTTACTTTTTTTGTGAACTGTCTGGCACGTTTAGCGTCATAAAGCATGACTATCTTGATGAGCACAATGGCTGTATCAATGTGCAAAGCGTCATGAACTTAGCGTTGTAACCTAGTTAGGTGGATATCCTAAGTAGCGTGTAACGGAGTCTTGGCCTTGGAAGTCTTCGGTGTGATGGCGCCTGTTCAGAGTGACCGCCATGCCAGTACTTCTTTTAAACAGTGTGGGGGTGTGAAGTATGAGTCAAAACACACGGGAATCACTTTCGGTGTTGATGGATGGCGAAAGTGATGAGCTAGAGCTTCGCCGAGTGTTGAAGGCGCTGCCTAACGATGATGACGCCGCCGATACTTGGCGCCGCTATCATCTTGCGCGCAGCATGATGCAACGTGAGCAGGGTGTCGATGTAAGCGTTGATCTTTCTGCTGGCATCATGGCCCGATTGCGTGACGAGCCTGCTCCCATAACGCAAGGCTCAGACCAAGTGGCCCATCGTGCTGGAGGGATATCGTTTGCCCGTGGTGCTGGCGTTGCTGCTGCTGTCTCCTTGATGGTTATTACAGGGGTGCAGTTCTTTGGCAATGATTCGCCGGTTGGTCAAGGTGGCGACATTGCAACGACTGCTTCCAGTACTAATGGGGGGACTCAAGTGCAACCCGTTAGTTTGGCGTCTCAGCCGGCAGTTGCTGGGCGTGCGGATATGCCGATGTTTGAACCTACGCCGTTTAGGCTTAGCGGCCAGGCAGGTCAAAGTGGCTTGATGAATATTAGTGAAGCTGGCTTTTCAGCGCAGACTCCTCAGGGAGTAACCGCTTCACAAGGCACTAACATTGATGTTGATCAGATTGGCTTACTGCAATCTTACTTAAAACAGCACACCCAAAGTGCCGCTTACGGTAGTGGTGACAGCTGGATGCCGCTGATGCGTTCTTCTGCAGTAACTGAGCCACTAGGGCAGCGCTAAGCCTCAATGACGGGCTTTTTCATGGCGCCTATTAGGTGAGCAGGGAGTGCGCTAGATGGAAGTGCGCAATATAATGGTTGCCCTGCGGACTAAGCGAGCATGGGGGCTAGCAGCTCTGGCTTGTGTGCTCTCTTTTGATGTCTATGCAGAGAGCACAAATGAACAACCAGAAAGCCATGCTGGTTATGAATGTGCAGTGGTTTCGCAGCAGGCGCCTAGCAGCGCAACGCAGTGGCTTGAGCGTGGTTTGTGGGCCAGCCACTGTTATGCCTTTCAAGCAAGAGCCGTCGCTATTGATCCAATCGGGGTGCGCACTCTTGCGCTTTCACACCGAATTCAAGACGGTATCCGACAGCAGGTAGTTCAGTATTTAGATGGTCCCTCTGTCAGTATCGAGCGACGCTCGCCAGTCGGGCGGTTAGCCTGGACAGAAGAGGACAGCACTGGGGAGCTGCCTTCGCCAGCGCGGTGGGCAGCCCACCTCGAGCAGTTCTATTCCATTGAGCTTGAAGATAACGCGCGTGTTGCCGGTCGTGAAGCGGTTAAACTAATGTTTGAGCCCCGCGATCAATGGCGTTTTTCCCATGAGTGGTGGCTAGATCAAGACACTGGCCTATTGCTGAAGCATGTGCTCATTGATCAGCAAGGGCGAATCATTGAAACTTTTCAAATCACTCAGCTTCAATCGCCTCAAAAGTATACTGGGATCGTTAGGGTAGATGATTCTAAGGTCGTGCTGAGTACTCCCTGGCAAGTTACCTGGTTGCCCGAAGGATTTGTTGCCCAACCGTTTAATTTTACCGGCAATGATCGTCGGCATCAGCGAGTTTATAGCGACGGTTTAGCGACGGTAAGTATCTTTGTAGAACCTCTTTCCTCTGATGCTACTACCGCTTTAAAAGAAGGCGTCCAGCAACTGGGTGTTTCTGCTGTTGCCATTGAGCATACAATGAGCGCTGAAGGTCGTTGGCAGATGGTGGCCATTGGTGAGCTGCCTGTAGCAACGCTCCAACGGATCGTCCGTTCAATTAATTTTGATTTGCTTCAATCAAAGGCCAGTAGTGATAGCCACGATGAGGATGAACCTTAGTGTTTTCGTTTTACGCATGACGAGAAATGAGATGACGACCCCCACTTCATGCTCCCACTTATTACGCGCTGGCACCGTTGTAGGGTTTAAGCCTCAGCACCTTATTGTAGAAATATCTGCCCAAGAGAACTGTGAGCAGTGTGCACAGGGAAGAGGGTGCGGTTTAGGGTTGTTAACACGTCGGCGCAGCCAGCATATTGCTGTAGCACTTCCTGAGTCAGCCAGAGGTGTTGAGCAGTGCTATCCGTTAGGAAAATTGGTCACCATAAGCTTGCCAAGTGCTTCCGTCACGTTGCTCGCTTTTTTTGTTTATGGGTTGCCTTTACTGCTAGCGCTGTTGCTATCCGGCTTAGCCGCGCGTGTTAGTGACTCAATTTGGCTGCCGCCACTGATCTTTTTTATCGCCTTGATGGGCGGTGCGCTAAGTATTAACTACCTAATACGTGGGCGAGGGGAACGCTTTCGCCCACGCTTGGTCAATTAGTTTGTTAATTTAGTTCTCCGGCACTTTTCTATGAACGTTGCTGTGAGTTATTGATCTGCCTTCGATTACTATCACCTTAAGTAGGAGCTCTTGCATGAAGCGCTTGATACTCCCCTCCACCCTATGGGTATGCGTGGTGGCGTTGCTAACCTTTGGCCAAGCGGCCAGCGCTCAGGGTTTGCCTGACTTTACCGAGCTGGTAGAGGATGCCGCCCCTGGGGTGGTCAATATTGCTACCAGCAGAACGGTTCAGCGTAGCAGCGTCCCGGGTTTTGAAGGGTTCGGCGGTCAGGAAATCCCAGAAATTTTCCGCCATTTTTTTGGTGATAACTTTGGCGATAGCTTCCCCGAGCCGCCTAGCAATGGGCAAGGACGTAGTGAAGAGCGTCAATCCTTAGGTTCCGGCTTCGTTATTAGCGAGGATGGCTACGTGATGACTAACGCACACGTTGTTCAAGACGCTGATGAGATTCTCGTGCGGCTCAATGATCGACGTGAGTTGAGTGCCCAAGTGATTGGTAGTGACCCACAAACCGATGTGGCACTCCTCAAAATAGAGGCCAATGACCTACCGACACTGACGCTGGGCGATTCTGACGAACTCAAAGTTGGCGAATGGGTAGCGGCGATTGGCTCGCCTTTCGGTTTTGATCACTCTGTCACTGCGGGTATCGTCAGTGCGATCAATCGCACCTTGCCGCGTGATGCGTATGTTCCCTTTATTCAAACGGATGTGGCGATCAATCCCGGTAACTCCGGTGGTCCGCTATTTAATCTTGAGGGCGAAGTGGTCGGCATCAACTCACAAATCTTTACTCGTAGCGGCGGTTTCATGGGTGTCTCATTCGCGATTCCCATCAACGTGGCCATGGATGTGGCCGAGCAATTGCGTGAAGATGGCCGAGTTAATCGCGGCTGGTTAGGTGTCATGATCCAGCCGGTCTCCGAAGATTTGGCTGAGTCGTTTGGCATGGAGAGTGCGATTGGTGCGCTGATTGCTGACCTTGATCCCGAAGGCCCTGCCGCGCAGGGCGGCCTCCAGGCTGGTGATGTCATTCTTGAAGTCAATGGTGAAGAGGTCGAGCGCTCAAGCTCACTGCCGCGTCTAATTGGCAAAGGTGCGCCCGGTACCGAGGTAGAGCTTACCTTGATGCGTGATGGCGAACAGCTGACCGAATCAGTAGAGCTGGGCAGTTGGCCGGATGCCGAGCAGCAAACTGCTCAAGCCACTAGCAACAACCAAACACGTCTTGGCGTAATGGTGGCTGAAATTGATGATGCTATGCGTGAGCAGCTGAATATCTCAGGTGGCGTGGTAGTTCGCCAAATTGAGTCAGATAGCGTGGCAGCTAAAGCGGGGATTCGGCCTGGGGATGTGCTGGTAAGTATCGATCATCGCAGCGTCTCTTCTTCAGAGGAGTTAGTGAGCATTGTCGAAGAGTTGCCCACTGATCGTGCCATTCCGTTGCGCTTATTCCGCGAGGGTCGTTCGTTGTTTGTAGCGCTTCGCCTAGAATAATCCGCCTATTGTTACTCATAGTCCGGCGGTTCTCGCCGGACTATGGCTGCTAACCTGTCTCACCCTTTCGATAATTAAGCTCGCCAGACTGTATTTCCGTTGACCTCTATTTCCCCCCGCCCACTTTATCGCCCTTATCGCTTTCGATCACTCCTCGTTCCTTTTTCTACGTTCTTTACGATTACCTTTCTTATCAACAAGGTTCTCTATCATGTCGTGCTCGAAACGGCCTAACAACACCATGATGATTAATCCCAAAATGGTGACCATAACGGCTAATGGGAAATTATTGATGCCCGCGGCAACGCCGACGGCACCGGCCAGCCAAATCGAGGCGCCAGTGGTAATCCCTTCAATGTGGGCGCCACTGCGGATGATACTGCCAGCACCCAAAAAACCTATGCCACCAATGACGCCCTCAACAACACGATTAGGATCAATACTTGCCGCGTGATCCCCTTCACCCGTGGCAAACAGCACGCTCATGCCAACAATGATGAACGCAGACGAGCCAAGTGACACCAGCATATGAGAACGAAGCCCCGCGGGTTTGCCACGAAGCTCCCGTTCCAAGCCAAGACACAGGGCCAAGCCGGAGGCAACAAGCAGGCGGGCTAGCATATCCAGGATAGGGATTTCGGTTTCCATGGCACTCCTTTTTAAAGCTCATTCAATAAAACCCTAGTATAGGAACAAGCAAACACCATGGAATAGTTAAAGTTGGCTTACCTCTATGCCTGCACAAGGGTTGATAAAGAGTGCGTGTAGAACATTAGCAAGGTGATTAGGTAGCGGTTATTTTTGGCAATTATTGATGAACATAGCACCGGAACCCCGCTAACGGTACAATGACACCAAATTTCGACTGCGCATTTCAAGGTACTTTTTTAAATCGTACTCGATTGCCTACATACCCGGATTAAATCGGCAAATGACCCAAGAAAACGATAGTAAAATCAAGCACATACGAAATTTCTCTATTATCGCCCACATTGATCACGGTAAATCGACGCTCTCTGATCGTTTGATTCAGACCTGTGAAGGGTTAACGGAACGTGAGCTTAAAGAGCAAGTGCTCGATTCTATGGACATTGAGCGTGAGCGTGGTATTACCATCAAGGCTCAGTCGGTGACGCTGGATTATACGGCTGCCGATGGCCAGGTTTACCAGCTCAACTTTATCGATACGCCGGGGCACGTTGATTTCTCTTACGAAGTGTCGCGTTCGCTCTACGCCTGTGAAGGTGCACTGCTGGTAGTCGATGCAGCGCAAGGCGTGGAAGCCCAGTCGGTGGCCAACTGCTATACCGCGATTGAACAAGGCCTGGAAGTTCTGCCGGTACTTAACAAAATCGATTTGCCGCAGGCAGATTGTGACAAGGTTTCTCAGGAAATCGAGGAGATCATCGGGCTTGATGCTACCGATGCCTGCCGGGTGTCGGCTAAAAGCGGTATTGGAATCGACGCCCTGCTTGAACGCTTGGTGCGTGATATTCCACCACCCAAAGGCGATCCCGATGCCCCCTTACAAGCGCTTATTATCGACTCCTGGTTTGATAACTATCTCGGCGTAGTCTCACTGGTGCGTCTATTTGATGGGACGCTGCGCAAAGGCGATAAGATCCGTATTAAGTCGACGGGCCGCGATTGGGGCACGACGGAAGTGGGTATTTTTACCCCCCAGCGTAAACAGACTAATATCCTGCGTGCCGGTGAAGTTGGTTTTATTGTCGCTGGCATCAAGGAGATTCACGGGGCGCCGGTAGGCGATACGATTACCCATACGAAAACCCCTGACGTCGCGCGCTTACCTGGTTTCCAAAAAGTAAAGCCACAGGTTTATGCTGGTATGTTCCCGGTCAGCGCGGATGATTACGAAGACTTCCGCGATGCGCTGGAAAAACTGGCGCTTAATGATGCCTCGCTTGAATATGTGCCAGAGAACTCCGATGCTCTTGGCTTCGGTTTCCGGGTGGGCTTTCTTGGCACGCTACACATGGAGATTGTTCAAGAGCGCCTGGAGCGTGAGTATAATATTGATCTGCTCACCACCGCGCCAACGGTTGTTTATGAACTAGCGATGAAAAATGGCGACGTTAACTACGTCTCCAACCCCTCCAAGCTGCCCGATATGGCCGACGTAGATGAAATGCGCGAGCCAGTTGTCCGCGCCAGCATCCTGGTTCCCCAGGAGTATGTGGGCAACGTGATTACCGAGTGTGAACAGCGCCGGGGTACGCAGCGGGATATGCAGTTCTTGGGCAATCAGATTCAACTGGCCTACGAACTGCCGATGTCAGAAGTGGTCATGGACTTCTTTGATCGCCTGAAATCTATTTCGAAAGGGTATGCATCGCTTGAATACAACTTCGAACGCTTTGAAGAAGCCAAGTTGGTACGTTTAGACGTACTCATTAACGGTGATAAAGTCGATGCATTAGCCGTCATTATTCACCGTGACCATGCCCATCATCGCGGTCGTTTGCTAGTGGAAAAAATGAAAGAGCTTATTCCGCGGCAAATGTTTGATGTGGCCATCCAGGCCGCTATCGGTGGTCAGGTAGTCGCGCGCTCGACGGTCAAGGCATTACGCAAAAACGTGACCGCCAAGTGTTACGGTGGCGATGTCAGCCGTAAGAAGAAACTGCTCGAGAAACAGAAAGCGGGTAAGAAACGCATGAAACAAGTGGGGCGTGTGGAAATTCCCCAGGATGCCTTCCTTGCTGTGCTCAAGGTAAACGACTAGGAAAGAACACCACCCATGGATTTTTCATTACTTTTGGTACTCGCTGTTGCGCTTTCGGGCGTTGTTTACCTGTTGGACGTGCTGGTATTAAAACCCAAGCGCCGCCAACGTTTCGCCACAGCAGAGGCCAACACCAAGGAAGGGCTTGATCCTGCTACCAGTGAAAAACTGCTTAAAGAACCCTGGCCGGTCGACTACGCACGTTCATTTTTTCCGGTGCTATTGGTTGTGCTGGTGGTGCGTAGTTTTGTCATTGAGCCCTTTCAAATTCCCTCGGGTTCAATGCGACCAACGCTCGAAGTGGGCGACTTTATTCTGGTCAACAAATTTGCTTACGGACTACGATTACCCGTGGTGAATACGCGCTTTATCGAAGTAGATGATCCCGAGCGTGGCGACGTGATGGTGTTTCGTTTCCCAGGTGAACCGTCGGTGAATTTCATCAAGCGGGTGGTCGGTATGCCAGGGGATCGTATCCGTTATGAAGGCAAGCAGCTCTTTATCAACGGGGAGGCGGTGGCTAAAGAGTTGATTGAAGAGGGCCCCGAAGGTTCTCCCCAGCAGCTATTATTAGCTGAACGCCTTGGCGACGCTGAGCACTTTATTTATAACAACCCACGAGACCCAGGCCCGCAGATGCGTGAAGTAGAAGTGCCGGAAGGGCACTATTTCATGATGGGTGATAACCGAGACCATTCCAACGACAGCCGCTATTGGGGTTTTGTGCCGGAAGGGAATATTGTTGGCCGTGCGTTTGGAGTATGGATGCATTGGGATGGTGGGTTGCCGAGTTTTACCAGCGTGCGGCGTATTGAATGAAGCACCTGCTTAGATTGTGGTTAGTCAGTTATGTCACTTTAGTTAACGTCAATGACGTAGGAGAGCTGTGAGTAATTCCTTGAACGCTTTTTGCCGACGAATCGGCCATACCTTTGGCGACGATATGCTATTGGAATTGGCCTTGACCCACCGCAGCTTCGGTGGTCGTAACAATGAGCGCCTGGAATTCCTGGGTGACTCCATTGTCAATTTTGTGATCGCCGAGGCGCTGTTTCAACGCTTCCCCCAGGCTCGTGAAGGTCAGCTCTCACGCCTGCGTGCGCGGTTGGTGAAAGGCCAAACGCTGGCGGAGCTTGCCCGGGAAATGGAGTTCGGTGAGTGCTTGCGGCTAGGCTCTGGTGAGATGAAAAGCGGTGGACACCGCCGTGAATCGATCCTGGCGGACGCGGTTGAAGCCATCATTGGTGCTATCTATCTGGATGCCGGTATGGATGTGGTGCGTGACCGTGTATTGGATTGGTATGCAGAGCGATTGGAAAATATCTCGTTGCAAGATACCCAAAAGGACCCCAAAACGCGTTTGCAGGAGTTTTTGCAGTCGCGTCAAGCCGCCTTGCCGCGCTATGAAGTTGTCTGCGTGAAGGGCGAGGCGCATGCCCAGACCTTTACCGTGGAGTGCTACATTGACCTGCTGGTTGAGCATACCACTGGTAAGGGTCCTAGCCGCCGTCATGCTGAACAGCAAGCAGCAGAAGAAGCACTGTCGTACCTCGAAAAAAGCCCTGGAGAAAAATCATGAGCCAAACCTGCGGATTCGTTGCCATCGTCGGCCGACCCAACGTGGGCAAATCGACCCTCATGAACCGTATTTTGGGGCAGAAAATATCGATTACCTCCCGGCGACCACAAACCACGCGCCACAAGGTAATGGGTATTAAAACGGAGAATGAGACCCAGTTCATCTACGTCGATACGCCGGGCATGCACATCATGTCCAAGGACCGTAATAAGGCGATCAACCGCTTTATGAACCAGGCGGCTACCCAGGCACTGCGTGACGTAGATTGTGTGGTGTTTATTATCGACCGCACTCGCTGGACCGAAGAAGATCAAGCGGTATTGAAGCGCCTGGAACATGTCAAAGCGCCGGTTATTTTGGCGGTCAATAAAGTCGACCGTCTCGGCGAGAAAGGCGATCTTTTACCGTGGTTGGCTGAGGTGGGTGCTCGACGCGACTTCGCTGCCATCGTGCCAATTTCAGCTAAACATGGCACCCAGGTGGATACCTTGGAAGAGGAGGTGGCCAAGCATCTCCCTGAAAGCGTTCACTTCTTCCCTGAAGACCAGATTACCGATAAAAGTCTGCGCTTTATGGCTGCTGAGCTGGTACGTGAAAAAGTAATGCGCCAGTTGGGCGACGAGCTGCCTTACCAGATGACCGTTGAGATTGAAGAGTTCCGCGAGACCGAACGTGTGACACATATCAGCGCACTCATCCTTGTTGAGCGGCAGGGTCAAAAAGTTATTTTGATTGGCGAAAACGGCGATCGACTCAAGAGTATTGGTCGTGAAGCACGCCTTGATATGGAGCGCGCGCTGGGCACCAAAGTCATGCTGAATCTCTGGGTGAAAGTGAAGCGTGGCTGGTCGGATGACGAGCGCGCCTTGAAAAGCCTGGGTTACGACCTCGATTGAGTGTAGCGATGGCGCCTGAGCCGGCTTTCTTACTTCATCGTCGGCCTTACCGTGAAACCAGTGCACTGGTAGATCTACTAACCCTTGACCACGGCAGAGTGCGTGCTGTAGCCCATGGTGGGCAACGGCCCGGATCAAAATCGCGCCAACGTTTGCAGCCTTTTACACCGCTATTCGTGACGTGGCAGGGCAGCCGTGATTTAAAGCGGCTGACGCTGATGGAATCACGCGGCCAAACGGCATTATTAGCGGGTGAAGGTTTGCTATGTGGGCTTTACGCTAATGAGATCGCCACTCGACTATTGCCGCTAGAGTTACCAGCCCCTGATGTGTTCGCCTTTTATACGGCGCTATTGGAAGCGTTGCCAGCGCCCGCTGAGAGGGCGTTAGCGTTGCGCCGTTATGAGTGGGCGCTATTGGAAGCGCTTGAAGCAACGCCGCAATTTACAACACCGGAGGGTAGCGTTTTGGATCCCCAGCTGCGCTATCGTTTTGATGCAGCGACGCGCGCTTTTTCCCCGGCCGAACGCGGTTTAGATGGCCGCACGCTGCGCTATATTGAACAGGGTGACTGGCAGCATGAAGGGCTCGCTAACGCTTTGAAGGCGGTGATGCGTGCCGCACTGGCACCGCACCTGGGTTCCACCGTCTTACGCTCGCGAGAATTAATGCTCGATTTAGCGCGACGTCGCCATCGTCCCTAATGGTTGAATTTCTTGCTCACAAACTCTTTCTTATCGCTGCGCTGGAGGCATTATGCACCCCCCTCGGATACTGTTAGGCGTCAATATTGACCACATTGCGACACTTCGCCAAGCCCGAGGTACCCGCTACCCTGATCCTGTTCAAGCCGCGCTAGTGGCTGAAGAGGGGGGCGCTGATGGTATTACGGTGCATTTGCGTGAGGACCGTCGTCATATTCAGCCTCGTGATGTGCGCATTCTGGCCGAAGTGCTTAATACCCGCATGAACCTGGAAATGGCGGTTACCGAAGAGATGCTGGCGCTGGCTGAAGAAGTGCGTCCAGCCCACGTTTGTCTGGTACCTGAGAAGCGTGAAGAACTGACCACTGAAGGTGGCCTGGATGTGGTCGGCGGCTTTGACGTTATTGCCAGCGCCTGCCAGCGATTGAGCGCAGCGGGCTGCGACGTCTCTCTGTTTATCGATCCTGACGTAGAGCAGATCGATGCTGCCCAGCGCGCCGGGGCTCCTACCATCGAGCTGCACACAGGCGCTTACGCAGAAGCTCGACCAGGCAGCGATGCGGCGAATGCGGAGTATCACCGCTTAACAGCTGCCGCCACGTATGCTGTCTCACTAGGATTGGTGGTCAATGCCGGTCACGGCTTGCACTACCATAACGTTGAAGCCATTGCGGCATTGCCAGGCATCAACGAGCTTAATATTGGTCATGCCATTATTGCCCGTGCGCTGTTTGTTGGCCTGAAAGAGGCCGTACAAGAAATGAAACGCTTGATTATCGCAGGCCAAGAGGCGGGGTTAATGGCAGCTCTCGATGCCCACGATCATGAGCACGACCATGAACATGAACATACAGAAGATCATGTGCATAACGGATGCTGCGGGCATTGATCAGAGATTGACTCTTTAGAGATTGACTATTCAGGAGTCCCTACCAAGAGGTTTTTTAGGCGATGATTGTGGGTATTGGCTCCGATATAGCGCGTATTGAGCGCTTTACGCGGGCCGTGCAGCGGCACGGCCCGCGCTTTGCGCAGCGAATTTTAGGGCCTGAAGAGCATACGCTTTGGCTCCAGAAATCCCAGCCTGCCGCCTTCCTCGCCAAACGTTTTGCTGCCAAGGAGGCGTTTGTTAAAGCGCTAGGGCTTGGTCTGCGCCACGGAATGCAGTGGTGTGATATCCAGGTGCTTAATGATGCCTTGGGTAAGCCTTACTTCGTGCTTGACGGTAAAGCAGAGCGGCTACTCCAGGCGGCAGGCGTCACGGCGAGTCATATCACCTTGAGTGACGAAGCCGAGTACGCGGTTGCTTTTGTGGTGTTGGAACGCACATAGCCAGCCAAGATCGGACGAAGATTTGTTTTTGGTCTTTAGGTATTAGTTATTGGCTTAGGACCTGAGTAAAAACGGGCGGTGTGCTTTTAGTCGTGCCATTGCACGATATAAGTCCTCCAGTAGCCCCTCTACATGGTCTAAGCCGCTGGTCCGCAGCCGTGTCTCCAATGTCTCTACCAGCAATGCCAGTTCCGGCGCGCCGCAGTAGCGGCTGGCGCCATTCAATCCATGGACCCAATCGAGCAGCATCGGCAAATTTTGTTGCGCAAAAGCGCTACGCATATGTTGTTCGCTTTCGTCCAAGCTGTCGATCAAACGTTTTAGCTGCTCCCGTGCGAGGTACTCTTTACCGCCTGCTAGGCGTGCGCCTATCTCAAGATCCACAACGGGTAGCTTGGCGGGCGTCGTGTGGCTAAATGACTTAATAGTGGTTTTGCTACTGCTCGTTGCAGAAGGCGCTGCATTGCTGTCGGCTAGCCGATGGGTAACCCCCAAAAAGCGATGAAGCAGTTGATGCAGCTGTGCCTCATCAATGGGTTTTATCAGGACGTCATCAAGGCCTTCGGCGAGCCACTTTTGGCGTTCACTGCTGAGGACATGAGCGGTGACCGCTATAATGGGGCAGCGAGCCCAAGTGCTGCTGAGTCGGCGCAACGCTTGGGTGGTTTGTACACCATCCATGCCAGGCATGCGGATATCCATCAGCACCATATCCACATTGCTGGTTCGTGCAAACTCTAGTGCTTGGTGGCCACTTTCTAATGCCGTGATATGCAGGGCGGGATCTTCAAGCATATTTTTGAGCAGCTCACGGTTCGGCGCATTGTCATCCACAATCAGCAACTTGACGGGTTGAGACGACGCTGGCAGAGCTGCTAACGCCCCAGGCTTCTTATAGGACACGCACGCCGGTAGCAGTAATTGCTTAAGCGATGCCACCAACTGAGCGCGTGAAAAGGGTTTGTAAAGCGTTTCACCGCCCTGGGGTAATCGCAAAGGGGGCAGATCAAAACTGTTACCGTTGGCTAAAATCAATACAGGGCAGGGCGTTTGATCAATGACTTTTTGCCAGTAGCGGTGGCGCTCGGGCGTATAATCACTGTGCTCCAGCCCCAATATCAGCAGTTGTGCCGGTTCAGAGGCATCAAACGCAATCGGTTGCGCTTCCCAGCGTTGCAGCAAATGCTCCAACACATGGCGGGTAGGCGCATGGGTTTCATAGAGGCGAATAGTGGGGTTGGCTAGGCTAATCTCCGCTGGCCGTTCGATTGCTTTGTGAGCCAGTAGGGGTAGTGTAAAGGAGAAAGTGGTGCCTTGGCCCAGTACACTCTCCAGTTCAATCTCGCCACCCATGCGCTCAATGAGCTGGCGGCAGATAGTAAGCCCCAGGCCACTGCCGCCAAACTGGCGTGAATGGCTGGGTTCAGCTTGGGAAAAGGCGCTAAATAAAGCCTTCTGATGGGCATCGCTAAGACCAATCCCGGTGTCACTAACGCTGAGGTTAAGCACGACATGCTGGCCTTCTTGGTTATCCAGCATGACACGCACAATCACGTCACCTTCATGAGTGAACTTGAGCGCATTACCAATCAAGTTATTTAACACTTGATGAATACGCAACGGATCACCGCTTAGTGGTGTAGGGACATCGTCATACACCATCGCCACTAAGTGTAACTGCTTGCGCTGGGCTTCAGGCGCGTGAAGCCCAATCACTTCATCAACCAGTGCGACGATATCGATATCCGCTTCTTCAAGAGTAAGGCGATTGGCCTCAAGCTTGGAAAAGTCGAGCACGTCGTTAACCAACATAAGCAGGTTGTCGCAAGCGCGATGGACGTGCTGCAACCATTCCTGCTGGCGCGTATCCAGCGATGAACGGCCCAGCAGCCGACAAAACCCAATAATGCCGTTGAGTGGGGTGCGAATCTCATGGCTCATGTTGGCTAAGAATTCGGATTTCACCGCATTCGCCCGCAAAGCGCTGCGGTGGGCCAAATCGAGCTTTATATTCTGCTCCTCTATGGTTTCCATGGATTCTTGCAGTTCGCTGGTGGCCTGCTCAATTTGCGTTTGCATATCCCGCTGGGCCTGCTGAAAGTGTTCAGCGAGGGTATTAATGTGGCTAGTCAGGTGGTTAAGTTCCGCCGCATTAGAAGGCATCAGATGTAGTCGATAGTCACCGCGGGATAGGCGATAAAGCGCTTGGTTAGCTTCTTCGATAGGGCGGGTGGCATAGCGACTGATGGCGAAGGCGATTAAAAACATCAGCAGGCCAAGCAACATGCCGCCTAAGCTAAGACTAGCAATCAATTTATAACGGCCCAGGGTGAGCGCTCGGGTGTCCATCTCGATAACCAGCCAGCCTGCGCTACTATTGACCGCGCTGACTAAGCTTGTATTGGGCTGGGTAACCTCTAACGGTAAGCGCAGTCGCCAAGCCTCTTCTTCCATGAGCAGTTGGCTGCTAGCGGGCGCTTCCAGAGTGGGTCGCGCAGCGTTGCCCAGTAATAAAAGACGATCGCCTTGCGCATCAAAGAGCGCAACTGCCCGCAATCCTCTCATGGTGAGAAGTTGGCGGGCTAGGGCCTCTAGACGCTGAGAATCACCCTGTGCGACTGCGTCAGCAAAACTGGGTGACAGCAGCTCGCCAGCATTTTCCAAGCGTTCTTGCTGTGCCGCCCGAGCTTCCGTACCACTCTGTATGACCAGTAATACAGCCATCATGGCGTACATCAGGAGCGGGAAACCGAGTAGAGCAAATAGAAGACGGGTATTCAATGACATGAAAAGAAGCTCGCTGATTCAATGAGGTTGCCTGTCCAGGTCAAGGCAGCACCGATATAATGCAGCATAACGGTTACGATAAGGAGTTTTCATGAACGATCTTAAGGGCTATCCCACGTTGGAAGAGATTGTTGGCAACACGCCATTAGTGCGCCTGAAGCGCATTAGCGCCGGTCGCAACAATACCCTGCTGGCCAAGCTTGAAGGCAATAACCCAGCGGGTTCGGTCAAGGATCGTCCCGCACTCTCCATGATCAGCGAGGCGGAAGCCCGTGGTGATATTACCCCCGGCGATACGCTGATTGAGGCAACCTCAGGTAATACCGGTATTGCGTTGGCTATGGCGGCGGCGATCAAAGGCTACAAAATGGTACTCGTGATGCCGGAAAACGCCTCGGAAGAGCGTAAGCAGGCGATGGCAGCCTATGGGGCCAAACTCATTTCGGCCAGTAAAGCCGGTGGCATGGAGGAAGCTCGGGATATAGCGGATGACATGATCGCCAGTGGCGAGGGAAAACCGCTCAATCAGTTCGCCAACCCGGATAACCCGTTGGCGCACTATCGCACCACCGGCCCTGAAGTATGGCAACAAACCGGTGGCGAAGTGACTCACTTTGTAAGCTCAATGGGCACCACGGGCACCATCATGGGCGTGTCGCGCTATTTAAAAGAGCAAAACCCGGCTATTCAGATTGTCGGCTTGCAGCCCGCCGATGGCGCCAGTATTCCCGGTATTCGTCGCTGGCCAAAAGAGTACCTTCCCGCCATCTTTGAAGCGCCCCGGGTGGATGTCACGCTTGATATCGGCCAGCAAGAAGCCGAAGAGCATATGCGTCGTCTTGCCCGCGAAGAGGGTATTCTGGCCGGAGTTTCATCAGGTGGTAGCTTGGCAGGCGCGCTGCGCATTGCCGAACAAACTGAAAATGCGGTCATTGTGTTTATTGTCTGTGACCGCGGTGACCGCTATCTCTCTACTGGCCTATTTGCCCCAGGAGTATAACCATGGCCATGTTGGGAAAAAGGCGGCCGTCTAGGCCCGCATCCGGTCACTCTGGGCTTGCTGGCACGCCAGGCGGCAAAACGCGTCATACGGCTACAGATAATGATACGTCGCCCTTGGTGATTGAGCGCTTAGCGCACGATGGCCGTGGCGTCGCCCACTCAGCCAACGGTAAAACTGTTTTTGTTGATCAGGCGTTGCCCGGTGAACAGGTGGAGGTGGCGACTCATCTGACGCGCAAACGCTTTGACGAAGCGCATATTAAATCACTGCTAACGTCCTCTGATCAGCGTGTTACGCCCCCGTGCCCGCATTTTGGCCACTGTGGCGGCTGCGATTTACAACATTTAAATATTGATGCCCAGCGCACCCACAAGCGTGAGGTGGTGCGTGACCTGTTTGCGCGTCAAGGCATCACACTAGGCGAGATTGGCACGATTCAGGGCGATGACCAGGGCTATCGGCGTCGTGCACGGCTGGGCGTCAAGGTAGATAGCCAGGGCAATACGCGCCTTGGCTTTCGAGCTGCCCATAGCCATCGCTTAGTCGACATCGAGCGCTGTCCGGTATTGGTTGATTCCTTACAGCAGTTGTTAACACCACTACGCGAGTTGCTACAGCGCTTGGAGGCCCCGCGCCATGTGGGTCACATAGAATTGCTGGCAACGGCGACCACCCAAGTAGTACTGGTTCGTCAGCTCAAAGAGCACCTTCAGGATGCCGAGCGCTGGCAAGCTTTTGCTCAGCAGCATCAAGTGGCATTAGGCTCCTGGTTGGGGCGTGAAACACCCACGCTGCACTGGCATGGCGCGCCCCCGGTGCTGGAAGAGTCGCTAACACTCAACGACCAGCCACCGCTAACACTGAGTTTTGCCCCAGGCGATTTTTTACAGGTCAACGCCCAGGTTAATCAGCAAATGGTTGCCCAAGTGATGCAATGGTTGGCGCCCAAGCCAGGGCAAAAACTGCTCGATCTGTTTGCAGGTATCGGGAATTTCAGCCTACCCATCGCCGCGGCGGGTGCTGAAGTGCACGCGGTGGAAGGCAACCCTGCCATGGTGGCGCGGATTGCGATAAATGCTAAGCACAACGCGCTGATGGTCAGCGGCCAACAAGCCGATTTGAACGACCCCGCTAGCGTTAAAGAGCTGCTATCTGCTCATCGCGATAGTGATGCGCTAGTGCTTGACCCGCCGCGCAGCGGTGGGGAAGCAATTTGTCAGTCGCTGGCGCGCCACCCGGTGCCCAGGGTGGTCTATATTTCCTGTGACCCCGCAACGCTTGCACGGGATGCGGCACATCTTGTGCATGCGGGTTACCGGGTTAAGCAAGTAGCAGTGGCAGATATGTTCCTTCACACTGCGCATATGGAAACACTAATGTTGTTTGAAAATGATGCTGTTTGAAGCTGATGCAGCTAAATGCGTCAAGCCACGGTGACAGCCGTGTGGAGATCGTCCCCCAGAATGGATGAGTGATAGTCATGGTAAAAGTGCGTGAAGACCAGCCGCTAACCGCTAGCGGAAAGGTGGATATACAACAATGGTTAACGCGCCTGCAAGAAGATGTGCGCCTACGTGATCCCGAGCGTTTAGTCGAGGCCTGTGAGCTTGCTGAAACGTTAGAACTAGAAGCCCCTCGCACGCATCGTGTATGGCTTTCGCCGGGTTCCAGCTTCCGCATGGGCCTGGAAATGGCCGATATCCTTGGCGATTTGAAGTTGGATCAGGCCACGCTGGAAGCCGCCGTTCTCTACCGTGCGGTGCGGGAAGGCTTACTGAGCCTTGAGGCGGTGACAAAACGCTTTGGAGAAGAAGTCGCGAGCCTGATCGATGGCGTGCTGCAAATGGCCGCGATCAGCTACCCGTTAGCGCCTGACCATGGCATGGGCCAGCATAATCAGCAGGAAAACCTGCGCAAGATGCTGGTCAACATGGTGGGCGATGTACGCGTCGCCTTAATCAAAATTGCCGAACGTACCTGTGCGCTGCGTCAGGTAAAAGATGCTCCTCGGGAAAAATGTTTACAGGTGGCCAGAGAGGTCGCGGATATTTACGCACCCCTGGCTCACCGTTTGGGTATCGGTCAGCTCAAGTGGGAGCTGGAAGACCTATCGTTTCGTTACTTGCACGAAGACGAATACAAAGCGATTGCCAAGCTGCTGGCGGAAAAACGTCTCGACCGCGACCGCTATATCCACGATGTGGTAGAAACCATCAAGGGCTTGATGGAGGCCCAGCATATTCACCGCTACGATGTGGATGGGCGGGCCAAGCATATCTACTCGATCTGGCGCAAAATGAAGCGTAAGCGGATCGATTTTTCACAAGTTCACGACGTGCGCGCAGTGCGGATTCTGGTGCCGGAAGTGGCCGACTGCTACACCGTGCTGGGCATCATCCATTCGCGCTGGCACCACGTGCCGAACGAGTTTGATGACTACATCGCCAACCCCAAGAAAAATGGCTACCAGTCACTGCACACTGCCGTGATGGGGCCGGAAAACAAGGTGCTCGAAATCCAGATTCGCACCTTTGCCATGCACGACGAAGCTGAACTGGGCGTCTGTGCCCACTGGCGCTACAAGGGCCACGATACCAACGCTAAAAGCCGTAGCTATGAAGAAAAAATCGCCTGGCTGCGCCAAGTGTTGGAGTGGCAGGACGAAGTGGGTGGCTTTGGCGACCTGCGCGAAGGGCTCTCCAGCGATGTCGCGCCTGACCGCATCTACGTGTTCACCCCCGATGGCCATGTGATCGATTTACCGCGGATTGCCACGCCTATCGATTTTGCCTATCGAGTGCATACCGAAATTGGTCACCGCTGCCGGGGCGCCAAAATTAACGGTCGTATCGTGCCGCTGACCTATAAGCTCAAAACGGGCCAGCAGATCGAGATTTTGACCGCCACTAAAGGCGGGCCTAGCCGTGACTGGTTAAACCCCAGCTTAGGCTATGTGCGTACTTCCCGGGCACGGGCGAAAATCCAGGCGTGGTTTAAGCACCAGGCGCGGGATCAAAACCTGGATGAGGGGCGGGCGCTATTTGATCGTGAGATGCGCCGCCTGGATGTCGAGGGGCTTGATCTACCCAAGCTAGCCAAGGCGGTTAACTACCTCAATGCTGACGATATGTACGCCGCCATTGGCGCCGGTGACCTGCGCATTGGCCAAGTGTTGCATCAGGCCCAACAGCTGTTCGGCGAAACCGACGACCAGGAGCAGCTTAATCGCCTGCTAGCCAAGCCTCAGCGGCAATCCAGCAAAGCCACCAAAAGTGATATCACGGTGCTTGGCGTCGGCAACCTGAAAACCAGCATGGCGAACTGCTGTCGGCCAGTGCCTGGCGAACCGATCATTGGCTTTATCACCCAGGGGCGTGGCGTCACCGTGCACCGCCAGGACTGTAGCAATATTCTGCAATTGCGCCTGGACGAACCCCAGCGCATTATCGAGGTAGAGTGGGGCGAACGCGCCCAGACCCGCTATCCGGTGACCATTGAGATTCAAGCCTGGGATCGCTCCGGGCTACTGCGCGATGTGACAGGGCTGCTCGGCAATGAAAAAGTCAACGTACTCGCCGTGAACACATTGACCGATACCGACGAGGGCATCGCCCGTCTGCGCATTACCTTGGAAGTCGACGGCCTGGAATCCCTGGGGCGCCTGTTCTCCCGTATCCAGCAGTTGCCAAACGTTACCGAAGTGCGCCGTTTGCGCAATGCAGACCCGGAAAAGCAAACGCGTAAGGGAGGGGAATGATGCGCCATGGTATGGTCGACCTGCTGACCCTGATGCAAGTGCTGCGTGACGCCGAGCAGGGCTGCCCATGGGACTTGCAGCAGGACTGGGACAGCATCGTGCCCCACACACTAGAAGAGGCTTACGAGGTCGCCGATGCCATTGAGCGTCGCGCCTTCGATGAGCTACCCGGTGAGCTGGGCGATCTGCTCTTTCAGGTGGTCTACTACGCTCAGTTTGGTGCCGAAGAGCGGCGCTTCGACTTTGCCGATATTGTCGATACGCTGACCGCAAAAATGCTGCGTCGTCATCCACACGTGTTTCCGGATGGCACCCTGGCCTCGCGCCGCCCGCCTGGAGTGAGTACCGAAGAGGTGCAAACCCAGCAGGTAAATAGCCGTTGGGAGTCGCTAAAAGCGGAAGAGAGAGCCGAACGAGCTGTCGCTACGCCGTCGGTATTAGACGATGTGCCACGCACACTGCCAGCGCTCAGCCGGGCCGCCAAGCTCTCCAAGCGCGCAGCGCGGGTTGGCTTTGACTGGCCAGATGCCAAGGGCGTGATAGCGAAAATTCGCGAAGAGCTGGCCGAAGTCGAGGAGGCGCTCACCGCCGGTGATCAACAGCACTCCCAGGAAGAAGTTGGCGATCTGCTGTTTGCAGTCACCAATCTTGCCCGCACATTGAACGCTGACCCTGAACAGTGCCTACGCGCGACCAATGCAAAGTTTGAACGCCGCTTTCGCTACGTCGAAGGCGAGCTTAACGCTGCCCAGCGACCGCTGGCGGAGGCCTCGTTAGACGAGATGGAAACCCACTGGCAGGCAGCTAAAGCACAAGAAAAACAACCTACCCATTCCTGAATTATTATTGATGCGACCCCTGCAAGGAGGCCATGCCAATGAGTCACGACCTACACGAATCTCTGCGCGATAACGTGCGTATTCTGGGCGATAGCCTGGGGCGCACCATTGCCGACGATTTGGGCCAAGCATTTGTCGATAAGATTGAAACCATCCGTGCTCACGCCAAGCGCGGGCGCCAGGGCGATTCTCTGCAGCAGCGCGAGTTGATCGAGTACCTGCGAGATCTGCCTGAGAAAGATCTATTGCCGGTCACCCGGGCGTTTAACCAGTTTTTAAACCTCGCCAACATTGCGGAACAGCACTACCGAGCACGCTTTCGCCGCGTAGAGGATTACAAGCCGGGCTCCCAACCGGTGCTTGGTGAACTGCTTGAGCGGGCTCAGCAGGCGGGTAACTCACCGCGTAAACTGGTCGAAACCCTCGCTAATATGCGCGTTGAATTGGTACTCACCGCTCATCCCACTGAAGTTATCCGGCGTACGCTAATTCAAAAATATGACGCCATTGATGAGTGCCTGACTGCCATTGAAAGCTCCGAGGATTACCCTGAACGCGGCACTCGCGCCCAGGGGCGTCTGGAAGAACTGATCAGCCAGGCATGGCACACCGATGAGATTCGCCACGAACGCCCCTCGCCGGTTGATGAGGCCAAATGGGGCTTTGCTGTCATTGAAAACTCACTCTGGCAGGCAGTGCCGGACTTCCACCGCGATTTGGATAACCTGCTGCTGGATACCGCCGGTGAGCGCCTACCCCTGGATGCCGCGCCGATTCGCTACGCTTCCTGGATGGGCGGGGATCGCGACGGTAACCCCAACGTGACCGCCCGGGTCACCCGCGAAGTACTACTACTGGGCCGCTGGATGGCCGCCGACCTTTACCTGCGCGATCTTGAGCAGTTGAAGACTGAGCTCTCCATGTGGAAGGCCAACAGCGCGCTTAAAGCCGAGGCGGGCGATGTGGCCGAACCGTATCGCGAAGTGCTAAAGCGCCTGCTGACAAGAATGGAGTCAACCCGGGATTGGGCCAAGGCCGAGCTTGAAGGGCGCAACTATGACGGCGGGCCGATTATTGAAACCCGTGATCAGCTCTATTCACCGTTGCTCGGCTGCTACCGCTCACTATGCGATGTTGGTCTCGACACCATCGCTAACGGCGCGCTGCTGGATACCTTGCGCCGTGTCGCCGTATTCGGCGTTACGCTGACCAAGCTCGATCTGCGCCAGGAGGCCAGCCGCCACGCACAGGTGATTGAAGAGCTGACCAGTACGCTTGGCCTTGGCCACTACCGCGAATGGGACGAAGCCCAGCGTCAAGAATTCCTGCTGGCCGAGTTGGCTTCCCGTCGCCCGCTGATTCCGCGCCGCTGGGAGTGCTCCGCCGAGACCCGGGAAGTGCTGGATACTTTTAAGGTGATTGCCCAGGAACACTCCGAAGCGTTAGGCACCTACATTATTTCCATGGCCGCTGAACCGTCGGACGTGCTCACCGTGGCACTGCTGATGAAAGAGGTAGGAGGGCAGGTCACGCTGCCTATCGCTCCGCTGTTTGAAACCCTCAACGACTTGGACCACGCAGGCGATGTGGTGGACCAACTGCTGGCGATACCGGGCTACCGCTCGCTGATTGATGATCGCCAAGAAGTGATGATCGGCTACTCAGATTCAGCCAAAGATGCCGGTCAGTTGGCCGCCGCTTGGGCGCAGTACCGCGCTCAGGAGTCGCTGGTCAATGTGTGTAACCGGCACGGTGTCGATCTAACCCTGTTCCACGGCCGAGGTGGCACCGTTGGTCGTGGTGGTGGCCCGGCCCATGCGGCGATTCTTTCCCAGCCTCCCGGCTCGGTGAACGGCAGCCTGCGAGTGACCGAGCAGGGCGAAATGATTCGCTTCAAGTTCGGCCAGCCCGATATTGCGCTACGTTCCATGGAGATTTATGCCTGCGCGGTACTGGAAGCCACACTGTTGCCGCCTCGCGCGCCGGAACCGCATTGGCGTGAAGAGATGGATCAGCTCGCCAAGGTAGCGCATGGTGCTTATGTCGGCGTGGTGCGGGAAGACCCCGATTTTGTCCCTTACTTCCGGGCAGTCACGCCGGAGGGCGCTTTAGGAAGGTTGCCGCTAGGCTCACGTCCTACCAAGCGCCGGCAGGATGGCGGCGTAGAGACCCTACGCGCGATTCCATGGATTTTCGCCTGGACGCAGATTCGTCTGATGCTGCCAGCGTGGCTGGGCAGTGGTGAAGCCTTCTCGACCCGCTTAGAGCAGCCCGGCGGACGCGAGGTGCTGCAAGAAATGCGCACTGAGTGGCCCTTCTTCGGCACTTATCTCGACATGCTGGAGATGCTGTTGGCCAAAGCCGACGTGGCCATTGCCGCCTACTACGAGCATCGCCTTGTCGATGAGCCATCGCTGAAGGCGCTGGGCAAAAAGCTACGTGAGCGTTTTGCGCGGCTTGAAGAGGCGGTGCTCGATATACTCCAACAGGAGGAGCTGCTGGAGAACACGCCGCTGATTCGCCAGGCAATCGATGTCCGTAACCCCTACATCGATCCACTGCATGGGCTGCAAGCGGAACTGCTGCAGCGTAACCGCGATGCGGATGGGGCGATTAGCGCCGATCTGTCGCGCGCGTTAATGGTGACCATGGCGGGGATAGCAGCTGGCCTACGCAATACCGGCTAGGTTTTTTATTACCATAATTTTTACCACGACGTTTAATTAGGACGTTTTATTAGAACGTCCTATCGCGACAAAGAGGTGTCAATGTCTTCAGATGCTCAAGCGGTACTCGACTTTTGGTTTGACGCGTTGACGCCTGCTCAGTGGTTTAAAAAAGACCTTGAGATGGATCGCAAGATCCTGGCGAGCTTTGGCGAACTGCACGCCCAGGCCGCCCGGTGCGAGTGCTACCCATGGCGGAAAACGGCTGAAGGGCGGCTGGCGGAAATCATTGTGCTGGATCAGTTCTCGCGCAATATCTACCGCGATGATGCCCGTGCCTTTGCCACCGATACCTTGGCGCTAGCGCTGGCTCAGGAGGCGGTGGCAGCGGGGGCAGACGCCGAGCTATCCAGCCAGCAGCGGGCATTTTTGTATATGCCCTATATGCATAGCGAGTCTGCCGCCATTCATGAAGTGGCAATACAACTGTTCGAACAGCCGGGGTTAGTGAATAACTACGACTTTGAAGTGCGTCACAAGGCGATCATTGATCGCTTCGGGCGTTACCCGCACCGCAATGCACTGTTGGGGCGGGCCTCTACCGACGAGGAGCTGGCTTTTCTAAAGCAGCCCGGCTCCTCTTTTTAACTTTTTTGTTCACTCCTTTTAGCCACATGGCGTTTTATGTCGTTACGAAAATCTACCCGTATCAATAAATACATTAGTGAAAGTGGAATGTGCTCTCGCCGTGAGGCTGACCGCTTTGTGGAGCAGGGCAACGTGTGGATTAACGGTCGCCGCGCCACTACCGGCGACCAGGTGGTAGCGGGGGATCTGGTCAAGGTCAATGGCCAGGAGATCGAGCCACAGGAAGAGGAAGATCTGGTTCTTATTGCGCTGAACAAGCCGGTGGGCATCGTTAGCACCACCGAGTCCAGCGAAAAGGACAATATCGTTGAGTTTGTAAAACACGGCACGCGCATTTTTCCCATCGGCCGGCTCGATAAAGACTCCCAGGGGCTGATTTTTTTAACCAATAACGGTGATTTGGTTAATAAGATTCTGCGTGCCAATAACAACCACGAAAAAGAGTATCAGGTGACGGTGAATAAGCCGATCACCGACGAGTTTATCGAGGGCATGCAGGGCGGTGTGCCGATTCTTGGCAAGGTGACCAAGCGCTGCAAAGTGCAAAAAGAGTCCACCTTTGTGTTCACTATTACCTTGGTGCAGGGACTCAATCGGCAAATTCGCCGTATGTGCGAATACTTCGGCTATGAAGTTACCCAGCTTATTCGCACGCGCATTATGAATGTGCCCCTTAAAGGATTAGCCCTGGGGGATTGGCGCGATCTCACCCCTAAAGAGATTGACACCATTATCGCGCTGACTGAAAAATCAGAAGCCGTGCCAGAGAAGAAGAGTAAAGCTAAGCCTGAAAGGCCCAACTACAGCTCAGGCGCTGGCAAGGCAAAGCCGCCCGCTGCCAACAAAGGGCGCCCGATACCGGCCAAAGCGGGCGCCAAAGCCACCGGGGCTAAACCTAAACCACTTCCCAAAGGTAAAAAGGCCGCTAGTGGAAAAGTAAGCACCGGCCCGAAAGGCAGTGCTGGTAAACCTCTCCCCAAGGGTAAAGCGCCCGGCAAGCCCAGTGTTAAAAGCAAGCCTAGTGCTAGAGGTAAGCCCGTTGGCAAAGGTCGCGGTAAACCAGCGGTGGTGGGCAAGCCTTCTCAGCGACGCAAGTAGCTCCTTCTCCTTCAAGAGTCCTTACTGTGATCCCAATCGTCGCTTTTTATGCTGTGATTAGTATGCTCGCTTACATTACCTATGCCATCGACAAAAAAGCGGCTATCAATAACCGCCGTCGAGTGAGCGAGAAAACGCTACATCTGCTTGGAGTAATGGGTGGCTGGCCAGGTGCTTTCCTGGCTCAGCAGCGGCTGCGGCATAAAACCCAGAAAACCGCCTTCCAGGTTACGTTCTGGCTGACGGTTATTGTAAATCTGGCCTGTGCGGGGTGGCTAACTGTTTCATTGAGTCTCATTTAGCCACCCGTTTAGCCACCCTATGCTGCGTGCCTACGCTCTGGCTTGATCGTTGGGCGCGAAAAGAAAGTTGGCTATCAACTCCTTACCGCCTTCGGTCGCGAATGATTCGGGGTGAAATTGAATGCCGTGAATCGGGTACTCCCGGTGTTTAACGCCCATAAGCTCGAATTCACCCATTGCCTGCCAGCGGCTGCGCTGCTCAAAATTATCCGCTTTCAGGGCACCCACGGTGGCGGTTACTTCCAGGCACTCGGGCAGGGTGGTCGCATCGGCAATCAATGAGTGATAGCGCATTACTTCAAGCTGGTCGGGCACGCCGTTAAACACCGAGCGATTGTCGTGGTTGATTGGGCTGATCTTGCCGTGCATGGGTAGCGGTGCTTTAACCACCTTGCCGCCGAACACATGCACGATGCCCTGCATGCCCAGACAAACCCCCAGCAGCGGGGTGGTCTTACCCAGTTTTTCTATTACCTCGGCGCACACACCAAAGTAGCGTGGGTCATCCGGCGAGCCGGGGCCGGGGGAAATAATGATGCGATCCGGCGCCAGCGCCTCAATGGCGTGGTAATCGATCTGGTCGTTGCGTTTAACGATGATCTCAAAATGAGGCAACCCGCCGCGATTCTTCTCCGTGGTTAAGATTTCACCAATAAACTGGTAAAGGTTATAGGTGAAGGAGTCGTAGTTATCGATGATCAGCACCTTCATGCGGGGCTCTCCATATCCGTGCTCATAAAAGGGGCCAGGGCCTTGCGAGTGCCAGCGAACTTGCGGCGAATTTCTTCGTATTCATCCTCGGCGTTGCTATCGAATACGTTGCCGCCGCAGGTTTGTACGTAGGCGCGCTCGCCGTTCACAAACACCGTGCGAATGGGGATGGCAAAGGTGCAGTCGCCGTTAAACGAGAACTGGCCCACCGCACCGCCATAGGGACCGCGACCGTCGGTTTCCAGATCATCGATAATCTTCATCGCCTCAATCTTGGGCGCGCCGGTGAGCGTGCCCGCCGGGAAGTTACTCGCCAGCGCCGTAAACATGTCTTCGCCTTCGGCAATAATCCCGACAATTTCGCTGGAGATATGCTGTACGTGGCTAAAGCGCTTGATATCCATCAGGCTGCGCACTTTTACCGTGCCAAACTGGGCCACCCGGCCAATATCGTTGCGGTGCAGATCCACAATCATATTGTGCTCGGCGATCTCCTTGGGGTCGTTGAGCAGCGCCCGGGCTAGCTGGGTGTCTTCCTGGGGCGTTTGGCCGCGGAGGGTGGTGCCTGCCAGTGGGAAGGTTTCCATCTCACCCTGGCGCAGGCGGAACAGCAGCTCTGGGCTTGCGCCGATCAGCTTCTGCTCGCCGAATTTGACATAGTACATCTGGGGCGACGGATTGATGGTGCGCAACTGATCATAAAGGGCCAGCGTATCGCCCTCAATTCGAAAGCGCTTTTTAAAGCCGACCTCGCACTGAAACACCTTGCCGTTGATGATGTCCTGCTTCACCTTAGCAACCGCCTCGGCGTGCTCGGCTTTGCTCATTGTGTCGCCCAGCGCGGTGATGTGCAGTGGGCCTGCGGGTTTTTCGTCGGCGTCGATCAGCGTCTGCAGAAACTCGTAACGGCTATTGTCGTAATAGAAGTAGGTAACCTCCCCGGTCATCTTGTCGAGGATCAGGCCATCTTTGTAGAGCCCAAAGCGAAAGGTATCGAAATCGTCGCTGGCTTTTAGGGTCAGCGAGGGCTCGAAGTACTGCATGGCATCGTAACCGAGGTAGCCGCTTAAGCCACCCGCGTACTTACGCGAAATAATATTTTGGGGGATCAGGCTACGCAGTAGTTCATAAGGGTTATCGCTTGGGTACTCGTTTGCATTGCCGTCACGGTCTTCGATAGTTAGCGTGTTGCCATTGGCATACAGCGTGTATTCGGGGTCAAAGCCGATGATCGAATGGCGTGCAATATGGCTATCTTCGCCAAGCGACTCCAGCATGTAGCAGGTATCAAACTGCCGCTCGATTTTTTGAAACAGGGCAAAGAAGTCGCAGTCCGCCGCCAGCGTCACGTAGTGAGGTTTGCGTGGCAGCGTAAACGGCTGTGGGCCCGAGGCATGCGTATTGGCAATGGTCATGGTGCATCATTCCGTGAAGAAGCTTGTGATGAGGGTAGCGATGTGGAGGCGTGTAAGGTGGCCAACGCGCGCGAGCCGCGGGAAACCGTGGCGATACCCACCCCTAGGGTTTCGGCAATTTTGCGGTGCGGCACTCCTTCACGCAGCAACTTAAAAATCTGTAGGCGTTTACTGATTTCTTGATACTCTGCGGGAGTCAGCAGGTCGGCCAGTGCTGCGTCCATTGCCTCG
Source organism: Vreelandella arctica (assembly GCF_037070215.1). NCBI lineage: Bacteria > Pseudomonadati > Pseudomonadota > Gammaproteobacteria > Oceanospirillales > Halomonadaceae > Vreelandella > Vreelandella arctica. The sequence continues at coordinate 50,587 of NZ_JBANSN010000008.1, read as the reverse complement.
GGTGAGTCTATGGCGAGCAAGTGGCGAATAAGCTCAGCCTGGTAGTGATCGTTTGTCGTCATGATGTGTAAGTTGTGAAACCATCGAAGAATGCCATCGGTTAATAAGTAACGCACTAGCGTACTAGTACGCTACATTATTGCTCAGGGAAGTCAAGCAGCTCGTTCTATTTTGAGGAAACACGATGACCGGCTATTTTATTCAAGCCTTTATTTATCTTGTCGCCGCGGTAATTGCGGTTCCCCTTGCCAAACGGTTTGGGCTGGGCTCAGTGCTGGGTTATTTGGTCGCCGGGGTAGTGATTGGCCCGATCCTGGGGCTGGTGGGCCAGGAAACCACCACCATTCAGCATTTTGCCGAATTTGGCGTGGTGATGATGCTGTTTTTGGTCGGCATGGAGCTCGACCCGAAAGGGTTATGGGCGATGCGCGTGCGACTGCTGGGACTAGGGGGGCTTCAGGTAGTGCTAACCGCTGCTGCAGGCACCGCTATTGCTTTGTGGCTAGGGCTAGTGATGCAAACTGCCCTGGCGGTGGGGCTCATTTTTGCGCTCTCTTCCACGGCGATTGTGCTGCAAACGTTGAACGAGAAGGGGCTTGCCAAAACCGAAGGGGGCCGCAGCGCCTTTTCGGTGCTGCTGTTCCAGGATATTGCCGTTATTCCCATGCTGGCGCTAATTCCGTTGCTAGCACTTCCCGAGCTAATGGGCGACGTCAGCGATGATAGCCATGCCAGCTTAAGCCTGGTCGCACACTTGCCAGGCTGGGCACATGCCTTGGTGGTCGTGGCGGCCATCGCGAGCGTGATAGCGGCAGGCTACTATTTAGTGCCCCTGCTGTTTCGCTATGTGATTAGTTCTGGCCTGCGCGAAGTATTTACCGCCACGGCCCTGATGCTGGTCATCGGCATTGCCGCGCTAATGAGTTTGGTTAATTTATCGCCCGCCCTCGGCGCGTTCCTGGCCGGGGTGGTACTTGCCAACAGTGAATTCAAGCACGAGTTGGAAGCTAATATTGAGCCCTTTAAAGGACTGCTGTTGGGGTTGTTCTTTATTACCGTGGGGGCAGGTATTAATTTCTCGGTGCTGGCGGCGGAGTGGGGCACGGTTCTCTCGTTAGGCTTGGCCGTGATCGTGGTAAAAGGCATGATTCTGCTTGGTTTAGCACTGTTGTTTCGGGTGCGTGGCAGCAATGGCTGGCTATTCACCCTGAGCCTTGCCCAGGCGGGTGAATTTGGTTTTGTGCTGCTGACCTATAGCGTACAGAACAGTGTCATTCCAACCGACATCTCCCAGATTCTCTCTCTAGTGGTGGCGCTCTCAATGTTTTTGACACCGCTACTGTTTATTGCTTACGACCGGTTGGTTCTGCCGCGCTACCGCAGTGCCAAGAATGACGGTCGGGAAGCTGACGCAATCGAAGAGCAGGCCCCGGTGATCGTTGCGGGCGTAGGGCGGTTTGGACAAATTATTTGTCGTCTGCTGCGCGCCAATAGTATTCCCATTGTGGCGCTGGACCATGAGATCGAACAGATTGAAAACCTGCGCAAAATTAACATCAAAAGCTACTTTGGCGACGCCAGCCGCTCCGATTTGCTTGAAACCGCTGGTATCGAGCATGCTAGATTAATCGTTATTGCCTTGGACGACCGCGACCGCGCTGTACACATGGTTAAACACGTAAAACAGTACTATCCCCATGTCTGGGTGCTAGCCCGCGCCTTTGACCGTGGCCATGGCTACCAACTGCGTGATGCAGGGGCTGATGACGTTGTCAGTGAAACCTATCATTCCGCTCTGGAACTGGGCGGCCACGCGCTAACGGCGATGGGTGTCCATCCCATGCGGGCCAAGCAAATGACCTGGGCGTTTGTGCAAAATGAGGATGCCCATGAGGACGAGCTGTTTGAAGCTTGGAAGGAGATCGAGGGGAGTATTAGCTTCAGCCCCCGCTACGGCGAGCTGTTTATGAAGCTGGAAGAAGCGCTGAACAGTGCAATGCAACAAGAGTGGCAAGAGCCCCAGCGCGAAGACGTGCCGATCTGGACGCCTCCCGACCAGCACCGTGATAACGTTTAAAACGGCAGGTGCAACGAGGCGCTTAGCATAGTGAGGTGTTCAAGGGTGGGGGAGTTGATACGTTCGTATTCCAGTCGGCTAACAAGCCGATTGACCGTTACGGTGGCACCGAAGCCTTGCAGCATCGCGGTGCCACTTTCATCGGCACCTTCTACATCGCTTTCACCGCGCCATTCGGTGATGCCGGACTTCGCATAGAAGCTAAAGGCGCCCATGCGAACACCGGCGACAATGGCGCCGCCTAAACTTAAGGTATCCATAATCAGCGGATTGACACTGGACGAGGTGGAGATTTCTTCGCTTTCCCTGTAGGCGATTTCCGCGCCAATATCCAGTTGAGGAAGCCGCCAGGGACTGAATCCCGCTGTTACGCGAAAGCCGCTGGAGTAGTTGTCCAGGCTTTGCAGGTCGCTACCTTCCAGGATAACGCCGTTTTCAAGCTGCATGAGTTCGCTATCGGGGGCGGTATAAGCCATCACCGGCGGCTCATCATCGGCGTAGCTGCTAAACCAGGGAACAGCACAGCACAGCAGAGTGATTGCCAAGCGTTTCATTGGCATTTCTCGTACACCTATTGTCGTATACGTATGGGTAGAGAAAGAAAAGCTATTCCTAATCAGGTTAGCAACTGACTTGGATTTCCACCACTTTAATTGCGCCGTTGGCTAGGTTATCGACTAAATTTTTTCCCATGGTGGTAAAGCGCTCGCCGAACACCCACTTGGGGGAGAGCACCGCTTGGCGTGGCGTCTGCTCTTTTTGGCGCTGACGTTGGCGCCACTCCAAGGCTATTTCGCTCCAATCTTCAACATGTTCAAGCACAAAGCCGCCCGTTTCGAGCAAATGGGTTAATGACGTTAAGGTCAGTAGGTGCGAGTGCTCAGGAGAAGCCGCCCATGGCACTGGGTAGTGAAGCTGTGCCACGTGGGGGCCGCTGACAACCTCGTGCATGACTAGCTGCCCGCCTGGGCGCAGAACCCGTCGGCTTTCTGCGATTACCCTGGCTGCGTCAGGCATATTCATCAGGCTGTGTTGGAACAGCACGGCATCAAAACTGTTATCCGCAAACGGCAGGGCATTGGCATTGCCGGTGACCCAGGCAAGAGGTGGTGCGTTAGGTTGCTTAACACGTGAGCTCAGCGCTCTGTTTAATGCACTAAACCCATGAGTAATATCCAGCCCGGTCATTTGAAACCCTAGCGCCGCGCCTTGGCGCATCAATCCACCTAGCCCCGCGCCAATATCAAGCACTTTGCCATGAGTGGCTGGATTGAGCCGTTCAAGCAGTCGTGTGGAAGCCGCTACGCCGCCGATATGCAGTTGATCCAGCGGCGCCAGTTGGTAAAGCGTTGGGCCGTCGGGGTAGTGGGCGTCAATCTGCGCCAACACATTATCAGCGCGTAGGCCGCGCTGATAATGGTCTGCCAACGGATGGGAGGTAGGCATGGCCAGTTACGGCTCTTGATCCAGGCCTAGCTCCTGAATCGAAATCTCGCGCATTTTGAATTTCTGAATCTTACCGGTGACGGTCATGGGGAATTCATCAACAAACTTGAAGTAGCGCGGAATTTTGAAGTGGGTGATTTTGCCTTTGCAGTACTCGCGCAGCTCTTCACCGGTGACTTCGCCCGCGGTACTGTTGAGTTTCACCCAAGCAATCAGCTCTTCACCGTACTTTTTGTCGGGCACGCCGGTGACCTGGACTTCTGAAATCGCCGGGTGGGCGTACAGAAATTCCTCGATCTCTTTGGGATAAACGTTCTCGCCGCCGCGGATGACCATATCTTTAATGCGGCCCACGATCTGGATATAACCCTCTTCATCCATGGTGGCCAGGTCGCCGGTGTGCATCCAGCCCGATTCATCGATGGCTTCAGCGGTGGCTTTGTCGTTGTTCCAGTACTTCAGCATCACGCTGTACCCGCGGGTGCACAGCTCACCGATTTCACCCCTGGGCAAAATACCGCCATTGCCGGGGTCGACGATTTTATTTTCCAGGTGGGGCTGAGTGCGGCCCACGGTAGAAACGCGCTTTTCAATGCTGTCGTTGGCGCCGGTCTGGGTAGATACCGGGCTGGTTTCGGTCATGCCGTAGGCGATTTGCACGCCCTTCATGTTCATTTTGCTGATCACCTGCTTCATGATTTCAGCGGGGCAGATCGATCCCGCCATGATCCCGGTGCGTAGCGACGAGAGATCGGTGCCAGGGAAATCCGGGTGATCAAGCTCAGCGATAAACATGGTTGGCACACCGTAAAGCGCGGTAGCTTTTTGCTCGTGCACTGCCTTGAGCACCTTACCGGGATCAAAGCCTTCATCTGGGTAGATCATGGTGGCGCCGTGGGTCATACAGCCCAGGTTCCCCATGACCATACCAAAGCAGTGGTACAGCGGTACCGGGATCACCAAGCGATCTTCACTGGTGAAGCCCATGCTTTCCGCCACGAAAAAACCGTTATTGAGAATATTGTGGTGAGAAAGGGTCGCGCCTTTAGGGAAGCCTGTGGTTCCGGAGGTGTACTGAATATTAATGGCGTCATCAAATTGCAGCGTTGCTTGCAAGTCATCAACGTCGGTTTGGCTAACCTTGGTGCCTTCGTTCATCAGGTCAGACCAGCGCCACATACCGCTCAGTTTTTCGCTGCTTAAATTAATAATGCACTCAAGGTCAGGCAGTTTTTGCGACTTGAGTTGGCCTTCAGTGCACGCGTTAAGTTCTGGCGCTAATTCATACAGCATGGCGCTGTAGTCGGAGCTTTTGAAACTGTTGGCGGTGACCAGAAAACGCGCGCCGGATTGGTTCAGCGCGTACTCCAGCTCATGGGTGCGGTAAGAGGGATTGATGTTGACCAGAATGGCGCCAATTTTGGCGGTGGCAAACTGTGTTAACGTCCATTCGCTGCAGTTAGGTGCCCAAATGGCCACCCGGTCACCTTTATTGACGCCGATGGAGAGCAGGGCGCGGGCGCAGCGATTGACCTCTTCCTGAAGCTGGCGGTAGCTCCAGTGAATATTCTGGTGTAGCACGATCAGCGCATCGTTATCGGCATGTAGGGTGGCAATTTGATCGAATTTGTCGCCAATGGTCATGCCCAGAAGGGGCTTGTCCGCCATGCTGCTGGTGTAGCTGGGTAGAGTCAGTGCGTGTGAAGACATTTCAGGTCTCTCCGATATTTTTCTTGTCTGAACATGATGGCAGAGAAGGTTGAGCTACTTGGCTTCTTTCTTATTATTGATGACGCATTTTATCGGCTAGCGCCCAGTGCTAGAGCTACTTTGGAACTGGGCTTGCGGCCTAGCTCCTGAGTAATCCAATAACCGGTATCGATGACGGCCTGCAGGTCGATGCCTGTCTTGATTCCCAGCCCTTTAAGCAGATAGAGCACGTCTTCGGTGGCCACATTGCCGGAAGCGCCCTTGGCATAGGGGCAGCCGCCGAGACCAGCGGTGGCGGCGTCAATAATACTGACGCCTTCTTCCATCACCGCGTAAAGGTTCGCCAGCGCCATGCCGTAGGTGTCGTGAAAGTGAGCGGCCAGAAACTCAATGGGCACTTGTTGGCTCGTCGCCTCAATCATCCGTTTAGCAGCCAGCGGCGTACCGACGCCAATCGTGTCACCTAGCGACACCTCGTAGCAGCCCATCTCATAAAGTGCTTTGGCCACCTCAGCCACTTTGTCGGGGGCGATCTCGCCTTCGTAAGGGCAGCCCAAGACACAGGAAACATAGCCCCGCACGCGCACGCCAGCCTCACGGGCGCGCTCTAACACAGGCTCAAACCGTGTCAGCGACTCGGCAATCGAGCAGTTGATGTTCTTTTGCGAGAAGGCTTCTGATGCCGCGCCAAATACCGCGATCTCTTCAACGCCCACGGTTAGGGCGTTTTCAAGCCCTTTTAAATTGGGCGTTAGCGCGGAGTACACCACGCCTGGCTGACGCTGAATCCCGGCCATGACCTCAACGGCATCACCCATTTGCGGCACCCATTTGGGTGATACGAAGCTGGCGGCTTCAATATGGGTTATCCCCGCATTGGCTAGCCGCTCGATCAGGGCGATCTTGGTTGCGGTGGGTACCATCGCCCCCGGCTCGTTTTGAAGGCCGTCCCGAGGGGCCATTTCAAATAACTTGACGGACGTAGGCAGTGCCATGAATGAGCTCCTATTCGCTGGGGGCAAAGTCGAGAAGGATAGCGCCCTGGCTGACCGTCTCGCCCACCTGGAAATGGAAGGTTTCCACACTACCGTCAGCCGGGGCGGTCATGGTGTGCTCCATTTTCATCGCTTCCATTACCATCAGCGGCATGCCTTTCTCAACATTAACGCCGGGCTCCACGAGTAGAGCCACCACCGTGCCATTCATGGGGGCAGTGAGAGTAGATTCCGCTTCGTGGTGGCCATGATCAATGGCATCAATGCGCCGCCAAAACAAACGGGTTTCACCGCTGGGATCGGCCATCACGACCACATGACCATCGCGGCGCGCCTGCAAGCGGCGGCGGTGGCCATTCAAGGTAACGGCAACCGCGTCGCCGGTGAGCGGCTGCAGGCTCGCGGTTAGCGTTTTATCGCCGATGCTGAGGTTCCAAAGTGATTCGCCCGCGTTGCGTTTACCTTCGACGATCACTACCGCGTCATCGCTGTCAGCGGCTTGAACATTCGTAGGGTCACACAGCGCAATGCGAATGGTGTGTGGCGCATTCAAGCGGAAGCCGTCGTGGCGATCCCAGGGCGAGTCGCTTTCGCACTCTTGAGCAAGTTGATTCAGGCCAATCAGCGTCGCGCTGGCGTAGGCTTCTGTGCTGTAAGTGCGCGGTGCAAACAGCGTCGCTTCATTGCGCTCGATAAAGCGTGTGTCCAGCTCCACGTTCTTAAAGCCAGGATGCGTTGCCAGGCGCATTAAGAAGGCACGGTTAGTCACTACGCCTTGTACGTCCAGTGCCGCTAAGGCGCGGTTAAGCGTTGCCAGCGCTGCATCGCGGTCGGCACCATGAACGATTAGCTTGGCGAGCATGGGGTCGTAGTGCATCGACACCGCGTCCCCGCTCTCTACACCGCTATCTAAACGCACCTGATCATCGCTCAGTCCAGCCCCTTCTAAATCCAGCGCAAAGCGAGTGAGCAAGCCGGTAGCGGGCAGGAAATCCTGTTCCGGGTCTTCGGCGTAAATACGTGCTTCAAAGCTATGGCCGGTAATCGTCAGCTCATCCTGGGTGCAAGGCAGCGGTTCGCCCATGGCCACACGCAACTGCCACTCGACCAAATCCTGACCGGTGATCATCTCAGTGACGGGATGCTCGACCTGAAGACGGGTGTTCATCTCCATAAAGTAGAACGAGCCATCAATGTCTAGCAAAAACTCGACGGTACCTGCGCCCACATAGCCGATCTCTTGAGCGGCGCGCACTGCAGCGTCGCCCATGGCGCTGCGCAGCTCTGCTGTCATGCCGGGGGCGGGGGCTTCTTCGATCACCTTTTGATGGCGGCGCTGAACGCTGCAATCCCGCTCGAACAGGTAAACGCCGTTGCCGTGGCGGTCGCAGAATACCTGGACTTCTACATGGCGCGGCTGCACCAGGTATTTCTCGATTAGCATGCGGTCATCGCCGAAGGCGGCTTTTGACTCACGGCGGCAGCCGTCTAACGCGGCCTGAAAACCATCACCGCTTTCCACTACACGCATCCCTTTACCACCGCCGCCCGCGCTGGCTTTGAGCATGACGGGGTAGCCGATCTTGTCGGCCTCACTGCGCAGCAGGGCGTCATCCTGGTTATCACCATGGTAGCCGGGCACTAGTGGCACGCCCGCATTGGCCATCCGTGCTTTGGCGGCGGATTTATCGCCCATGGCGGCAATCGCCGAGGCGGGCGGGCCAACAAAGGTAATGCCCGCTTCTTCAAGGGTTTTGACGAAGGTACCGTTTTCGGAAAGAAAACCGTAGCCGGGATGAATAGCGCCGGTGCCGGTACGCTTGGCAGCTTCGATTACTGCATCGATATTGAGATAGCTTTCCCGCGCGGCGGCAGGGCCTAAGCGCACGGCCTCGTCGGCTTCGCGCACATGGCGGGCGCTGGCATCGGCATCGGAATATACCGCAACGGTTTTCAGACCCATACGGCGGGCAGTGCGCATCACGCGGCAGGCGATTTCGCCGCGGTTGGCGACCAGTAAGGTATCAAAAGGCGTCGTGCGAGCGGCTTTTTCGTGTTTTTTCATGAACGACGCTCCGAAGCGTAGGGTGTGTTATTAGAATCGGCCCAGACGGGGCGGCGTTTTTCAAAGAAACTGGATAAACCCTCTTGCCCTTCTTGGCTTACCCGCAGCTTGGCGATCACCTGGCAGGTATGCTCGCGGGTATCGTCACTGTCAGGCGCTTGAGCAACCGCGGCCATCAGCGCTTTGGTGGCGCGCTGGGCCTGGGGCGAGCCTGCCAATAGCGTCGTCAGCATGGCGTCAACTGTGCTGTCTAACGCATCGTGTTCTACCACCTGATGCGCTAAACCGAGAGCGAGCGCCGTTGGGGCGTCCATCACTTCTGCGGTTAGTGCATAGCGGCGCATCTGTCGCTCGCCCAGGGCACGCTGGACATAGGGGCTGATGACTGCGGGCGATAGGCCAATTTTGACTTCTGATAGGCAGAACTTGGCTTTGTCCGAGGCGATCACCACATCGCAGCAGGCGGCCAGACCCACCGCACCACCAAAGGCGGCGCCTTGAATGCGGCAAACCGTGGGGCAGGGCAGTGTATCGAGGCTATGCATAAGTGCTGCCAGCTTGCGGGAATCGGCGAGGTTATCGTCAAGGTCGTAGCCGACCATGCGCTTCATCCAGTTTAGATCGGCACCCGCAGAGAAGCTTTTGCCTTCGGAGCCCAGCACCACGACGCGCACATCACCCGCTTCCGCAAGGGTGTGTAGCTGGTCAAGATGCGAGTTCAATTCAGCGATCAGGCTGTCGTCAAAGGCGTTATGTACCTCGGGACGGTTTAAGGTCAGGCGGGCCACGCCGTCTTCGATAATCAGTGTTGAGTAAGCCATGGTGATTGCCCCTTACATCCGGAACACGCCGAAGCGTGTCTCTTCGATTTCGGCATTCATCGCAGCCGCTAAAGAGAGCCCCAGCACATCGCGGGTTTGCAGCGGATCGATCACGCCGTCGTCCCACAAGCGGGCGCTGGCGTAATAGGGATGGCCTTGATGCTCGTACTGCTCGCGGGTGGGCTGCTTGAAGTTTTCTTCTTCCTCTTTGCTCCATTCGCGGCCTTCGCGCTCATGCTGCTCGCGCTTAACCTGGGCCAGTACGCCCGCTGCCTGTTCGCCACCCATGACGGATATGCGTGCGTTGGGCCACATAAACAGCAGGTTAGGATCATAAGCACGGCCACACATACCGTAGTTACCGGCGCCGAAGCTGCCGCCAATCAGTACGGTGTACTTAGGCACCTTGGCGCAGGCCACTGCTGTCACCAGCTTGGCACCGTGCTTGGCAATACCTTCGTGTTCGTACTTGGAGCCGACCATAAAGCCGGTAATGTTCTGGAGGAAGATCAGCGGGATCTTGCGCTGGGCGCATAGCTCGATAAAGTGCGCGCCTTTCACCGCACTTTCTGAAAACAGCACGCCGTTATTGGCCACGATGCCTACCGGGTAGCCGTGAATATGCGCAAAGCCAGTGACCAGGGTTTCGCCGTAGTAGCGCTTAAATTCGTCAAAGTCGGAGTCGTCGACGATACGCCCAATCACTTCGCGCACATCGTAGGGCTTTTTAAGATCGGTGCCGACAATGCCATACAGCTCGGAAGGATCGAGTTTGGGTGGTTTAGGTGCCTGCATGGCGAGCTTGCCACGCTTTTGCCAGTTCAGCCGCGATACGCAGGCGCGGGCAAGCTGCAGCGCATGGGCATCGTTTTCCGCGTAGTGATCAGCGACGCCGCTGACCTTGGCGTGAACATCCGCGCCGCCCAGATCTTCAGCGCTGATGCTTTCACCAGTGGCGGCTTTTACCAGTGGTGGGCCGCCAAGGAAAATCGTGCCCTGCTCTTTAACGATGATGGATTCGTCTGCCATGGCAGGCACGTAGGCGCCGCCCGCGGTGCAGGAACCCATCACCACGGCGATTTGCGGGATGCCTTCCGCCGACATGGTCGCCTGGTTATAAAAGATACGCCCGAAGTGGTCGCGGTCAGGGAATACTTCGTCCTGACGGGGCAGGAAGGCGCCGCCTGAATCGACCAGATAGATGCACGGCAGTCGATGCTTGCGGGCGATCTCCTGGGCGCGAATATGTTTTTTCACGGTGAGCGGGAAGTAGGTGCCACCTTTCACCGTGGCATCGTTGGCGACAATGACACACTCGACGCCGGAAACACGGCCAATACCGGTGACCACACCAGCGGCGGGAATCTCGCTATCGTATATGTTGTGGGCCGCCAGAGCGGAAAACTCTAAAAACGGTGAACCTTCATCAATCAGGTGATCAATGCGGTCGCGGACAAATAGCTTGCCCCGGCTTTCGTGGCGCTCGCGGGCTTTGGCACCACCACCTTGGGCAACGGCGGCGGTCAGTTCACGCAATTTATGTACTTCACCAAGCATTGAGGCTTCGTTGGCTTGAAACACATCGCTGCGCGGGTTGATCTGAGTGGAAATGGAGCTCATGACAGGACCCTTACTTACTTTCGGTGAAGAGTTCGCGGCCAATCAGCATCCGGCGTATCTCGCTGGTGCCCGCACCAATTTCATACAGCTTGGCGTCACGCAGTAGGCGCCCGGTGGGGTACTCGTTGATATAGCCGTTGCCGCCGAGCAGTTGAATCGAATCCAGTGCCACTTGAGTCGCTTTTTCGGCACAGTAGAGAATCACTCCAGCGGCGTCTTTACGCGAAGTCTTGCCACGATCACAGGCTCCCGCTACGGCATAAAGGTAAGCGCGGCAGGCGTTCAGGGTGGTGTACATATCCGCCACTTTGCCTTGCACTAGCTGGAACTCACCAATCGACTGGTTGAACTGCTTGCGCTCGTGGATATAGGGCATCACCACATCCATGGCAGCTTGCATGATGCCAATCGGGCCTGCGGCCAATACGGTGCGCTCGTAATCCAGGCCACTCATGAGTACGCGTACGCCTTTGCCTTCCCCACCTAGAATATTGTCAGCGGGAACGGCGCAATCCTGGAAGACCAGTTCACAGGTGTTGGAACCGCGCATGCCCAGCTTGTCGAGCTTTTGGGCGGTAGAGAAACCGGGCATACCTTTTTCGATAATAAAGGCGGTAATGCCTTTGGAACCCGCTTCAGGGTCGGTTTTGGCGTATACCACCAATACATCGGCATCCGGACCGTTGGTAATCCACATTTTGTTGCCGTTAAGGATGTAGTGATCGCCATTCTGCTTGGCACGCAGTTGCATCGAGACCACATCAGAGCCTGCGCCGGGTTCCGACATGGCCAAAGCGCCCACGTGATCGCCGCTGATCAGCTTGGGGAGATACTTGGCTTTCTGTTCGGGGGAGGCGTTGATCTTGATCTGGTTAACGCACAGGTTGGAGTGGGCGCCGTAAGAGAGCGCTACCGATGCGCTGGCCCGTGAGATCTCTTCCATGGCGATACAGTGGGCGAGATAGCCCATACCGCTACCGCCATCCTCTTCAGAGACGGTGATGCCGAGCAGACCCATATCACCAAACTTCTTCCACAGATCATTAGGGAACTCGTTATTGCGGTCGATTTCGGCAGCGCGGGGAGCAATCTCGCTGGCCGCAAAGGCGTTGACCTGCTCACGCAGCATGTTCAGCTCGTCATCGAGGCCAAAATTAAGTTCTGAATAGTGTGAAAACATGGTCAATCACCTGTTGCAGATTTTTGTATTAGCTTGTGTTAGCTATTTGTGTCGGCGAGTCGAGCTGGCGTTAGTTCGCGCGACGCGTCAATGCATAGTGGCGGAAGAGGGAGCAGACGCTTTGTCGGACGTACCCGTGCGCTCCTCTTCGTTCTGTTTTTCCTGGGGCTCTTTTTCTAGTAGTTCTTCGAGTGCCTGGCGGCAGCGAATCTCAGCACTTTCAAGCTCTAGCTGCACCATGGTGATGTCTTTCATTTGTTGGTCTAGCGCCGCACGGCGTTCGCCTATCTTGCTAAGCATTAGATGCAGCTGCTTTTTGCTGCCGCTGCGGGTTTCGTCCCAAAGCTCGAACAGTTCACGAATCTCTGCCAATGAAAATCCCAGCCGTTTGCCGCGAATGGTAAGTTTCAGCCGTACACGGTCTTTGCTGCTATAAACCCTGGTTTGCCCACGCCGAGAAGGGTGGAGCAACTCCTGATCCTCATAGAAGCGAATACTACGGGTGGTTAAATCAAACTCGTTGGCTAGTTCACTGATTGAGTAAGTTTTGCTCATGATGTCGTTCTCTCAAAAGGCATTGTTCTTAAGGACAGTTCCTAAGAATAAGTCCCAAGATATGACACCTATGGAACACTGCCACTGAGGCTAAAACAAGCTTACGTTAACGTAAAGCTATTGTTGTGAGCAGTTTAAAAGCGTTGAAATGATGTAAGTCACTGATATTTATCTTTTGAACGCAGTTGTTAATTCAGGATAATCTCGTCGATAGACCAAAGTTGTAATTGTATTGCTATACCGACAGTTGCTAGTTTGCACATACACCTTACGTTCAGGTAAGGCAGTAGCAGCCGCTTTTGCCATGCCTGTAAAGAATTAGCACAACAACAATAAGAGGCTTGCCACTCTATGAGTGCAAACGATGTCCTTCAGGGACCTGTCCTCGAAACCCGAGGGCTGACCAAAGAGTTTCGCGGCTTCACCGCCGTGGACGATGTCAATCTCCAGGTACAGGAAGGGCATATTCACGCACTGATTGGCCCCAATGGGGCGGGTAAAACCACCGTATTTAACTTATTGACCAAATTTCTGCCGCCTACCCGCGGCGATATTTTGTATCGCGGCAACTCAATCACCAGTAAAAAATCCAACGAAATAGCTCAGTTAGGGTTGGTGCGTTCGTTTCAGATTTCTGCGGTATTCGCCCATATGACCGCGTTGGAGAATGTGCGAGTGGCCCTGCAGCGCAAACTGGGTACCTCGTTTCACTTTTGGAAATCTGAAAAATCGCTGGATCACCTCAATGAGCGAGCGCTTGAGCTGCTAGAAGAAGTAGGACTGCGGGAATACGCCGACACCCTAACGGTTGAAATGCCCTATGGGCGCAAGCGGGCACTTGAACTTGCGACTACGCTGGCACTGGACCCGACCATGATGCTGCTCGATGAACCCACTCAAGGCATGGGGGCGGAAGATGTAGACCGCATCGTGGCGCTGATCAAACGCGTTTCACAAGGCCGTACGGTATTGATGGTGGAACATAACCTGAGTGTGGTTAGCCGCCTGTGTGACCGTATTACCGTGCTGGCGCGGGGCGCAGTATTGGCCGAGGGAGATTATGAAACTGTCTCCCGTAACCCTCTGGTGCGTGAAGCCTATATGGGCAGCGACGCCGCGGAAGAGGATGGTTCTGAAAAAGAGGGGGCGGCCGTATGAACATCGCTGAAGCCCAAACACCTGTTGAAAACAATCAAAGTCTGGAGATGTTGCGGGTGCAGGATCTACACGCCTTTTATGGCGAGTCGCATATTCTGCACGGGGTCAATTTTGATGTGAAGCGCGGCGAGCTGGTAACGCTGCTGGGCCGCAACGGCGCGGGGCGTAGCACCACGCTGAAATCGATCATGAACATGGTGGGGCGGCGTACCGGCTCAATCGTGATTAACGGTAATGAAACGCTGCACATGAAGCCGCACCATATTCCGCGGCTAGGGGTTGGCTACTGCCCAGAAGAGCGCGGCATTTTTGCCAGTTTAGATGTGCATGAAAATCTCTTGTTGCCGCCAACGGTGCGCTCGGGCGGCATGAGTCTCGATGAAATCTACGCCATGTTCCCCAACCTTTATGAGCGGCGCAGAAGTCAGGGCACACGGCTTTCCGGTGGCGAGCAGCAGATGTTAGCCATGGCGCGCATTCTGCGTACCGGGGCGCGCATGTTGCTGTTGGATGAAATAACCGAAGGGCTCGCGCCCGTGATCGTGCAGAAGCTGGCCGAAGTGCTGGTGAAACTCAAGGAGCGCGGCATGACCATTGTGCTGGTGGAGCAAAACTTCCGCTTTGCGGCCCCCTTGGCGGATCGCCACTTCGTGATGGATCACGGTCAGATTATTGAAGAAATCACCGCTGCACAGTTGCCATCGCGTCGTGAACATCTCAACTCAATGCTGGGGGTATAACACACGGTTTATAGACATTTAAAAGTTCATTACGCCAACAGTTTCGCTGCTCACAAAACAACAATATTAATCAGTAATTTGCAGTACGCACTTTCACGACAGCTCAACGACTACTCGACCACGAGTCAATAACTACACAACAACAAAGGCCTCCGGGCCAGGAGACGAACATGACCTTTCTGAAAAAAACGCTGGCTGCCAGCATCGCCGTTGCGGCAGCTTCAAGCCTTGCTGTGTCTACCGCTCAGGCTGATATGAGCGACGGTGAAGTACGCATTGGCTACCTAGCCGATATGTCCGGCACCTATCGCGACTTGGCAGGCCCAGGCGGCCTGACCGCGATGGAGATGGCGGTGGCCGATTTTGGTGGCAGCGTCAATGGTGCCCCCATCGTGATTTCCAGTGCGGATGACCGTAACAGCGCCGACGTAGGTGCCAATACTGTGCGCGGCTGGATCGATCAGGATAACGTCGACATGGTAGGCGGCCTGGTCGCCTCCTCGGTCTCGATTGCGGTCACCAAAGTGCTGGAAGAGAACAATGGCCTGGGTATCGTGTCAGGCTCTGCGGCGTCTAGCATTACCAACGAACACTGCACGCCCAACCACATCCACTGGGTGTACGACACCTATCCGCTTGCTAACGGTACCGCCAAAGCGGTCGTTGAGCAGGGCGGTGACAGCTGGTTTATGCTGACTGCAGACTACGCCTTCGGCCATGCACTTGAAGCCGACGTAACCAAGGTGGTGGAAGAGAGTGGCGGTGAAATTGTTGGCGGCGTGCGCCATCCGTTCCCTACCAATGACTTCTCCTCTTATATTCTCCAGGCTCAGGGCTCGGGCGCCAAGATCATTGGTTTGGCCAACGCTGGTTCCGACACCGTCAACGCGATCACCACAGCCAGCCAGTTTGGTTTGACTCAATCCGGTCAGCAGCTGGCGGGCCTGTTGATTTTCTTGAATGACGTTCATGCGCTTGGCCTGGAAGCCACCCAGAACCTGCTGCTTACTACCGGCTGGTACTGGGATATGGATGAGCAGTCTCGCGAATGGTCACAGCGCTACTTCGATGAAGTCGGCCGCATGCCGACCATGGTGCAAGCCGGTATCTACTCCAGCACCATGCACTATCTGAAAGCCGTGGAAGCCGCTGGCACCGACGACCCTGAAACCATCCGCGCTAAAATGGCGGAAGAGCCCATCAACGATTTCTTTGCCCGCAATGGCCGCATTCGTGAAGATGGCCGCATGGTGCATGATATGTACCTTGCCCAGGTGAAAACGCCAGAAGAATCCACCGGTGAGTGGGATCTTTACGAAATCCTCAGCACCATTCCCGCCGAAGAAGCCTACCGCCCGCTGTCTGAAAGCCAGTGCAAGCTGGTGCAGAACTGATTTTCGGACTCGCTAGTAATCGCAAGTAACGTTTAGTACCGGTTGGCGGCAAGTTGCCGCCAACTGTTTGATGGCGAGGAGAGTCGCGTTATGACGATGATATTCGGCGTGCCATTGGCCGTCTTCATGGGGCAGCTCACGCTGGGCCTTGTGAATGGGGCCTTTTACGCACTGCTTAGCCTGGGCCTGGCGGTCATCTTCGGCCTGTTGAAGATCGTCAACTTCGCCCACGGGGCACAATATATGCTGGGGGCTTTCGCCGCGCTGTTGGGCTTTCGTTATCTAGGCATTAATTACTGGCTGGCGCTACTGTTGGTGCCTTTAGTCGTCGGCGCCTTTGGTGTGCTGCTAGAGCGCTTTTTACTCCGCAGAATTGCCCATCTAGACCACCTCTATGGGCTACTGCTGACGTTTGGGTTAGCGCTGATTTTTGAAGGCACGCTGGTCAACTTCTTCGGCGTTTCCGGCGCGCGCTACGCAACGCCTGAGATTTTGCAGGGTGGTTTGAATCTCGGTTTTATGTTTCTTCCCACCTATCGTGCCTGGGTGCTGGTCGCTGCGCTGGCAATGTGTCTGTTTACCTGGTTTATGATCGAGCGTACGCGGCTGGGGGCTTACCTGCGTGCGGGTACTGAAAACTCGCAATTGATGCAGGCCTTTGGCGTCAATGTTCCGCTGCTGATCACCCTTACTTACGGGTTTGGGGTGGGCTTGGCCGCATTCGCTGGGGTGTTGGCTGCACCGCTCTATCCGGTATCACCTACCATGGGCTCCAGCCTCCTCATCGTCGTGTTCGCGGTGGTGGTTATCGGCGGCATGGGCTCGATTTTAGGCGCCATTATTACCGGTCTCGCCATGGGCATCATCGAAGGCCTGACCAAGGTGTATTACCCGGAGGCCTCCAATACGGTGATCTTCCTCGTCATGATCCTCGTGCTCATGTTGCGCCCCGTTGGGCTGTTCGGTAAGGAGGCATAGACATGGCAGAATCTCAATCAATAGCGGCCCCGTCTGCAGTGCTGGAACGCCAGAAGCGGGCCAAGTTTCGCCGCAATATGTTCTATCTGGCGCTAATCGTAGTGGGGCTGGTGGCGCCATTTTTGGCCTACCCCGTGTTCTTGATGAAAGTGCTCTGTTTTGCACTGTTCGCCTGCGCCTTTAACCTGCTGCTTGGTTATGCTGGGCTGTTGTCCTTCGGCCATGCGGCTTTCCTGGCCACCGGTGGCTACGTAACGGGTTACCTGTTGGCGAGCTACCCAGGGCTAACGCCTGAGCTGGGCATTATCGCTGGTACTATTCTGGCCACGCTGCTGGGGGTGGTATTTGGAGTGCTCTCCATTCGTCGTCAGGGTATCTATTTTGCCATGGTGACGTTGGCGATCGCCCAACTGGTTTACTTCATGTTTGTGCAGGCGCCGTTTACCGGCGGTGAGGATGGCTTGCACGGGGTTCCCCGCGGCGAACTGTTTGGGTTTATCAGCCTGAGCAGCAATCTAGCGATGTACTACTTCGTATTCGCAATCTTTATTTTTGGCTTCGCGCTGATTCAGCGCACGGTGCACTCGCCGTTTGGCCAAGTGCTGAAAGCGATTCGTGAAAACGAGCCTCGCGCGGTATCGCTGGGCTACAACACCGATGCCTATAAACTCGTTGCGTTTGTAATCTCCGCTGGTTTGGCGGGCTTGGCGGGTTCGACCAAAACCGTGGTCTTCCAGCTGGCCTCGTTGACCGATGCGCATTGGCACATGTCGGGTGAGGTGATTTTGATGACCCTGCTGGGTGGCGTGGGCACCTTGTTGGGCCCTTTGATGGGCGCGGGTATTGTGGTCAGCTTGCAGCATATCCTGGCGCAGTCGCCGCTGGGCAACTGGGTCAGCGTTATACTCGGTATCATCTTCGTGGTCTGTGTACTTAGCTTCCGTAGCGGAATAATCGGTGAGCTGGACAAGATGTATCGCAAAAACTTTAAGTAGCACCCTCCCTCTCTGTCCGATGTTGGGCGCCATTTGGCGCCCTTTTTTTGATTTTTTTATTAAAGGCCTACGGCTAAGGTCGCAAGCGTTAGCAGGTTGCTTGTAGCCTGTTAAATGGATAAGTTAACGTTAACGTCAATTATAACGACAACAGCAGTGCGCACGCGCATTCGCGGAGATACGCCATGAATTTTGAACTCAACGAAGATCAGGTCGCCTTTGCCGATATGGCACGGGCGTTTGCCCAAAACGAGCTAGAGCCCCATGCGGCTGAGTGGGATCAAACCTCGTTCTTTCCCGTTGATGTGATTCGCAAAGCCGGCGAGCTGGGCTTCTGCTCGTTATATGCCCCAGAAAGTGTAGGCGGGCTGGGGCTTTCCCGGTTAGACGCCAGCATTATTTTCGAGCAGCTCTCCATGGGCTGCACCTCGACTACCGCCTATCTCACTATCCATAACATGGTGACCTGGATGTTGGCAGATTTCGGCACGCCGGATGCAGTTGAGCAGTGGGGCGCAAGGCTGGCCTCGGGCGAGCTGCTTGGCTCTTATTGTTTAACCGAGCCCAACTCAGGTTCCGACGCCGCTTCGCTGAAGACCACCGCCAAGCGCGATGGCGACCACTACGTGCTGAACGGCAGCAAAATGTTTATTTCCGGCGCGGGCAGTACTGATTTTCTAGTCGTGATGGCGCGCACCGGCGGCGCAGGTGCCAAAGGCGTTTCCGCGTTTGCGGTCGATGCCAAGAGCGACGGCATTAGCTACGGGCGCAAAGAAGAGAAAATGGGCTGGAACAGCCAGCCTACGCGCACGATCACTTTTGAAGATGTGCGGGTGCCGGCCAATCATTTGCTCGGTAACGAAGGCGACGGCTTCAAAATTGCCATGAAAGGCCTGGATGGTGGCCGGATCAATATTGCTACTTGCTCGATCGGCACCGCTCAGCAGGCGATTAACAAAGCCCGTGAGTATATGCTGGAGCGTAAGCAGTTCGGCAAGCGCTTAGCCGAGTTTCAGGCGCTGCAGTTTCGCTTAGCCGATATGGTCACTGAGCTGGTCGCCGCGCGGCAGCTGGTGCGTATGGCTGCCACCAAACTAGACGCAGGCCATGCTGACGCCACCACTTATTGTGCCATGGCCAAGCGCTTTGCCACCGATGTGGGCTTCAAGGTGTGTGACGAAGCGCTTCAGCTCTACGGCGGCAACGGCTATATCAAGGAGTACCCCATGGAGCGTTACGTGCGCGATACTCGGGTACACCGGATTCTTGAAGGCACCAACGAAATCATGCGATTGATCATCTCCCGCCGGGTATTGGCGGACGGTGCCACCGAGCTGTAAAAGGATAAGGAAGGCCAATGAGCAGCGTACTGTTTACCGAACACCCCACCCAAGACGGCCACGTCATCGCCGAGATCAAGCTTAACGCTGAGCGTTCGCTCAATGCCTTAACGCTTGAGATGTGTGAAGCGATGTTGCCGCGTCTTCGCAACTGGGCTACCGACGAGCGCGTGGTGGCGATTTTGCTGGATAGCGCAGGCGAAAAGGCCTTTTGTGCCGGTGGTGATGTCGTCAACCTATATAAAACGATTACTGGGGAGGGTGATCCCAGCTTCCCTGAGCGCTTCTTTGAAACCGAGTATCGGCTCGATTTCCTACTCCATACCTACCCCAAACCGGTGATCTGCTGGGGCAATGGCATTGTGATGGGCGGTGGTATGGGGTTGTTAAGTGCCAGCAGCTACCGAGTAGTGACCGAAACATCGCGGCTGGCCATGCCGGAAGTCACTATTGGACTCTATCCGGATGTGGGCGCCAGTTGGTTCTTGAATCGCCTGCCTAACGGAACCGGGCGCTTTTTAGCCATGACCGGCTGCCAAATTAGCGCGCCGGATGCAGTACACCTTGGTCTGGCCGACCGCTGTATTGCCAGCCACCACCGTGATGCCTTGTTTCAGCAGTTGATCGATGCGCGTTGGGGCAAAGGCGCCAACACCGATGCCAACGGCGTGGTTAACCGCATTATGCGAGAGCTTGAGCAAACATCGCAGCCCGTGTTTGCTGAGCTGGAAGCACCCGTATATCAACACTCTCCGCTGATTCGTGAGTTGATGGACCACGACAGCGTAGAGCAAAGCGTCGCGGCCATTGCAGCGGTGCAAAGTGACAATAAATGGTTTAGCAAAGCCCAGAAAACGCTGGCTCACGGCAGCCCAGTCTCGGTGAAATTGATCGATGAGCAGCTAACGCGCGCCAAACATATGTCGCTGGCGGAAGTGTTCCAATCCGAGATGGCGCTTTCCGTTCAGTGCTGCCGCCACCGCGAGTTCCCCGAGGGCGTGCGCGCACTACTGGTCGATAAAGATGGCCAACCGACATGGACTTACCCCGATGTGGCCTCGGTCGAACAGAGCTTTATCGATGAGCTGTTAGCGTCGCCGTGGGATAAGAATCCACTTGCCGATTTAGGCTAAATCGCAGACCAAGATCAAATCCTCATAAACGAATAATAAGGACAACACTCATGACTACCGTCGCGTTTATTGGTTTAGGCAATATGGGTGGCCCGATGGCCGCCAACCTATCTAAAGCGGGTTTTAACGTTCGCGCTTTTGACCTTTCAGAAGACGCACTAGAAACAGCCAAATCCAACGGCTGTGAAGTCGCTTTTTCGGCCCAGGAAGCTGCCACTGGCGCGGATTTTGTCATCTCAATGCTGCCTGCAGGCAAGCATGTGCGCGGACTCTATGTTGAGGGCGATACACCGCTGTTCGAAGTGATCAAGCAGAGCGCGCTGGTGATCGA
This sequence comes from Vreelandella arctica, assembly GCF_037070215.1. NCBI lineage: Bacteria > Pseudomonadati > Pseudomonadota > Gammaproteobacteria > Oceanospirillales > Halomonadaceae > Vreelandella > Vreelandella arctica. The sequence goes on along the minus strand of NZ_JBANSN010000008.1, from coordinate 30,049 downwards.
CTGCTCCACGATTGATGCCGATACCGCCCGCAGCGTAGCCGCCGAAGGCGAGAAGCTGGGCATTGGCTTTGTGGATGCGCCGGTTTCCGGTGGGGTAGGCGGAGCCCAAGCGGGCACGCTGACCTTTATCGTCGGCGGCTCGGATGCTCAGTTCGAACAGGCCAAATTGGTGCTGGACGTGATGGGCAAAAACATCTTCCACGCCGGTGACCATGGTGCGGGGCAGGTGGCCAAAGTCTGCAACAACATGCTGCTATCCATCCTGATGGCGGGCACCTGTGAAGCGATCAACATGGGCGTCAAAAACGGTCTGGATCCCGCGGTGCTTTCGGAAATCATGAAGCAGAGTTCTGGTGGCAACTGGGCGTTGAATGTGTATAACCCCTACCCAGGCGTCATGGAAAATGCACCCGCTTCGAAAAACTACCAAGGCGGCTTCCAGGTAGACCTGATGATCAAGGATCTGGGCCTGGCCATGGATGTCAGCCAGCAAAGCGCCTCTGCGGTGCCCATGGGCTCCGCCGCCCGCTCGCTGTTTACCCTTCATAAAGCAAAAGGCAACGGCAAACTCGACTTCTCAAGCCTGATGAAGCTATATCAAGATGAGGCGTAAGAAGTAAGAGGATAGGGGTTGTAGCGCGCGGTAACGAATGTCGCGAGGAACGCGCGATATGAGGCACCCGCGATGGGCGGCAAAGCCGCCCCCTGCATCGCCCTCAAGCCAGCTCCAACTTGCCACCCAATCCCGCGCGAGGCAAACTCAGCCTCCTCACTCTGCTCAAACAAAAAGGATTGCCATGATTACGCTTTGGGGTCGCAATAACTCCACCAACGTCAAAAAAGTGCTGTGGGTAATGGAAGAGCTGGAACTGCCTTTCGAGCAAATCCAAGCCGGTCTTCAGCACGGGGTAAACAACACACCAGAGTACCTAGCCATGAACCCCACAGGTTTAGTGCCACTACTCAAAGACGACGCCACCAATAGCGTTCTCTGGGAATCCAATGCCATTATTCGCTACCTGGCCGCCCAATATGGCCAGAACAAGCTATGGATTGAAGCTCCAGCCAAGCGCGCGCAGATGGAAAAATGGATGGAGTGGGCCAACAGCACACTAACCCCTGCCCATCGCAAGATACTGATGGGCTTTGTCAGAACACCGCCCGAAAAACGCGATAATGCCGCCATCGAAGCAGCGGTGAAAGAGTGCGAAGCGCTATTTGCCATAATGGATAACGCGCTGGAGAATCAGACCTGGTTTTCCGGCGACGCTTTTGGCCTTGGCGATATCGCCATCGCGCCCTTTGTTTACAATATGCTCAACAGCGGCCTAACCTGGCAAACCCACCCCCATCTGGAGCGTTGGTACCAACAGCTCACTGAGCTGCCCAGCTTCCAGAAGGTTGTGATGATCCCGGTTACTTAACGGTTAAAGCTCGCTTCTAACGCTGCTATCTCATTATCGAGCGCCTGCAACTCCTTACACGCCAACCTATGGCGCTGGGCGCTCTCAATCAACGGCCCCAAAATCGCACCGCGTTCAGTGGGGTGTTTGGCCTCCACATCCTGCAGCATGGATGCTTTATTGTTCGCGGTGTTCTCAATGACTTGCCACACCAATGCCAGCCAACCATCCTCGCCCGGGCTGTTATTTGGCGGCTCAATACCTTCGGCGAACATAATCGCCGCAACTTCTTTCACCACTGCCACAACACGGTCCGCATATGCTTCACCGCGTAATTCACCGTTACGCACACTATTTAACGCCACCAACGGATTAATCGCCGCATTCACGGCCAGCTTCTGCCATAACCGCTGACGAATATCTTCCACCTTAGTGGCGGCGAGACCCGCCTGGGTCAGTGTCTGCTCCAGTGTTTCTGCTAACTTACCGTGTTGATTATTCAAATCGCCAACAAAGGTATGCCCGCGACCTGCATGCACGACGCCATCATCACCTGTTAAGTAAGCGCCTCCAGTGGTGGTCGCGCACAGGACCGGCCCCGGCCAAGCTTGGGTAATGCGCGGCTGCGCTAAAAAACCGTTTTGCCACAGCACTAGCGGAGTGGAAGGGGGGATAACGCTGGCAAGGCTTTCAAGCGCCGCCTCAGCAGCCATCGCTTTGGTGGTGATATGCACAAAGGCAGGCGATTCATTTGCTTCAGAAGCCAACAGGGCAACAGTGAACACATTTAGACGTTGTACACGCTGCTTGCCTTCAGGCGTGGTAAGTCTTTGCTGTTCAGGCAGCGTTCTGCGACCGATTAGCTTTGTAGTCGCTAAAGGTGAAAGAGAATGGGCCAATAGGCGGCCAATGGCACCAGGGCCGAGTATCCAGTGGGAAGCCATCATTGAGTACGTTACTCCGCAGTGGTGTTGTCACCCAGCATACCGTGTTCACTAATGCTGGGTAAGATGACAAAGGCCAGTAGAGCAATTTACTACATTATGGTCTCCAAAAAGAATAACATATTACTTAAAATAAATAATTGTACTATTACAATGCTTTAGAAGCGCTTCTTAAAAACTTTGAAGGGTGATGATTGTATATTGCTAAATAAAAGTAGCAAGCAGATGGGGGAATAACTAACTCTTTAATTGATTGATCCAGTCCGATTTATATTCTTCAAAGCTAGTAGCTAAAGATAAATATAGTCCAATTGAGACGGTCCTGTGCTTGCAAAAAAATAGCTAGATAAGTATTCCATAAATAATTAAATCTACGTGAATGTAAAGCTCAGGTTTTGATTAAAACTACATTGCTCACGTAATAGTATTCTTATTTTATACTCGCCATTTAATAGTATTTCTGCACAACAAAAATTAGGGTGGTAAGGTGTTTCTGGTCACTTATTAATATTTATTAATAAGCCGCTCTCTACAGGCAATCAAAATGACATGTGTTCTCAACGAATCGCGTCAAACTGCTTTGAATTTGCTAGTCAAGGCTGCAGCTTACTCGGCAGATTGCCCAAGCGGGTTTCTAGCAGGCGGTGCAGAGGCTAATTGGAAACTGTTAGCTAGTCACGGAGATGGATCCCAACTTCATTTTAATGAATCAATTGAAAAATGGCTGAAATTGAGCCTAAATAATAGACATCCTGTCATAATCAATTATGCATTAGATCAGACTCTTCCTGTTTGCTTTCATAAGTTACGCATCCTTGGACATCAATTTTTTGTTGGCGTAGCTATATGGTGCGAAGAAGATAAAATAATAGGGGGCTTATTTGTAAGCAGTCCATTACCACAACAACGGTTAAGCACTGCACAAGTGTATGCCTTACAGACTCACGCGGCGCTTATTGGTCAAATCCTTCAGTTACAAACAGGGGTATTCCTCCCAAAACAAAAACCATTCATAGAACGTCTTCGCTTGTTGGAGTCAGTGGTGGAGAATGCGAAAGATGCGATCTTGATTACAGAGGCAGAGCCCATCGACCAGCCTGGACCACGAATCATTTATTGCAACCCGGCTTTTTTAAGCACGACCGGATACACGTCATCCGAAGTCATCGGGCAGACGCCGCGGATACTTCAGTGTGGTGACACTAGCCGTGCGACTTTAGATCTCATCCGAACAGCACTTTCCAGCTGGCAGCCAATAGAAGTCGAACTCCTCAATACCCGCCGCGACGGTAGTAAATTTTGGGTTGAGCTAAGCATTGTTCCCGTTGCTAACGAGAAAGGCTGGTTCACACATTGGGTTTCATTGCAGCGGGATATCAGTGAGCGTAAGAAGTCTGAGTATTTAGCTATACAGGCTCTTGCGGATCGAGAATATAAGGTGGCATTGGAACGTCGTTTAGAGGAACGGGAACGCATTGAACAAGCGTTGTCATATGCAGCTTACCATGATGATTTAACATCATTGTATAACCGTGCATACATGATGGCGCTTTTGTGGGATGTATTTAATAGTAGTGGTAAAGAGCACCTACCTAAAGCCACATTACTGTTTCTAGATCTTGATAGATTTAAATTTGTGAATGACAGCTTGGGTCATCGTGCTGGGGATATGCTGCTCAAAGTAATCGCACGCCGACTCGAAAACTGTATTAGAGAAGAAGATGTATTAGCCAGGGTCGGTGGAGATGAGTTTGCTATCCTGCTTGTTGGTGAGAATCAATCGTCTCTAGCAATTGAGCTTGCTCAGCGTATTGTCTGTCAATTAAGTTTGCCGATTGTCATTGATGGACATGATATTTTTACCTCATGCAGCATAGGTATAGTGACCGCTGATGTTACTCATATTTCATCAGAAGAGCTGCTTCGGGATGCAGATATTGCAATGTACGTAGCCAAAAAGCAGGGCGAAGGGCGATGGGCTTTATTCGATGTCTCAATGCGAGAAGCGGCTTTCGACGCGTTGGTGATGCAGAATGCTCTAAAGCAGGCCGTGGCAAATAATGAATTTTCTGTTGTCTATCAGCCAATTTACAACATGCTTACTGATGATATATGCGGTGCAGAAGCTTTAGTGAGATGGCTTCATCCAGTGCTAGGCCAAGTATCTCCTGGCCGCTTCATTCCTGTTGCTGAAGATATCGGAGTCATACACGGACTAGGCAATTGGGTCATGCAGGAAGGGTGTGCTGAGCTACAGCGTTGGAAGGCAGCGTTTCCCGAGCTGGAATTACATCTGAACATTAATGTATCGGGTGTAGAGCTTAAACGGCCAGGGTATGAGAGCCAGATAAAAGACATCCTTGCTCAGACGGGTATCGACGCCCATGATCTTCAGGTTGAAATCACTGAATCCGTTTTCCTGCACCAGCCGGATACCACCGCGCGAGTGTTGGAGAGCATCCGCGACCTTGGTGTTCGTATAGCATTAGATGATTTTGGTACCGGATACAGCGCACTCGGCTACATTGATCGCTACCCAATTGACGCCATCAAAATTGACCAGTCTTTTGTATCCAGAATGATGACCTTCCATCGCAGCGACGCTATCGTCAGAAGTATCTTGTCCTTGGGGCGAGCTTTGAAGATCGATATCACCGCAGAGGGTGTCGAGACCCTGCCTCAATTACTGCGCTTAAGAGAAATGGAGTGCCCATTTGTTCAGGGGTTTTTGTTAAGCCGCCCAGTAAACGCCGAAAAAATTATGTCGCTTTTGCAACTTAAAGCAACTAAGTCGTCGCCAATTGCCTAAACATTTGACGGGCTGCATCAGGAAGAAAGAGCGTAAATTGTCTGTTTTAAAATTGCTATAGATGATGAAGTTATTGGTTTATTAACATCGGTGCCTAGACAACATTGCATTTTCGATATTAGGCTTGGCAGGGCACCGTAGTCCTTGATTAGCTAGGCATTGATTAATTCCCTAGCACATTAGTCTCGCTTTTCTTTGATGATTTTGCAGCTTTCTTTTCTTTTGCAGTTAAAAGTGGTTTCTTCTTGGTATTTTTTTTACTGTCTTGTCCTTTGCTCATGATAATTACCTTTATTAATCCACAGATTGACCAAAATTAAGCTGCATAAAGCCAGCTTTTGAGAATAGATATTAGCGCACAAATCGTCACTGCGCATTGTTATATAATGATGCCCCTAATAAAAATAAATGAAAGAAATTGTTGAACCTGACAGGTGCCTGGCCACATCAGTAATGCTGATCTATAAAATTCGATTCTGCGTATAAAAAGCTTTGAGATAAAATGCTTTCAAGGGAAAGTAGGTTGTTGATTTTATTAATTAATAATTACTTTTTTTAACAGCCAAACGCTGTTGTCTCTCAAATAAAAAAGTAGCGCATGAGTTTCAGAGCTTTTTCATGAGCATGGCATGCGCAGTGCGACCGATTAGCGTGGTAAGCAGTTAGTGCAGAAACCGAATGAGCCAACAGACGGCCAAGGGCGCCTGGGAAGATAATCCAGTATGAGGTCATTATGAGAGTTTTGATCTTGGTGATGAAAAAACAGAATGAAAGAAAACATAATTAAAGAACTAGTGGAATACTCCACCTGCAGCAAGAGTGACCTAAAACCCCGTGCGATGAACTGACCCACAAAAAGGTGGACGGTTCACACAAACGGGGCTTCAATTTACCGTTGGCAGCCAATGCCTCATGCACTCATATAATGCCTTCCGGCAATTGGAGCAGGGCGTTAACCACCAACGCTCTCTTCTGTAATTTTATGAGTAACTGCCATTGCTAATTAAGATATCAGTCCGAGCGTTAGCCCTTTGAGGGTGGCAGCCGCCCGGGTTGAACACTCCAGTTTCCGAAAGATACTTTCAACATGCGTACGGACAGTACTTGGGCTGATTCCGAGTAGTCGTGCTGCTTCCTTGTTGCTGGCACCCTGGCTGATGTGCTGCAGAACCTGCCGTTCTCGTTCCGTAAGCAAAGAGCTTGTTGGCTTAGCAAAACGGCCATCCTCGCCAAGTGCTGCTGCGATCACGGCGTCACACGCCTGCTGGTCGAACAATCCACGGGCTGCGTCCAGCTTGAGTGTCCTTGCGGCCTCGGACTGCGAAAACGCTGAGCGCCAAGGTCGGTCTCCTCTTAATGCAACCCATGCGACAGCAGTAGCCAGCAGCCTATGTTCGGGACGCAAAGCATCGGCGGGCAAGGCTCGAAAATGGCCACTGCCGTCGAGCCGCTCATAAGCATGGGCGGCTATCTCACCCGCCGCGGCCAGTTCATTGATCTGTGCGCAGGCTTTATGGGTCCAATACGGGGCGAGCTGTGTCCGTTCTGCCGCGCCATAAGCCAGCGGTCCCGGCGTATTCCATAGGTGATTGGGTATTGCCGCACGCCCCAGGCCCTGAATCAGAGCGGCCTTGGCGATGAGATCAATGGCTGCTTCAGGCTGGCCACATAGCCTCGCCGCCTCGGCGGCGAGCTGCGCTACCTGCCGAGAAAAACCGGATAGCCATGGAAGTTTGAGATCGATTACATCGCCTACCAACGTCAGCGAAACATCTTTGCCGTTGGCGGAATCAGTTATCGCGACAGGAGTCGCTTCAAGAGTCGCTAACCACTCCCGGGCGTTTTGTACTAATAACGCCGCAAGGCTTGCTGGATACCGTTGATTCGACTGCTCGGTAATCCAGCTTAGTGCGGCTGCCACGCCATGGGCCCGGGTCAGAATTTCCAAGTCTCCCGCCAACACTACCTGATAGGCCACTTCAGGGATGTGCTCGTGCTTCAAGCCCCATGGCCTGCCAGTGCCATCATAGGTTTCGAAAACCCGGCATAGGCCTGTCTCGACGGCGTTGCCTAGTTCAAGCGTCTTTGCCACCTCGCCGGATACTTCACAGTGGGCCACTGCGAGAGATGTCGCTTGGTGGACTGCCTGCATACTTTGCGCATCCAGCGTCAGATCGAGCATGGCACGGCGACCAGCCACGTCGTCTCCGAGCAGATGGGAGAAACCTTCGGCGTTAGCCGTGCATCCTGACCAGCGCAGCAGCGCGACCTGTTCCGCCACCCGCAAATGCTCACCCTCACCGTGCATGGCGTGCCCCAACATCCGAGCCAGGCTGGCGACTCGCCTTGAATGGCCGAGCGGCTGACCCATGCTCAGGTCTCCCACACGGGAAATCGCCGCCAAGGCGCCGTTTACAGAGATACCAACTCGCCGTCCGTTATTCATCGCCAAAGACCCTCAGGGTCGGATATTCATCCGATAGCTGATATCCAGGCCAGCCAGCACAATTCGGGCTCCGGCATGGGGAGCTCGTCCAATGAAAAATTTCAAAGGGCAAGTCGTAGCTCTTACCCCCGTTTTTAGAAATTTGCAGGAGTCGCTCAGGTTATTTCTCGGATATCTCTATTCGCTAGTTTACAGGAGCCACATGCATGAAAAACTATTTGTTAGAGCAAAACGTCGACTTCATCGTTTGCGGGGCTGGGTCATCAGGTAGCGTTGTGGCGGCCCGTCTTGCTGAGCAGGAAAAGGCTAGTGTTTTACTCATTGAAGCAGGCAGCAGTTATTCGGGCCCGGAGGTAACTGAACCGTCGCAATGGCCAATGAACCTGGGTTCCGAGCGCGACTGGGCCTTCGAGGGGGAGCCCAACCCACACTTGAATGGCCGCCGCCTCCCCTTGAGCATGGGAAGAGGGCTCGGAGGTGGGTCCAGCATTAACGTGATGGTATGGGCACGGGGTCACCAATCTGATTGGGACTACTTTGCTGCAGAGGCAGGGGATCCTGCGTGGGGGTACGAGTCGGTGCTTGGTTACTATCGCAGAATAGAGAACTGGCAAGGTAAGCCGGATTCATTGCGTCGCGGATCTGGGGGCCCTGTATACGTAGCGCAACCCGCCGCGCCGCAGCCTATCGTCAACGCGACATTGTCGGCAGCCAGCCAGCTTGGCATCCATGAATTCGAAAGCCCAAACGGGAATATGATGGAAAGCGTGGGCGGTATCTCCATAGCTGAGCTCCGGATAAACGGTGGTAGGCGGGAATCCGTCTATGACTCCTACATTCGGCCACGCCATCATTATCCCAATCTGAAGATACTGACCAATGCACTCGTATCCCGTCTGGTCCTAAACGGGAGCAAGGTAGTCGGCATTGAAGTTGTGGTCGAGGGCCAGCTGCGGCGCTTTTATGCCGGATGCGAAGTTATTCTGTCCATGGGCGCGGTGAATACTCCTAAGGTGCTCATGCGGTCGGGCATCGGGCCACAGAGGGAACTGCAGGCGCAAGGAATCAAGGTAGTGAACCACTTGCCAGGTGTCGGCCAGAACTACCAGGATCATGTTGCCTTCGGATGTACTTGGGAGTACCGGCAGCCGCAGGTAATTGGCGGCGGCGGATGTGAGACCACTCTTTACTGGAAGAGTGACTCACGATTGGATGCACCAGACTTGCTGCAATGCCAGCTAGAGTTTCCAGTCCCTTCGCCTGCGGAGGTCGGCATCGCGCCGCCGGAGCACGGGTGGACCATGTTTGCAGGCCTGGCCAGGCCCAAAAGCCGAGGGCATTTGCGCCTGTCAGGTGCCGGCCCACTAGACAGAGTGATTATCGAGCCGAATTCCCTGAGCGAGCCTGAAGATATGGCCGCTGCATTTGCCTCGATCGAACTGTGCCGCGAGCTTGGCAATCATTCCGCGCTTGAGGGGCTTGTTAGGCGCGAAGTAGTTCCACAGCATCGCTCTAAACACGACATGGAACAGTTCATACGCAACGCGGCGGTTACCTTCTGGCATCAATCTTGTACCGCCAAGATGGGTCGGGATCGCTATTCGGTTGTGGACAATCAGCTGCGAGTGTACGGAATTGAGAGCCTGCGGATTGCAGATGCTTCAATTATGCCGCGAATCACGGTTGGTAACACGATGGCTCCGTGCGTCGTCATTGGCGAACGCGCAGCGGATCTTGTTCTCTCTGCGCATGGTGTAACGACTGCAGCAGCAATCGATCAAGGATAAAGGTATGAAAGTCCTGATAATGGGCGGGGATATAGCTGGCCTGGCAATGGCTCGCGCGCTTGAGCAGCAGGGGATTATTGCGGACTTAATTGAACGCAAAGCCGATGGTCCGCAGGAGGGCGCAGGCCTTTACCATCCTGGATAACAGAGCGGCAGACGGCCCGTTCAGGCCGCCTGCCTTTAGCGGCTCAGGAGTGCAGGAACGTGAGTAAATCGGTGTTGAGCTGCTCCTTGTGTGTATCCGCCAGGCCATGGGGAGCGCCCGGGTAAATCTTCAAGGTGGCATCCTTGACGATCTTCGAGGCGGCTATGCCTGCTGCTTCGATGGGCACGATCTGATCGTCATCGCCATGCACGATCAGGGTTGGCACATCGAACTTCTTCAGATCCTCCGTGAAATCTGTTTCCGAGAACGCTTTGATGCAATCGTAGGTGTTCTTGTGGCCGGCCATCATTCCCTGCAGCCAGAAGGCGTCAATCATGCCCTGGCTAATGGTGGCGCCAGGCCGGTTGAATCCAAAGAAGGGGCCGGAGGCGATTTCGCGGTAGAGGGAGGAACGGTCAACGAGGCTGCCTTGGCGTAAGCCGTCGAAGACCTCGATAGGCAAACCTCCGGGGTTGGCCTCGGTCTTGAGCATTAAGGGAGGGACGGCTGAGATCAGGCCCAGCTTGTTGATGCGCTTGGTGCCGTGGCGGCCGACATAGCGTGCGACCTCACCGCCACCTGTGGAGAAGCCGAAAAGGCTCACATTGCTCAGCTCAAGTGTCTCGATCAAATCCGCCAGGTCGTCGGCATAGCTATCCATGTCGTTGCCATGCCAGGGCTGGCTGGAGCGACCATGGCCGCGCCGGTCGTGAGTGATGACGCGAAAGCCGTTGGAGGCCAGGTAGAAAGCCTGATTCTCCCAACTGTCGGCGTTCAACGGCCAGCCGTGGCTAAGAATGACCGGCTGTCCGGTTCCCCAGTTCTTGTAGTAGATCGTTGTTCCATCACGCGTGGTAATAGTACTCATGGTAATACTCCTAAGGAGTGATGATTTTCGATCGTTTGGTGTTGGATAGGTGCGTTTTCAGAGATTTCCAGCACCTGGGCCAGCGGCCACCTCTTTTGTTGAGCCAGCGGTTCGCGCGGCAAGATCGATCACATCGGAAATTACTTTCGGCTGAGTCATAAACAGTGCATGGCTGGCCTTGACCTCAGTAATGTTTGCGCCGATACGTTCGGCCATTGCGAACAACATCCGCTGGTCAAAGGCCTTGTCATCGGTGGCGATCACTGCCCAACTCGGTTTGGTGCGCCATGCAGCGTTCTGAAGTTTGGTTTCAAAGGCTGAAATATTGATCGGCACCTGTGAGTCGCGCAGAAATGCGGCATCAGCATCAGTGGTGTCGTTGGCAAAGCCAGCCTTGAAATTCTCCAGATCAAGGAAGGCGAATCCGTCCGCCTGTGGGTCGAGGACGAACTCGGGCGGGCCCTGATACCCTTCATACTGTTGTGCCGAGCTCTCTCCTTTGTCCGGAATCAGTGCAGACAAATAGACAAGACCAGTAACATTGGGATGTACGCCTGCTTCGGTTATGACTGTGCCTCCCCAGGAGTGGCCGACGAGAATGGTCGGGCCATCCTGGCGCTCCAGCACACGGTTCGCTGCGGCGACATCATCTGCCAATGAGGTGAGAGGGTTCTGAACAATGGTGACGTGGTATCCACGCTCGGTCAGGTCGTCATAGACGCCGCGCCAGCCAGAGCCGTCGGCAAACGCACCATGTACCAGCACAACATTGTTCGCGGGTTGGACGCTGCCGCCTGATTGCGCTTGGGCGGCGCCTGTGATCGAGAGGGCAACCGCGGCCGCTGCGATGGATTTCCGTAAGATATTTGGCATTTTAGTTTTCCTTGTTTCCAGAGTAGAGCCGACGTATGCCGGCCTGTTTCTCTGGCAATAAGTATGCCAAATACAAATTATTGATTTTAAAAGATATTTTCGAGAAATTTATGATGAGACCTCACCATTTGGCGGGATCTCATCACTGCCGTGCTACTCTCACTCGCTTTAGGCGCAGTCCATTTTGAAGCGGTGTTTGTCAACCTTCAGCGCTCGGATTCTGGATTCGAGCGTCGACCGGGGTATTCCGAGTTTGGCAGCTGCACCTGCGGCCCCAGCAACACGCCCTCGGCTTTCAGCTAGCGCGGCTTCGATCATAGTGCGTTCATGTGCGGTCAGGTCATCGTCGAGCCGTCGCCCAAATTCCTGTCGAACGCATGGTTGGTCGACCAGCCAGCGCTCGTCCACCGTCAGTGTGTCTGTCTCGGTCACTATCACGGCCCGTTCGATGACGTTCTGCAGTTCGCGGACATTGCCTGGCCATGGGTAGGTTTGAAGGGCGTTAAGTGTCCTCTGACTGATCCTTTCGATCTTCTTGGCTGCGCGTTTGGCGAAGTGGTTGACAAAATAGTCGACAAGAAGAGGAATATCCCCGGGCCGGTGGCGCAGTGGCGGCATTTCAAGAGGGAAAACATTCAGGCGATAGAAGAGGTCTGTGCGAAATGAGTTTTCGGAAACTTCGACCTGAAGGTTGCGATTGGTTGCTGCAATGACGCGGACATCAACTTTTATCGGGCGGCTGCCCCCCACGCGTTCAAACTCGCGCTCTTGTAACGCCCGCAAGAGGGCGGCCTGAGCGTCGGGTGGCAGTTCACCCACTTCATCGAGAAAGATCGTGCCGCCATCAGCCAGTTCGAATCGGCCCTTGCGTTGTTGAAGAGCCCCCGTGAAGGCGCCGCGTTCGTGGCCGAATAATTCAGAGGTGATCAATCCCGGAGACATCGCGGCGCAGTTCACGCTGATGAAGGCTCGGCCCGAACGCATAGAGCGCTTGTGAATAGCGCGCGCGATCAGCTCTTTGCCCGTTCCGGTTTCGCCGGTGATAAGCACCGTGGAGTCTGTCCTCGCCACCTTATTAAGTTCTTGGAGGACCGCGCGAAGTGCATCGGATTTACCGATTATCTCCTCAAATAGTGAGGTTCGATCGATTTCATCGCGCAAAAATACGTTCTCTTGCTTCATGCGTTCTTCGGTGTGCTTGTGGTCGTGGATGTCGGTGCCTGTGGCGTACCAGCGCAGGATTTGCCCGTTCTCGTCTCTTAGCGGCTCGTAGTGGATGCTAACCCAACGGTAATCTCCACCGTGCCATCTGGCACGCATTTCCAATTCAAAGGGCGAGCCTTGGCCTAAGCCACTTTGCCGTAAGTCTTTCAACCGCTCCACGTCCTCAGGGTGGAACATGAGCATACGAGCGTCGCCCGCCTTCAGATCGTCCATGTGAAGTCCGGTGTACCTCAGTATTGCCTTGTTGACGTACAGTAGCTTGCCATTAGGGCTCAACACCGTAATGAGCGCGGGGATCATGTCCAAAATCCGCTCAAGTTCCGCCAAGTGTCGCCGCAGACTGACCTCGTCCTCCATGACTGTGCAGAACACGTGGTTGTCGATATTTTCGCTCATGGCACCACCTCCTATGCAATCTACAAATGTTGTGAACCATTCTTAGGTTGAATGTGCTACTGCAACTCCGCGTTTGCCACCGGCTTTGATCAGCGCAGTGGTGCCCCGCAATTCGGGCAGTCCTCGTGCATCAGGCAGGTCCCTAGCGTCAGACGAAGAAGACGCACCCGTCCGGAAGTCGCCCACCGGCAGTGGTAGATTCGTTAGTTGTAATAAAGTCCAAGAAGAATCATTGCTAGATTGCAGACCGCATATCTTGTAAAGATGGGTCGCTATTTGAAAGTATGGGACTTGTTATTTCGACAGTGCAGCGTTGATTCAGACGGCGCCATGTGCCGGGCGTCATGCCGATGACACGGTGGAATACTCGGGTCATATGGCTTTGATCCGCAAACCCGCAGTCCAGGGCTATCTCGGCTAATAACCGGCGGGAGCATGCAAGCTGCTGTTTAGCCTTGTCGACTCGCCTCTGAAGCAGCCACGTATGCGGAGACATACCCGTCGATCCGCGGAATGCGCGTGTGAAGTGTCGAATCGACAAACCGCAGGCCTTTGCCAGGTCCGTGAGCGTGATATTGCCTGAGAGGTTAGCCGCGATCAGCTCCTTGGCGCATTGTTCTTGCCAGCGTGCCAGCCTGGCTGTCTTCGCCTCCAGTCTCACGCCCATCCCGCCATACGTATGTGCGACATGTGTGGCAAGTGCCCTGGCGACATAATCGACAAAGAGCTCGCTAGTCGGGCTTTGCCCGGACAGTGCGGGACGCATCGCAAGCAGGAGGTGACGGGTAACATGGTCTTGCAAGGCATTACCGGGTACATGGTGTAGTTCGTCGATAGCGGGGGCGTTGGCATCTTCGGTAAGTGCGTTGAGAGATTTATGCGGGATATACAGGTCCACCGCGTGGAATGGCTCGCGACGCTCATAGGCAGGGCTGTATCGAAAGTCAGCAATGAGGGTCGCTCCAGCGACGATTCCCTGCGGGCGGATCAAACGGCCATCAGCGTACAAGTCGAAATCCCAGGCTTGGAGTTGGAGTGAGATAAGAAATGCATCGTCGTAAAACGGTTGCATTATCAAGGGGGTATCTTCACTGCATGTAGTTTCTATAAATGCCAGCCCAGATTTGCAAGTGGCACTCGTTTGCAGGATTGGCGCGTCTTGCAAGTTAAGTGACTCGGCAAGGGCGCCTGCCCCTGGAGCCACCTGCTGGTGGAGCCGATTGGTTTGAGTTCGGCCGGACATGACGTGCATCCTCGTAAGAATCACAAAGTTGTAGGTTCTTCTTAATGACGGCGCAGTAGAACTAACCACGCAGCCTCTGAAAGGCTTGCCATCGCTCATCAGCACATTTACACCAGTGAGTTTGGCTCCTGCGTTTCCTTTCGTTCAGCCCTTAAAAACTATAGGCCGAGAATCGGGTCGGTCAATCCTGCTTGATCAGCGAGTACCTTGATCAACGTGCAGCGAGCTGGGTCGGGTAGGCGTGGGTCATTAATGGTTTCTGTCATCGTTGCCTTCACCCTGTGTGCCCATTGCATGTCGGGCACGCCGAGCGCGACGGCACCAATACCAATGCTGAGTAGGCCGAAAACAGGGAAGCGATACAAGGGGAGGTCTAGCGGACGGCTTTCTTCGATCAGCTCGGGTTTTCCATCTGCATCTAGGACCACATATCGGCCTAGGATGACATCGGCGGGGTAGAATTGCCGGCCCTTGTGGGCCGGCTTTGTCGGGGAGGGCCCTAAGATCAACGAGCGATGCGGGTACTGGCGTCGGTAAAGCCGGTCAGCGAAATATCCAGATCCAGGCGTTCACCGCGTGGATCAATCATGCTGAGGGTTGCTGTGCTGCCACTGCGGAGTTGCTGCAACATCGCTGGTTCAATGGGGACGTCAGCACGGCAGCCTTGCTCTTGGCAGACCTGATAGGGGAACTGGATTGGCTCACCGTTATCCACACTCAATTGCAAGCCTGCTGCCAGACGTACCCCCAGCGGCACGAAGAAGCTCATCACCGGGTCATCGATCTGAGGCGGGTAGTCGAGAATTACCTGCATCAAGGGCTGGTCGCTGTCAGGTTGCGTAACCAATTGCGCCATCGCACACGGAGTCGGGCCCTCGGCATTACGCTGGCAGCGGACTTCCCAATCCTGGAACGACTCGGTGGTGACATCATTACCGGCAGCCGCTCCCGGCTGTTGTTGGCTGAAGGCGTTGGGAGACAAAGCTAAGAGCGATAATAGCCCTATCTTGCATAAGTTTTGAGTCAGGTTTTGAGTCAGATTGTGCGGCATTGGCGTAACCTCCTATTGGTTTGCTGATGGTGGGTAATAATACTCACCATGCCTGCTTGTTCGCTTGAGGTCGAGCCCCTTGACTCACAAGAGCATGCCTGGGCGGTTTACCTTTCTCTCCACCCAGTCTTCTATTCTTAATCGGCTTCATGGCGACTATAAGTTTTTCCCACGCCACTGGACAATACTCATTGGTGTTGCCCAGCGCTACTTGAGCCACGTTATTCAGTGTCCGACCCACTAACTTCTGTCTCTACCTGCCCACGTCGCTGCATCCAGCGCATCACGATCCAGCACATCGCTGCCCAGCTCGCCCCAGCCGTCCAGCCGGCAAGCACATCAGTCGGCCAATGCACTCCGAGATAGATGCGGCTTATGCCTACCAGCAGGGTCAGTAATATCGCCAGAATCAAAAGGTATGCCTTCAGCCTCAGCGCGGGCTGCACGCGGGTGAGTAGCGCGGCCAGGGTGAGGTAGGTCACGGCAGACATCATTGAGTGGCCGCTGGGAAAGCTTGCGGTGTAGACCATGGCTTCATGAGGCACGAGATCCGGACGAGGGCGATCAAAACCCATCTTCATTACGGTGCTAAGGAGTATGCCGCCCGGCACTGCGATCGCGGCAAAGAGGGCCGCGCGATAACGTCTGGCGAGTAACAGGTAGCCCAGGGCGCCCAGAGTGATAAGTACCAGTACGCCAACACCGCCAAGCGCGGTAAAGTCCCGCCCCATTTCCTCGACCCAGCCTGGCCCGATTGGGTCGCTAAGATCGGCGGGGTTGCGAAGGGCGAGTAGCAGGCTCTCATCGACGCTCTGGGTGTCCCCCTCAGTGACTTCGTCGGCCAGCGCGACGAACCCCCAAACCCCGCCGGAAAGTACCGCGACGCATAGCAGCATCGCTAGTTCGTAGCGGCCGAGCCGAGCCAGCAAGGAGACGCTATGGTGCCCAGCTTGTCTAATTTTTTCATGGCGCTTCATTTGCAACTCCTTTGCTTTGATAAGTGATTCGCAACGTCTATTCTGACGCTCTTATGGTGTCAGTGTTATCAATAGCGCAGAAAACCACTTACTTCTAAAGCAGGATGACGTTTTACCAGGGGGCCGTTTAGCAAGATAGTCAGACATTGACGCCGAAGGTCTTGCGACAATGCGGGGGCTGACCTGATGGCACTGCCTGTAATATTGTCGAAACGACGTTGACGTGTGGCATTCTGGAGCCGGACCATCCCTGTAGGATTCATGCAACCATTTGATAATACGTATAATTCATAACCTACGTTAGGTTGGTAAAGTAGGCAAATGTTTTAGAATAACGCTAATAAACCATTTGCCTGAGGGGTAACAGAGTGTCTCTCATCGATACAGAAGTGATGCGGGGCCTTAGTACTCAAGGCGCGCTGTCTCCAGAAGACAAAGCGCTATTGCTGGGCCTTGAGCTCAGCCCTAGGTACATGTCGGCTAGCGAGGTGCTCTGGCAGGAGAGTGAGGATGCTGATCTGTTCTGCGTGGTCAAGGAGGGCTGGGCATACTCCTATCGCAACTTAAAAAATGGTTCAAAGCAGGTCCTCAAGTTCTATCTCCCCGGCGATATCATCGGTATTCGCGATTTTGGTTTCACTCGCCGACTGGCAAGTGCGGCAATGATTAATAAAGGTGTGATCTGTCCGTTCTCATATCAGCAGCTTTTTGAACTTTTTGGGCGTTCGAACCTAGCCGCTGGCATCGTGGCCACAGCAACACGCCAGCAGGCGCAACTCTCCGAGCGGCTGATTTACCTCGGCAAGTATTCAGCCCACGAGCAGCTGGCACACTTTCTCTACGAAATCTATCTGCGACTCAAGCGGATCGAGGCCGTAAAGGACAACAGCTTCTTCATGCCGCTCACTCAGGAACTGATTAGCGACGCGCTGGGGATGAGCCCGGTTCACGTGAGCCGGACTTTCTCAATGCTGCGTGAGGAGGGGTTGGTGATCCGAAACCGTCAGCACGTGAAGTTACCCGACCCCGAAGCGTTGGCGCGGTTAGTCGAATTCAATGACAGCTATATCGATGAACTCCTACCTCCCTCATTTTCTGAACTTCTAAAAGCTAGCTTATAAAGCCCCGGTAGTCTCTATTGGCTGATAACAGCCCCCGCCAAAGCCCCCAGCATCCATGAGGATCTGGTTTCACCAATAGCTATTGCTCTTCCTCCATCACTTCCTCGACCCATTCCACCCACGTTTCGGTAAGGCGTTGGCCAAGCCGCAGCGTGTGCCATGGCCCGCGCTGGGCGGGCGTCAACGTCTCTGGGTTGCTAAACCACTCCCGTTCGATAGCAGCGTAGGTCGTTAGGCACTCCTTGAGTTGCTTGCGGAAGTCAGTGAGCTCTTCGCGGCGGGCCTGCTCAGGCCAGCGTTCCCAGGCGAAAAACTTGGCAAACAATGGCTGGCGCACAGGGCTGGTAGACAAGGGTTCGGCGAGCCAGATGTCCAGCGCCTGACGCCCCGCTTCGGTGAGTTGGTAAACCTTGCGGTCGGGGCGTTCGGTTTGCGGCAGAGTCTCGCACGCCAATAGGCCATCGCCGCGCATTCGGTCAAGTTCGCGGTAGAGCTGCTGGTGGCTGGCCTGCCAAACATGGGCGAGTCCCGCTTTGAAGCGCTGCAGGATATCGTAGCCAGTGCCGGGCTCACGCTGAAGAGTGATTAATAAAACGGCGCGTAGGGACATGAGTAACCGTGTGTTTCGAACGTTATGCACATAGTTGCATAATAAAATGGCAGGGGCTAGCCTTATGCAACAAGTTGCATTTGCCGGGCAGTTGACTTGGCTCTCGGAGGTTTCATGGCGTTTACCCTGCATCTCTACGCGTCTCTTCTGGCCTTGGGGCTTGGGGCGATTCTGCTGCTTTCGCCAAAGGGCACTATGCTCCATCGAATACTGGGCAGCACCTGGGTGCTCGCCATGGCGTTCTCTGCCTTGAGCTCCTTCTGGTTTGGCGGCGGCGTTCTGCCTTTAATAGGTCACTTTGGACCGATTCATCTACTTTCGTTGTGGGTACTAGTAGCTCTTGCCGTTGCAGTGGTGGCTATCCTCAAGGGGAGGGTAGAGCAGCATCGCGGTTGGATGGTTGGCGCCTATCTGGGGCTGGTCGGTGCTTTTGTCGGTTCCCTGGCACCAGGACGCTGGATCGCTGTTCAGCTGGGCTTGTGGTAATGGTTAAAAGCAAGCGTGATAGATAGAGCCACTGAGCTTCTAGCAGAGCACTCCAATCATTGTTGAGCTTATGCTAACTTAGCATTAACGATTCAAAAGATAGTGCCTCACCTATAATCAAGTTTTATTTACTTCTGCTTTCTCAGCCGATGTCTAGATAGAAGCGAGCACTGTGTTACTTGAATCTGTGTTTCCCGTATCCATTTATGGAGGCTTCAATGGAGCTTAGGCATGCGGAAGAGCTAGATCTGCCCAGAATTGTGAATATCTACAATGCAGCTATCCCAACGAGGTCCTCTACGGCGGATACGGAGCCGGTTAGCGTTGAATCGCGCCTTGAGTGGTTTCGGCAACATCAACCTGAGAGCCGTCCGCTACTGGTGTATGAACAGGACGAAGAGGTCGTTGCATGGGTAAGTTTTGAGAGTTTCTATGGCAGACCCGCGTATCGGCATACGGCTGAGCTGAGCATCTATATCGCCCCAGAGCATCAGGGTAAGCTGCTAGGCAAAAGGCTTTTATTGGCTGCCGAGAATATGGCACCAAAACTGGGTTTACGTACTCTGGTCGGTTACGTCTTTGCGCATAATACCCCGAGTATTCGGCTGCTAAAGGCTCTTGGTTACCATGAGTGGGGGCGCCTTCCTGATATAGCCGAGATGGATGGTAGGGAGTACAGTCTCTGTATTATGGGGAAGCGGCTAGCCATTAATGACCTAGCTGACCACTAAATCGGTAATAGTCGGTTTATTGCCGGTTACCCATCACCGCACCCGTAGTTGGCCCAATAGACCACGCCTGAGCGACCACTGGCTTTAATCTTAAATAAGAGAGCCCATGCCTAACCAGAAATCACCCATCATCAAGATCCACGCAACGCTAGTGGAAAAGATCAACTTTGCCTGCCATCAAAGTGCGTTTGCGGTACTGCGGGAGCTGCAGATTGAGAACCTGAATGAAGAGCAGGCTCTCTCTGATCTTACCGTGACGTTGGCGGCGTCTCCTGGGTTTGTGAAGCAGAAGACCTGGACGGTGGATCGGTTGGCAGCGGGTGGGTTGCTCGCTTTGAAAGATCGGGATCTTGAGTTAGACGGTGGTTTCCTGTTGGGGTTGACGGAATCCATGCGTGGCTCGGTGACGCTTAGCGTTCGCCAAGGTGAAGAGACCTTGGCTGAGCATACAGTGCCGGTGGAATTGTTGGCCTGTAATGAGTGGGGCGGGGCTGGCTATATGCCGGAGCTGTTGGCGGCGTTTTGTACGCCCAACGACCCGACGGTAGATCGGTTGTTGGGTCACGCTAGTCAGATTCTGCGCAAGGCGGGCAAGCCCGACCAGATTAATGGCTATGAGTCCAACAGCCGCGAGCAGGTATGGCTAATGGCTTCGGCTATTTACACCGCCATTGTCAAAATGCAGCTAGGCTACGCGCTGCCGCCCGCCAGCTTCGAGAGCAATGGGCAGAAAGTTCGCCTCCCTAATCATATTGAAAGCGCCAGGGTGGCGACCTGTCTAGATACCACCTTGCTATTCGCAGCAGCGCTGGAGCAGGCCCAGTTGAACCCACTGGTGGTGCTTACCAAAGGGCATGCTCTAGTAGGGCTATGGTTGGAAAAAGAGGATCTTTCCAGTGTGGTGGTCGATGAGGCGGAAACCCTTCGCCAGCGTATTCCACTGCAAGAACTCATTCTGATCGAGACCACCTACACCACCCAGCATCCTGCGCCGCCTTTTTCCAAAGCGGTTGAGGCGGGCAATAAGCAAGTGTCGTTGGACAAGGATCACGAGTTTATCGCAGCGGTGGATATTCGCCGGGCACGGGCCCATCGCATCAACCCCATTAGCCTGAAATCTCAGTCAGAAAACGTTTTTGCAGCCAGCAATGTAGCTGACACTTTCGAGCCGCTTTTGGAAGAGGCACCGGATTTGCCGGCAGCAACCGTGCATATGGAACAGGAGGTGTTCGAAGACTCACCGGGTGGCCGTTTGGAGCGCTGGCAACGTAAGCTGCTGGATCTATCTGCGCGTAACCCGTTGCTTAACCAGAAACCGAGTAAAAGTAGCCTGCAATTGGTATGCGGTGACCCCAGCGCATTGGAAGATTTATTGGCCACTGGGGCGCGTATTTCTATTGCGCCTTTCCCCCGACTTCAGGCGCAAGATCAGGATGAGGATATTCATCGCCAGCGAACGGGTGAAGATCTGAAGGAAGTATATTCCCGCGATGCGTTGGCCAAGAAGCAGGTGCTGGTAGAACTCACTCAAGAAGAGCTAGAAAAGCGCTCGGTCGAAATCTACCGCAAAGCGCAAACGTCGCTGAAAGAGGGGGGCTCCAATACCCTGTTTCTGGCGGTCGGGTTTTTATTGTGGAAACCGAATGACAAAGGCAGCCGCCGTTACCGTGCCCCACTGATTCTGTTACCGGTATCGCTAGAGCGAAAGTCGGTACGCAGTGGCGTGAAAATGGTTGCCAATGATGACGAACCGCGCTTCAACACCACGCTGCTAGAGCTATTGAAGAAAGATTTTGCTATCGAGATCAACGGCCTGACAGGTGCTCTACCCGAGGATGAGAGCGGCGTAGACGTGGTCGGCATCTGGAACCGGGTACGCCAAGCCATTAAGGCAGTGCCTGGCTTTGAAGTAGTGGAAGACGTAGTGTTGGGGCACTTCTCGTTCGCCAAGTATCTGATGTGGAAAGACCTGATGGATCGCTCCGAGGCGCTAAAGGAAAGCCCGGTGGTGAAGCATCTTCTCGACACCCCACGTGAGCCCTACGAAAGCGATATTCGCTTTGTAGATGCCAAGGATATTGACCGGGAATACACCCCGGCAGATTTGCTGACACCTCTGCCTGCAGATTCTTCCCAAATGTCGGCGATTGCCACCGCCGATCGGGGTAAAGATTTTGTCATTATCGGGCCGCCGGGTACCGGTAAAAGCCAGACTATCGGTAACCTGATTGCCCATATGCTGGGTAAAGGCAAAAAAGTACTTTTCGTATCCGAGAAGACTGCCGCCCTGGAAGTGGTACATCGTCGCCTGCGGGAAATCGGCCTTGGGCAGTTCTGCCTGGAGCTGCACTCCAACAAAGCGAAGAAAGCCGATGTGCTGGATCAGCTACGTACTTCCTGGAATAGCGCTTCCCAGACATCGGTAAGCGACTGGAAGGCGGAGGGCGAGCGCCTGAAAACCCTGCGTGACCGTTTGAATCGTGTTGTGAATGCCTTACATCAGCGCCACCGGAATGGGCTGACGGCGCACTACGCGATGGGTATCAAAATACGCGATGCAGCGCTCGCCGCTAAGGTAAAGCTAAGCTGGGCCAACGGCGAGATACACGACGAAAAACAGCTAGAACATTTACGCGAAATGGCGGCGTTGTTGAGCGTGCAGGCGAATGCCGTTGGCAATCTTGTCGATCACCCGCTGAGTGCCATCACTCATCATGACTGGCGGCCTCAGTGGCAGGAAGAGGTGGTCACTGTTGCCCGCCAGCTCCAAGCCAGCGCCGACAAAATGTCCCAGGATTTAGCAGCCCTGGAGAAAGCTCTGGGGATTAGCTTGGGTACGGTAAATTTGGCCAAGCTTTCCGCCGTGGCGGAGTGTGGCCAAGTGCTGCTGGATGCCTATCGCCAGCAAGCCTCTTTTGCCCTGGAACCCGATGCGCCTGATCGACTTGATGCACTGGAAGAAGCGGTCATTCAGCTTAAAACCTATATCGCTACCCAGGAAAAATTGAGCTGCAACTATGCGCCTCTGGCGTGGCAAACGCTGGATGCCGCGGCGCTTGGCCCAACCTGGGCGGCGGCCAACGAAACCTGGTGGCCGAAAAGCTGGTTCGCCAAGCGCAGTGTCGTCAAGCAGATGCGCGCAGGCGGTGCCCAGGGTACTCCAAACCCAGACAACGATATCCCCGTACTGATGCAGCTGCGCGAAACGGGCGGCCATATTGATCGCCTGGATGGCGTATTGAAGGGGCTACGGGGCTGGGACGCGTATAACTCTGACCCCGATGCTATGGCCGCCTTGAAGCTATTGGGTTCTCGTGCCCGTGTAGCGGTGGGCAAGCTTGCTGATGACGCGGAGTCGCTGGCGATGCTGCGGGGTAAGATTCGTACGCTGCTCTATGATGCCAACGACCTGCTGGCGCCGGAAGCCCCCGTAGGGCGGGTGATCAATGACTTCAAAGCGACGTTTGAGGCATTTACGGCGCTTAAAATGCAGTTTGAAACGCTGATCGGCTCAACGCTAGATGGACGTCTGGATACTCAAGTGCCCGCCTTAGAGGCGTTAAGTGCTCACTGCCAGCAGATTGTCGACCACCATATTTCGCTGAAAGAGTGGTGTGCCTGGATGCGTCGCCGTTCTGAAGCGCTGGATTGCCAGCTTGGCCCGCTGGTAGACGCCATTGAGCAGGGCAGCGTAACAGCGGATGAGGTTGAGGACGTTTTCGAAGCGGCCTACTGTGCCTGGTGGTCGTCAGCAGTGATTGGCGAAGATGAGGTACTGCGCACCTTCTCATCGCCTGAGCATCAGGCCACGATTCAACATTTCCGCGAGCTGGATACCCGCTTCAGCGCGCTGACGGCCCAATACATCGCGGCGAGTTTGTCTGGGGAAATTCCTGATCAGGACGGAATCCAGAAAAGCTCCTCCTGGGGCGTACTGCGCCACGAACTGCAGAAAAAAATGCGTCATAAGCCGGTGCGGGAGATGATGGAAACCATCCCCGATGCGATTACCACCCTGGCCCCCTGTTTAATGATGTCACCGCTCTCCATCGCTCAGTTCCTCTCCCCAGGGCAGGCGCTGTTTGACGTAGTGATTTTTGATGAAGCCTCGCAGATTACCGTGTGGGATGCGGTCGGTTCTCTGGCACGTGGCAAACAGGTCATCGTGGCGGGCGATCCCAAACAGATGCCGCCGACGAACTTCTTTGGCCGCTCTGATGATGACCCGGATGGCGACGTTGATGGTGAGGGCGATCTTGAGAGTATTCTTGACGAGCTGATGGGCTCCAGTATCCCCCAGCGGGTATTGAATCTGCATTACCGCTCCCGCCGCGAAAGCCTGATAGCATTCTCCAACAGCCGTTACTACGACAACTCTCTGGTGACCTTTCCAGCCCCGGTACACCCAGACAAGGGCGTTTCGCTGGTGCGACCACAAGGGTTTTATGCCCGTGGTAAAGCACGCCATAACCAAGGGGAAGCTAAAGCCATTGTGGCCGAGATTTTGCGGCGGCTAACCTCGGAAGATGAAGCGGTGCGCCGCCAGTCCATTGGGGTGGTGACCTTCAATACCGAGCAGCAGAGCTTGATTGAAGACCTGCTCGATAAAGCCCGCGGGGAAGACCCAAGTATCGAATGGGCCTTCTCCGACGACGAGCTGGAGCCGGTCTTCGTAAAAAACCTGGAGACGGTACAGGGCGACGAGCGGGACGTGATCTTGTTTAGTATCACCTACGGCCCAGACGAGGCCGGTCACGTCACCATGAACTTCGGCCCGCTGAACCGTAACGGTGGTGAGCGTCGATTGAACGTGGCTATGACTCGCGCCCGCTCAGAAATGGTGGTGTTCTCCACTCTGACCCCGGAGCGTATCGATCTATCCCGCACCTCGGCCCGGGCCGTGGCAGATCTCAAGCACTTTTTAGAATATGCCGAACGGGGTGCTTCAGCACTCGGCGCTGCCGTTCATGGCTCCGTGGGTGACTTTGAATCGCCGTTTGAGATTGCGGTTGCCAGAGGCCTGCAAGAGAAAGGTTGGATAGTCCATCCGCAAATCGGCGTTTCTGCCTACCGTATAGATATGGGCATTGTTCACCCGGACAAACCCGGTGTTTATTTGGCAGGCATTGAGTGTGATGGCGCCATGTACCACAGCTCAGCCTATGCCCGTGAGCGGGACAAGGTACGCCAGAGCGTATTGGAAGGATTGGGCTGGTCACTGTTTAGAGTCTGGTCAACGGACTGGTGGACAAATCGCGCTAAGGCGCTAGAGCTGTTAGATGCAGCTTTAACGCAGCAGTTGGAAAAAGCGCAAGCAAAAAACTAAGTATTTTAAATTGACGGAATAAGCACCTCACAGAGCACTCCAATCATTGTTGAGCTTATGCTAACTTAGCATTAACAACCTGTGAGGTAGCTTTCCATGTCTATTGAAATCTGGTTCGCCTTTGCCCTGGCATCGGTGGCGTTGCTCGCCATACCCGGGCCAACGATTTTGACCGTGGTTAGCTACTCCATTGCTCAAGGTAGGCGCGCCAATATTCCCCTAGTTGTTGCAGTGGCGTTGGGTGACTCAACGGCGCTGCTCTTTTCACTGCTTGGCCTGGGAGCGGTGTTAGCCACCTCGGCCTTTTGGTTCACCGTGATTAAATGGATCGGCGGTTTATACCTGCTTTATATGGGCATAAAGCTGTTGCGTGCCGGTATATCGTCGGTGCAGCCGGTAACACCGGCGGTATCAGGTTCGCGCTGGAAGCTCTTCACTAACACCTATCTCGTTACTGCGCTTAACCCGAAGGGCATTATCTTCTTCGTCGCCTTTTTGCCGCAATTCGTCAGCCCGAACGCCAATGCTGGGCAACAACTGTGGATACTTGCGATCACGTTTGTGGCGTTGGCAACGCTTAATGCCATTCTCTACGCCGTATTCGCAACGTCGGTGCGCAAGATGCTGGCATCGCGTCGTGCCCAGCGTCGCTTCAACTTGGTTGGCGGAACGTTACTCTTTTCAGCGGGTGTCTGGGCGCTGCTTGCCAAGCGGCCTGTGTAAGCAAAGGGCGGTAAATTTGATGATGAAAATGCTGTGCCTAGCGGGAGGCAACTGTGAGTGAAACTCTTCAAGAACTGCTAATGGAACTTGAGCGATTTGGCCAACAAAACGATGCTGCCATTTCTGAACGCCCAAGACGAATGCTCAATATCACCCGTGATACGGGGAAGTTTCTATCGGTACTTGTTCAGGCAACCAACGCGCAACGAGTGTTGGAAATTGGTACTTCCAACGGGTACTCCACCTTGTGGCTGGCCCAGGCGGCACAGATGATTGGAGGGCACGTTACCACCGTTGAACTTTCCGAATTCAAGCTTGCGATGGCCGCGAGGAATTTTGAGCGCTCAGGCCTCTCTAAGGTCATCACTCAGCATCGAGGGGAGGCGGGTGGTCTTCTTGAAAGCATGGACGATGCCTGTTTCGATCTGGTCTTTTTAGACTCAAAACGCTCTGATTATGTGCAATGGTGGCCTAATATCCAGCGAGTTTTACGCAAAGGTGGGCTTCTTGTGGTGGATAACGCCACCTCCCATACAGATGAAATGGCTCCTTTCATGGTGCAGGTATCGGCAGATCCCAATTTCACCACATGCACCGTCCCCGTTGGTAATGGTGAGTTTCTGGCGACGCGGTGTGGTAGTTAACGGGCAACTCTTATCATAGCTAAAAAGCACTCTAGCTGGTCATTAAAGAGGAGGCTGTTTTTTATTTATCAATGAACGTAAATCATCAAAACATAAGTGGAATAAACCATGATCAGAGATGCTGTAAAGGGTGATTCGGAAGGCATAGCGCACATTTATAATTACTACATTGAAAATACCGCTATTTCATTTGAAGAAACGCCAGTATCGGGTACCGATATCGAGCGCAGAATCGAGAATGTTCAAATGGCCGGTTTACCCTGGATGGTGGCAGTGGAAGATTATGCTGTGGTGGGCTATGCCTACGCGACTAAATGGAAAGAGAGGAGCGCCTATCGATTTTCAGCCGAGGTCAGTGTCTACCTTTCCAACCAGGTGCAGGGTAGGGGCTTGGGTGCATCGTTGTATGAAACACTCTTTTCTAAGCTCAAAGAAGGCGGGATTAATACGGTGATTGGCGGCATTACGCTACCCAACCCAGCCAGTGTCGCACTGCATGAAAAAATGGGTATGAAGAAAGTGGCACATTTTGAAAATGTTGGGTTTAAGTTCAATCAGTGGCAAGACGTTGGGTACTGGCAGTTAAGCTTGGGGGGAAAGGTCAGGAGCTGAGCAAGCGGTATCCAGTCGATGATAGCGACGCGAGTTTGCTCGGTAATTTCGAACGGGACAGGTCGGTGTGTCTTTTGCTGCATCACCATGGCTCGTGGAGATATGCGCGTACCATGGGCTATATCCCGTACTTGTCAATTGACGAGGTCGCAGCCCTTAATTTGCTATCGATGATTAAATTGAAGAGGGCAATATCTCTCGTCTTTTTTGCAAGTTGTAGCTGTACACGGATGGCCCAGATATCTCGAAGACGCAGAGGTGCCTTCTGCCCAACCAGTTTGCTTTATTCCAAGGTACAAAGGAGATTTCAGTCGCTGAGGACGCATTTCTCGCTAACGAGACACGCCTGGACAAGCTCACTAAACTCAAAGTCGATTAGGAGACTAAGGGCTTAATCATGGCTCTGCCGCGCTTGTAAAAGCTGGTAGGGCTCCTTAGTAGGTGTATCTTAGGCGTTACCCGATTAATTCCAGGTGTTGGCATAATGAGTGAGGATATTTTGATCTGCCTTGCTGGCCGTAAATGGTGCCAATACGGCTGAGCTCTGTAATCGCCAACTAGTTTTTCGGGTTTTCACACAGCCTCGCCCTTTATTGGGCACATTACGCTACTTTGTCATGTTGTAAATTTGAAAAAATGGCCTTTGGCTAGTAGCAATAATTAACCACTAAAAAATCACAGTAATGGAAGAGTTCCTTTTCATTGGGTGAGTTCTCAGAGTAGTTAATTTAAGTGACCTTGATTTTTGATAATTCTTTGCCGCTATGTGCGTAAGCGCACGGTGAGTGCTTTCTGTAGGCGTCATCCTAAGAGAGAGTTTGGCAAAGGAAATGCCTAAACAAGGATGTTGCGCTATGCGCTGTAAGGATTCAGCGCCCCTTTCTCATAGTAATAATAGTATTCCATTCTTCGTCCTGCTGTTGTCCTTGGCATTAGGTATCGTCACCTGACATTGTTTTTGACGAATAATCTCTACTCTCGCCCCGGCAGATGCTAACAGCATGGCCCATCAACTTTCATTACTAATGATGAGTAACCATATCTGTAGTGCTGCGATGGGCATTTACGAGCAATGGTTCGAGTAAGAGCACCGAGATGAGGGAGGGGGCAACTCATTCTCCACGGCATGAAGGCTTAGCATTAAAGTGATCCGCGGTAAGGAAAATGTCATGAAAATCATTTTTGTGCTAACGCTTGGAACGATAGCCTTGCTTTTGGCTTTCACCGCCCAGGATTCGCTTAGTGCGAGAATCTTCCTTGCTACGGTGGGCCTTGTGTTATTCGCGGTGGCGCTGAGTCCGAGATCTGCTCAGGGTGAAGAGAAGGCATCCAGACCCTGAATCCAAGCTAATCAAGGTG
This sequence comes from Vreelandella arctica, assembly GCF_037070215.1. Classification (NCBI taxonomy): domain Bacteria; kingdom Pseudomonadati; phylum Pseudomonadota; class Gammaproteobacteria; order Oceanospirillales; family Halomonadaceae; genus Vreelandella; species Vreelandella arctica. Next base: position 2,271 of record NZ_JBANSN010000008.1, on the reverse strand, counting down.
CGCTATTTCAGCGATCGATCTGAAGTGGCAGGACCCTTGGAGGGCATACTAGCAATCACATAGATACCTATACATTGTTATTCAGCTGCAATCGAAGAGAAGGATTCAGCTTAAAATTCAGAAAGAACTACCCAGAATAAGGCTTTCCAGAGCGGTCTTTCTTTGCGGGTAGCATTATGAGCCAAACTAAACTGGCAAAGGAGGTTTTATGACGACATCTTCAGATACCCACAATCGTCTGACCGCGTTAAAAAAATTCGGAACTGACCCTGGGTCGTTGCATGCAGACACCTATATCCCGAAGAATTTTCAGAAGAATGGGCCACTCGTCGTCGTTCTACACGGCAGCACCCAGTCGGCTGAGAGCTATAATCACGGATCAGGCTGGTCAACTCTCGCCGATGAATGCGGGATAGCGCTTCTGTATCCGGAGCAGAGGAAAACCAATAACGCTCTTAGCAGCTTCAATTGGTTCAAGACTGGCGACACCCGCCGTGGCGGAGGCGAACCACTCTCTATTCGTCATATGATCAATCAGGTCGTTGAGGATCACTGTATCGACCCAACACGTGTGTACATCACGGGGTTGTCCTCGGGTGGGGCAATGGCATCTGTGATGCTGGCGACCTATCCAGAGGTATTCGCGGGAGGTGCGATCATCGCTGGACTACCCTACCGCAGCGCGGACACTCTGATGCAAGCGATGGTTCGCATGAAAGGATATGGCGGCCCTTCGGATAGCAAGCTCGACTCGCTTGTGCGTGGAGCGTCGACATTTGACGGCCCTTGGCCAACAATTTCGGTCTGGCATGGTGGCAGCGATTCGACTGTAGACAATGCCAACGCTGATTCTATCGTTCGACAGTGGCAGAAGATTCACGAGGTCGAAGGGCCACCGACCCGAGTTGAGCAGGTAGATGGTTTTCCCCGACAGGTCTGGTGCAACGCGGACAGGCGGGAGGTGATCGAGGAATACATCATCGGCAAGATGGGGCACGGTACGCCGATCATGGCTGAGGGGGAAGACGGCCTCGGGGAAGAAGGCAAGTATATGCTGGAAGTCGGTATTTCTTCGACCCGCCATATAGCGCATTTCTGGGATCTTACTGCGTAAGGTAGCGGTGGCCGGTTGGTTCTTTCCACCATCGCTTAGACACTCAAGATAGTGCCAACGTACAACGCTCTGCTCGAATGGCTCAGATAATGTAAAGCTTCGTCTAAGGCGCTTGCTCTGCATTATCTGAGCATTTTTCATTTGTCAGCACTTATAGTGTGAGGTCTACATTTTGCTCACACGTAACTATTCGTCCTTTCTCTTCCAACCGAGACATCCGTCTGAACGAATATGTAGTCGGTTCATGTTGCTGGATAAAAGGGCTTGGGAGAGAGGTCAGAGCGCTACTTCTCTTTTCTTTTACAATGACTTCATTACTCTGGCATATAGTGCGCAATCTTCGGTGTAGCACTCGCAGGCCGTCTCAATCAGGCCCGGTCGGTCAAGCACGACGATTGCGCCACGGTGATAACGAATTAAGCTACGGGCCTGAAGGGCGGACGCTGCCAGCGTAATCCCGGCACGCCGGACACCGAGCATCATGGCGAGAAACTCATGGGTCAGCTGCAATTGAGCAGAGTTAGCGCGATCCTCCGTCATCAGCAGCCAGCGGGCGAGCCGGGCTTCAATCTGATGGAAGTGGTTACAGGCCACTGATTTCGCTAGCTGATTCATCACCACATAGAGGTACTTATTTAACCGTTGATGCAGCACAGGGCCCTTCTCAAGTAGCCACTGGAAGCGGGCAGCGCTGATACGCAAGGCGGTCCCCGAGCCCTGAACCAATGCAAGGAGGGGCGCCTCATTGATACCTAGCACCAGCGAGGTGCCCAGCATACCTTCTCGGCCTGCCATCGCGACTTCAAGCCGGATGCCACCATTGATGACTGCAATGAGTGAAATAAAACTATCGATGGGGAAGTAAACGTGGGTGATCGTATCGCCGGGCTGGAATAACACTTTGCCAAAGGCAAGTTCCACGGTTTCACAGTCAGCCATCAAGGCATACCGCTCAACGTCTGGTAGCGACGCAAGTAGCTGATTGGTGTTAGGAGTGTGCAAAAAATAAGACATGCGCCTCTCCGGTCATAAGAACTGCGTATTCCGCCCTATCGTGACCGCCCATTCCGTTTGAACGTGACCGTCTGTTCTGGATGATGGTGACCGCGCATTCCGTTTTATCGTGACCGATTTTGGGCAGTTTTCCGGAATCGCCG